>JAEUUU010000010.1 GCA_016787345.1 Saprospiraceae bacterium | reverse complement strand
TTGATGTGCACTTCGCCGCCGCCCGAAAGGGTGGGGGATACACTCAGCCTGGGGCCCTGGAGGCTGTTCGGATCGAAGGTCGACGACTGGTTGTTGTTTTGCAGCGAGTCGATCGGGAACGACAGGATACTCCGGGCGTGGGTGCCGGCGATGAGGGTGTTCTGTTCTTCATTGAGCGCCAGGTCGTACACCGGCGCGAAGGGGAAGCCGGCGCCCAGGCGCTCCCAGTGTTGCCCGCCGTCGAGGGTGCCGTACACGCCGCCGTCGGTGCCTGCAAAGAGGATGGAGTCCTGGTGCCCGGGCAGCACGACCAGGTCATTGATGGCCAGGTCGGGCAGGTCGCCGGCAATGGGCGTCCAGGTGTTGCCGAGGTTGTCGGAACGGTGGATACGCGCGGTAAAATCGTTGTCGCGGTAGCCGGTTTGGCACACAAAGACCCGGTTGCCGTTGCTGGGCGAACCTTTGACGGACGACACATAGCGGTCGGGCAATCCGGCGGAAATATCGGTCCATTGCTGGCTGTTCATGTCGCCGCGCCACACTTTACCGTCGTTGGTGCCCACATAAAGCAGGTTTTGAAAAACCGGACTTTCATCCAGCGTGCTGATCGTGTGGAAGCGGTTGGGGATGCCCTCGGTCAGGTCGTCGCTCACGGGCGTCCAGATGGGCAGGTGCCCGAAACCCTGATAGACGCGGAAGGTGCCCGTCCACATGATGTCGGGGTTGTGCGGGCTCATCAGGTAAGGCATGTCCCAGTGCCGGCGGTCGCCGGATGCGATTCCTTCGACGGCATCCTGCGGGAAACCGCCGTCGGTTGTGCCCACGATGCCCCCGTTTTGCCATTCGCAGTAATAAATATTGGGGTCGAAGGGGTGGAAGACCGGCAGGAAGCCGTCGGCGCCGTAGAGGGAGAACCAGTTATCCATACTTTGCGCATTGCCGGCGATGGTGCCATTGTCTTGCGCACCGCCGTAGTAATATTCGGGTTGGTGCGGGTTGGCGGCGACGCGGTAGAACTGTGTGGTCGGAATATCCTCCCCTTTGTACCAACCCAGCCCTTCACCGTCGGTGCGGTACAAGCCGCCGTCGGTGGCCAGCAGCGCGGTCTGGGCGCTCAGGAAAACCAGGTCGTGGTGATCGGCGTGGGTATCGAAGGCATTGGCGTAATCCCAGGTTTGTCCGCCGTCGAGCGAGCGCATGGAAAACACGCCCAGTATCCACATATCCAGGGGATTGAAGGGGTTAATGTGCATTTTCCCGAAATACCAGGCAAAACCGCCCTGAAAACCGGGATCGATTCCCGTGCCCGGCAACTGCGCCCAGGTATCGCCGCCGTCGGTCGATTCGTACAATCCGCCAAACTGGAGGCCGGCGTCGGCAAAGCAGGCAAATATGTGATCGCCGTTGGTCGGATCGATGGCCAGTCCCGGGCGGCTCATGTCGGTATCAGGCAGTCCGCCGGCGAGCGGCGCCCATGTTTGTCCGCCGTCGGTGCTGCGCCAGATGCGGGCGTTGGGGCCGGAGACGATGCTTTCCGAGTTGTTGCGAATACGGTCCCAGCTGGCCGCGAACAGGACCTCCGGATTGTCGGGCGACTGTACCATGTCGATCACGCCCACCGAGTCGGCGATGAACAGGGTTTGTTGCCACGACTGGCCGCCGTCGGTACTGCGGAACACGCCGCGGTGCTGGTCGCGGGCAAAGGGCAGGCCCATGGCGCCTACGATCAGTACGTTGGGATTGTCGGGATGGACGATGATTTTTGTGATAATGCGCGTATTCTCCAGCCCCAGCGATTGCCAGTTTTGGCCGCCGTCGGCGCTTTTCCAGAGGCCGTCGCCGATAAAGGGATAGCCGCTGATATTGGGGTCGCCTTTGCCCAGATAGACGAGCTCGGGGTTTTGCGGATCGAGTTCAATATCGCCGACGGAAAGGAAAACCTGATCGTCGATCAGGGGCGTCCATGTTTGTCCGCCGTTGGTGGTTTTCCAGGCGCCGCCGCCGGAGTACCCCAGGTAAATGATGTTGGGATTGTTGGGGTGTACTTTGATGCAGTTGATCCGCGCGCCGATGTTGCCGGGGCCTTCGAGCGTCCAGGCGGTGTTGAAACCGGGGAGGCCGCTGCGTTGCTGGGCGCCGTTTTTAGCCGAATACATTGCCCGTGTGTATGCGTTCAAATCCGGCCGGTAACGCGGATAGTCGCGCATGGCATAGAACCATTCGTTCGGACGAAGGCCCGAGCTGTCCTTTTTTTCCAGTTCCGGGGCCGGTACGGCAGGGGTATTGTCCGGCTGGGACTGCTGCATGTTTTTTAATACAAAAACAAAAAAGGCCAGCACGACGACAGCCAGCAGGATGATGTTGCGGATGGGGAATGCTTGGGGGGTACGGCGTTCGAATGTCATGGATAAAGTTGGCGGTATGTGACGAACAGATTTCGACGGCTAAAATAGAAGCATTCGACCGATGCCTGGGCAAGGAATTGCAGGAAAGCCTTTTTTGGCAAATCCGCCGGCTCATTCGGAAACCTGACTTATCCGGTAATTTATACTGTTGGCTCAATCTTATCTTGTGCTTCGAACAATGCTTCGCTTATTTGTTTTCAGACTTTTATTTCATCACCAGTTAATCTTTTCACATGACCAAATCATTCATTACCTGTCTTTTGCTACTGGCCATAGGCCTCCGCCTCGATGCCCAGGCTTGCGACGCTCCAAATGCCCAACTCGATATTCAGGGCAATAACATCAAGGCCCGCCTGCTGAACGGCGGCGATTTGTTTTGGGATCTCAACGACGGCCAGTTTATCCCCAACCCGACGCCGGGCGGCAATGATCCGACCACGATTTATTCAGCCGGTCTGTGGATCGGTGGGGTCGATCCGGCTTACAACCTGAAAATTTCGGCGGCGCACTATCGCTTCAACAACAAAACCGACTTCTGGCCCGGTCCGCTCGATCCGGCCACGGGTACTTCCGAGGCAAACACTTGTGCCAACTGGGATCGTATATTTAAAGTAAAAGGCGCTGATGTGACGGCGTTTCTGGCGGCTTTGCCTTCTTTACAGGGCGATCCGGCTGCTGCGATTGCCCAGTTTCCTTCTATCATGGGCTGGCCTGGCGAAGGCAATGCGTATTTCTCCCAGGTCTGGGGCTTCGACCTGCCTTTCACGGCCCAGTCGCTGGCGGGTTTTTACGACTTCAATTCTAATGGCTTGTATGACCCGCTCAGTGGCGATTACCCGGCCGTGGTGCTCCGGGGTATCCCGCCTTTTGTAGCCGATGAATTTGCCTGGTGTGTGTTCAACGACGAGGGTGCAGGCGCCCCACACGGCATTTCAGGCGGTGCAGGCATGAACATGGAAGTGCAGCTGACGGCCTGGGCGTTCAACTGTCCCGGCCAGTCGCCGATCAGCAACACCCTGTTTACCGCACATAAAACCATTTACCGCGGATTTGAAGCCATTGACTCCTGTTTTGTCGGCTTTTTTGTCGATCCGGATCTGGGCTGTTACTCCGATGATTTTTATGGCTGCAACCCGGCCCTGAATACATTTTACGCCTACAATGCCGACCAGATCGACGGCAATCCGGGTACCAGTTGTGGCGGCGTACCGACATTCAGCGGCGTACCGCCCGTGCAATCGGTTACGTTTTTGAGCACTCCGATGGAAAAATTTATCGGTATCAACAACGCCGCCATCGGCACTTTGCCGCCAGGCACAACCGACCCTACTTTACCTGCCGAATACTACCGCTACCTGACCGGCTCCTGGCGCGACGGATCGCCGATCACTTATGGGGGAAGCGGCTACCAGTCGGGCGGCGCGGCCACGGATTATATTTTCCCCGACAACCCCTCGCAGGCCAACGGCTGGAGCATGTGTACCGCCAGCCTCCCCCTGGGCGACAGTCGTTGTCTGGGCGTTACCCAGCCGGGTATCGTAGCGGATGAAAATTATGGCAGAATACTGCCTGGTCAGGTCGACGAATACGTGCTGGCCTGGACGGTGCACCCCAATCCCGACCTGCCCTGCGGCCTGGGCAATACATTCGCCGAAGTCGCGCAGGTGCGGGCCGCCTACGAAAACGGGTTCGCCGACATCTGCCTCTCCTCGAATACCGCGACGCCTGCCGGGCAATCGGTCGATGTGTTCCCCAACCCCGCTCATTCGACGGTGACCCTTCAGTACGGCGACTGGCCGGTGCAGGAAATCCGGCTGTTCAACGCCGAAGGCCGACTGGTTCAAATGGTGCAGGTACAGGATGCCGGGCAAACCGAACTCCGGATCGGAGATTTGCCCAATGGCTTGTATACCGCCCAAATCCGCGGAGAAGGCGGCACGGCGGTGGTCAAAATCTCGGTTGTTCACTGAGGATTTTATTGCACGCGGAGGCGCAGAGGGGTGAGTGTTTCACGCGAATGGCGCAAAGGAGCAAAGCGCGGAAAGGGGGCTGTCGTTTCACACAGTTTTTTATTGCACGCGGAGACGCAGAGGCACAGAGGGGCTTGTGTTTCACGCGAAGGGCGCAAAGGAGCAAAGCGCGCTAAGAGGGAGAAATCATGACTGAAAAGCGACAACTCTGCGCCTCTGCGTGCAATAAAAATCCCCCTCTTTGCGCGCTTTGCCCCTTTGCGCCCCTTGCGTGAAACACCCACCTCTCTGCGTGCCCCCATGAGAAACACCCATAACGGGACTACGCAGTTGATAACTCGCTGGAAAAGAGCACAATCCTACTGCTTCACCAACATTTTCACGCTTCCGCCGCATTTCACAGCATAAGCGCCGGCAGGCCAGTTGGCCAGTTCGATCAGCAACTCAGGCTGGGCAGATGCGGCGAACCAGCGTTTGCCCAGTACGTCGTAAATTTCAACCGTACCCGCGTATGTATCCGGCAACTGGATGCGCAGCTGTTGTTCGGCCGGGTTGGGCATAAGGCGGATCGAGGGTTCACCGACCGATAAATCGTCGGCGCCCGAAGCCTGCTCGTTGTTGTAGCCGAAAGTCGGGTTTTTTACAACGAAGCTGCCCGTACCGTTGGGAATACGGGAAAGACTCATGTCCACATCCTGCACCCCGAAAGTCACCTGATCGACCACGGCGCCCGAGGCATCGAGCAGGATGAGTTCTTCGCCCGAGGCCGAGAGTTTGAAATTGGCGTGCAGGGGACCCTGGCTGCTGTCTTCGTCGGCCCAAAGAATCAGGTAATCGCCCGGCTGAATCACGGTGCCGGTCGGGAAATCCCATTTGTCGAGGTTGGCCGGGTTGTCGGTGATAATCCAGCCGCTGATGTCGACGGCTGCCGTGCCGTTGTTGTAGAGTTCGATCCAGTCGTCGAATTCGCCGGCCTCATCTGTGGCAGTCGTTTCATTGGACGCCAATAATTCATTGATGACAATGTCGGTGCTTGCGGCGGCGCCCTGCAATACTTTGTAGATCATCACGTCGTGTTCGGCGCCGGCCGGGAAGTAGCGCACCGATTTGGCCGTATTGGCCGCGGCAGCTTCGACGTAGTAGCGCACCCATTGGCCGCCTGCCTGGGCAGGGATATTGGCGGCGAAGACGCCGTCGCCCGCGGCGCCATCGTCGTGCTGACCGTCGTCGTACATGCTTGTTTTGCTGAAATTGCCCACCAGTCCGGTCGCATAGTACAACGTAACCCGATC
The DNA here is from genome assembly GCA_016787345.1 of Saprospiraceae bacterium. Taxonomy (GTDB): domain Bacteria; phylum Bacteroidota; class Bacteroidia; order Chitinophagales; family Saprospiraceae; genus M3007. Next base: position 3,826 of record JAEUUU010000010.1, on the reverse strand, counting down.
GATGCCATTGGTGGAGCTCACAGAAGCGCGCACGGTCGCCTCCTGATTGGGGTCGGGCTGTCCCCATTCGATACCCGCCACGAAGTGAGAAGCGCCGGCGATCGTCGGGGCGACCTGCGCCATTTCAGTGTTGTTGAGCAGGTAAGTGCGACGGACGGAGAGAAACTCCTTGAGATCGGCCACTTCCGTCAAAAACTGGTTGTAGGTGTAAATTTTCTTCGGATCGGTCTGCACCAGCGAATCGATCTGCGCGGCATAGGCGTCGATGGCGGCCTCGGCAGTGGCCGGATCGAAGGATTCCTCCACGATGGTGCGCAGGTGTGCCAGATAGCGCTGACGCAGGCTGGGCACGGCCAGCAGGCGGTTGAGGAGCGGGTAGTTGACGTTGTTGGCGTGGTAGAAGGGCGTCCATTGCTGAGCGAAGTTGAGTTCCATGCAGCTGTTGCCGTCGTACTCGATCGGGGTCATGCGGCCGGTTTCGGGCTCCCAGTAGACGTAGTAGTCCATTTTTCCCTTGTACACGTAGCTGTCGTCGTCGGTGAAGGCGATTTCGCAGGCCAGGAACCAGAGTGTGCGGTCGAGGTCCATATAGTCGGCCAGGGTGCTTTCGAGTTGGTCGAGCGGGGTGTTTTCGAGCACTTCGCAGGTGACCACCAGATCGTCCCAGGGATTGGCCTTGTCGGTGCTTTTGAGGGTGTAATATTGTTTGTAGAGCGCGGTATCGGCGCCCAGGTAATTGAGCGCAGCGGTGCCATCGCCCCAGCCACCGCCGCCGCCCGGACCACCCGGTCCGCCCGTTGTGCCGTTGGGGCGGTCGGCGCGCCAATTGGTGCCGTTGTTGCTGAGGAACCATTCTTCATAAAAATCGCCGTTGAGCTGCTGCACACTGGGATAAATGCCCCAGTATTGATTGTTGAGGTACAGTTTGACAAAACTGGCCTTGGCCGCCGGAATGTGGTTCCGGATCTGGTGCAGGTAGAAAAACTCGCGCAGGAAAGAGGGGTCGAGGAAGCAGTTGTTCAGATTCAGGGTTTTGTAACCCATCAACTTGTCATAGTCGACGCCATAATCGAGCGAAATGTTGAACGACTTTTTCTGCGAATTCTGCACCATCTGGTACGAAGTCTGACCTTTGAAACGCACCCCGACGCTGTCGTACACCACGCCGTCGACGGTCATCGTAGCCGGAATATCAGTATGGCTGGCGTAGTTCTGCGTCAGCAGCGTCCAGTAGTTCGACTGGCTGAAATCCAGGTTAATCGTGCGGATAATCGACTCGTCGTACAGCCCCGAAGCCGGCTGCCCCCCGGTGTAGAGGCGATGCCCGTCGGGCGAGAGGTACATTTCAGGCGGCAGGTCTTGAGAGAAGGCGGAAAGACTGAGGCCCATGAGGCAGGTCAGGAGAAAAAGTCGCATTGGATACAGGATGGAGATTTAGAAAAAGTGGAGGCTGTATTGCAGGTCAATGTCACGAGCCAAAAGACTTACAATACAGCCTCCTTCATAACGGAAAAAACTTGTCGGGTGGTTGCGTCAGGTTTTGATTAGACGACACGCGCCCCCGAAAGTTTATTTACCTCCCTGGCTGCGCACCATGTCCATCTGGTTGAGGGCCATGAGTTCTTTCAGGGTTTTTTGCATGCCCTCGGTGGAGCCGTCGAGGAAAATAATATTGCCTTTGCCGTGCTCGGTGAAGTTTTTGATGGCTTCCGTCCACATCGAAAAGAGGATGACGGACGTGTCGAGCTGGGCGTCGCGCATTTCCTTGGCGGCCTGGCTCATGCCTTTGGCGACCTCTTCGCGGAACAGGGCCACGGCCTGGCCGCGCATCTGGGCGGCGGTGCGTTCGGCTTCGGCGGCGATTTTGATGGCGTTGCCATCGGCCTCGGCGGCTTTGGTTTTGGTGATGAGCAGCGCCTGGCCTTCGTTTTCGGCGGCGGCTTTGAGGTTGTTGGCGGCCACGATTTTCGACATGGATCGCATCACTTCGTCGTCGAAGGTGATGTCGTTGATTTGCAGGTCGATGAGGTGGTACCCCCAATCTTCGAGCATGTGATCGAGGTTGGTTTTGACCGCCTCGGTGATCTCGCGGCGCAGGCTCAGAATCTCCTGTTGTTTTTTGGTGGCGACAAAAGCGCGGATGCTGCCTTCTACCGTACGGGTGAGCGTGGCCATAAAATCGCGGTCGCTGACGAAACGGAAAGCCACCTGTTTGACGGTTTCTTCATTGTTGTTCAACACGGAAAACAGGAGCAGGGAGGTAAAATGAACGTTGGCCTGGTCGACCGTGACAGCCTGGAACGTGAGTTCGGCCGCGCGGTTTTGCACAGAAATGCGCTTAAAAACCGCTTCGATAAGCGGAATTCTAAAATTCAAGCCAGGATAAAGGGTACGGTTGTATTTACCAAAAATGGTCGTGATGGCCACTGTGCCTTGTTGAACGGTAAGCACGCTCAAAAAAATCAGGACTACGACGACAGGAAGAACGTAGGTAAGCATGGTATGGACTTTTTAAATTGGTAAATGGTTTCGACTTCGCTAATGCAGGTCACCGGAATTTCGAGGACAACCCCATTAATTTGCAGCCATGAAATTAGTACGAACCTCGCTGACGGCAGCCCTCTTGCTGCTATTTTTCCAAAATTATGCCCAAACCCTGCGCGGCGTCGTGCGCGATGCCGCAACCGGCGAAACCCTGGCCGGCGCCCGCCTGAGCCTGCGTACCGCCCCTGGACTGACACCCCTGACCATCCACAGCGACTCCTCCGGCGCATATATTTTCTCCGATGTAAAGCCCGGCTATTACCTGATGGAGGTCGAGTATGACGGCTACCAACCCATGATCGTGTGGGATATAGACATCGTGGCCGGCAAAGAAACCGTGCTCGACGTGGCTTACAACCAGTTGTACAGCCTGCCCGAACTCAGCATCTCCGCCCGCGCCGAACAGGGCCACCGCCCGATGCCCCTGCTGGGCGTGGTGCCCCTGAGCGGCGTGCAGACCGAGCGCGTGCCCGCCACTTTTTTCGACCCGGCGCGCCTCGCCCAGGCTTACCCCGGCGTGAGTGGCAACGACGACCAGGCCAACGGCCTCATCGTGCGCGGCAACAGCCCGGCGGCACTCCGCTGGCGCCTCGAAGGTCTCGACGTGGTCAATCCCAACCACCTGCCCAATGCCGGCACCATCGCCGACCGGCCCACCGCCGCGGCCGGCGGCGTGCTGATGTTCTCCGCCCAACTGCTCGACCAGTCGGCCCTGCTCACGGGCGCCCTGCCCACCGGCTACGGCGACGCCATGGCCGGCACCATGGATATCCGCCTGCGCCCCGGCAATGATCAGCGCCACGAATTTACCGCCCAGGCAGGTCTGCTTGGTCTCGACATGGCCGCCGAAGGCCCGCTGACCGGGCGCGGTAAAAGCAGCTACCTGGTCAATTACCGCTACTCCACCGTGGGCCTTTTGGGGCAAATGGGCGTCAATTTCGGCGACGAAGCCATTCGTTTTCAAGACCTTTCGGTCCACCTGGCTGCACCCCGCACCCGGGCCGGCGATTTCCGCGCATTTATGATCTGGGGCAACTCGGCCAACGTGTTCGAACACAAACCCGACAGCGCGTCTATCGAACTCAGCAAAGACATTTTCAACATCGATTACAGCTCCCAAACGCTCATCGTGGGCGCCAGTTGGTTCAAAAAACTCTCTGAAAACAGCTGGATTCGGGCCGCCCATATCCACTCCGGCCAAACCAACGAACGCGTCGCCGAATCGGGCGGAATCGCCTACGGCGAATTTCAAAAAGACTATTCCGACGAAGATATCGCCGCC
>JAEUUU010000165.1 GCA_016787345.1 Saprospiraceae bacterium | reverse complement strand
CACACGGAATGCCGGATGTTGCCTTTCCATTTTAATGATGCGGAATCAGTCATATTGGTCAGGGAAGAGACGGGCGATGCCGATAACACGGCCGCGCCGGCCAGCATGGATTTTAGTGCGTTTCTGCGAGTGGGCATGGCAGGAAAGTGGTGAACTGGTGAGTTGGTTAATTGGTGAATGGGTGATGGGGTTCCGTGAGGATATCGCGGATGCTGCCGTACACCACCGGGTTGGAGGCCAGCCATTCGGCGCGGTCGACCCAGCGGATTTCCTCGATATCCTCTTCGGTTTGGGGCGTGACGGCGCTGTCGGCCGACTGCATGTGGTACCACCAGGTTTTTTTCAGGATTCGTTCGCCTTTCTGGGTGTAGGTATGCCAGGTAAAGCCGGCAAAATCGCCCAGGGTCAGTTTTTTCAAACCGGTTTCTTCTTCCACTTCGCGCAGGGCCGCCTGTTCGGGCGTTTCACCCGGGTCGATTTTTCCTTTGGGCAAATCCCAGGAGCCGCGCCGGAAAAAGACCAGCAGTTTGCCTTCGGGGTTGGTCACGAGGCCGCCGGCCGCTTCCAGTATTTTAAAACAACTTTGGAAGTCTTCCCAGAGTCGGTCTGCCTGTTCGGCAAAAAGCGCGACCAGTTGCACCGACTGGTTTTTGTCGAGCAGGTCGAGGTACTGTTTGATCGTCTTTCGTTTGCCCAGATAAGGGCCGATAAAAATGTCTTTGGAGGGGAAAAGACTGAGTTCTCCGATGCTTTCCGGGGTGCCGAGAAAAACGGGGCGGCCGTTGACGTAGATTTTATACCTTTGTGGGTGCATAAACGGGGTATTTTCCCGCCAAAAAACGAGTATTTTTTTGCTATTACCATAAAATTTTCTCCAAGCCGCCGCAATCGATCCATGTCACACGCCGCCGAGGTCGCCCGCCATCTACTCGAAATACGGGCCGTAAAATTGCAGCCGAACGATCCGTTTACCTGGGCATCCGGCATCCAGTCGCCCATTTATTGCGACAACCGTGTGGCGCTTTCCTATCCGAAAGTGCGTACTTTTTTGAAAAAATGTCTGGCTGAAATGGCCGCCGAGTTCGGCCCCTTCGACGTCGTCGCGGGGGTGGCCACGGCCGGTATCGCCCACGGCGCCCTGCTGGCCGATGCTTTGGACAAACCCTTCGTCTATGTGCGTTCGAGCGCCAAAGACCACGGCCGCCGCAACCTCATCGAAGGTGAATTGCCCTCGCCCGGCGCCCGCGCCCTGGTGGTGGAAGACCTGATCAGCACCGGGGGCAGTTGCCTGAAAGCCGCCGAAGCCCTGCAGGAAGCAGGCGCCGAGGTGGTGGGCGTATTGGCTATTTTTCAATACGGTTTTGCCAAAGCCGACCAGGCATTTGCAGAGAAAAACCTGATTTTCAAAACTTTGACCAATTATGAAACGCTGGTCCGCGAAGCCGCGGACACCGGCTACGTGAACCCCGACGATCTCGCCACGCTTCGGCAATGGCGCGAAAATCCCGAAGGTTGGGGCGCACTTTATGTCTGATAAGACAGCAACGCTTTTTCGGTTGGAAACCCGCTTTCTGAACCGAAGAGTTCGTATGCTGTTGACCTGAAACCATGCAAAATTTAATCGAATGCAGCTGATTACGTCAGAATCCGAAACATTCCTCCGTCGCTATTTGAACAACGCAAGTCCAACCGGATTTGAAGCGTCGGGACAAAAACTTTGGCTGGAATACCTCGCTCCATATATCGACGACTGGAAACTCGATAATTATGGCACCGCCTACGCGATCATCAATCCGGGGCAAGACTACAAGGTCGTGATCGAGGGCCATGCCGACGAGATTTCCTGGTTTGTCAATTACATCACCGAAGATGGATTTATCCATGTGATCCGCAACGGCGGCAGCGACCATCAAATCGCGCCCTCCATGCGCGTATTCATCCATTTGCGGCAGGGTGGGAAAGTGGAAGGCGTGTTTGGCTGGCCGGCCATTCATACGCGCACCGACAAGGATGCCTCGCTCAGCCCTTCCCTCGACAATATCACGATCGACGTGGGCGCCAAAGACCGCGATGAAGTGCAAAAAATGGGTATCCA
>JAEUUU010000143.1 GCA_016787345.1 Saprospiraceae bacterium | reverse complement strand
CCCCGCTCCGGCACCTTGTTGAAAAAGGCAAAGGCACCGTAGTAATCCGTCATCGGGATCGGGTCGTATTTGTGGTCGTGGCAGCGGGAGCACTCGAAGGTGAGGCCCAGAAACGCTTTGCCGAAAGTATTGGTCCGGTCGGCCACGTATTCCACGCGGTATTCCTCGTCGATGACCCCGCCTTCCTGACTGATCTTGTGGTTGCGGTTGAAGGCCGAGGCCAGCAGGGTGGCCTTGTCGGCGTCGGGCAGGAGGTCGCCGGCCAGTTGTTCGGTCACGAAGCGGTCGTAGGGCATGTTTTGGTTAAAGGCGTGGATCACCCAGTCGCGCCAGGGCCACATGGTGCGCGGCAGGTCGTCCTGATAGCCGTGGGTGTCGGAGTAGCGGGCCAGGTCGAGCCAGTACATGGCCCAGCGTTCGCCGTAGGCGGGCGAGGCCAGGAGGCTGTCGACGGCGCGTTCGTAGGCGCCCGGACTGTTGTCGTTGAGGAATTGCGCCATCAGTTGCGGCGAGGGTGGCAGTCCTGTCAGGTCGAAACTCACGCGGCGCAGCAGGCGGTTGCGGTCGGCTTCGGGCGAGGGTTCGAGGCCCTGTTCGGCCATTTTTTGCAGGGTAAACAGGTCGATTTCGTTTTTCGCCCAGCGTTTGCGGGGCGGCTCCGGCAGCGGCGCTTTTACGGGCTGGATAAAGGCCCAGTGCGGCTTCCACTTTGCCCCCTGCTCGATCCAGCGTTTCAACAAGGCTTTTTCCGTGTCGCTCAGGCTCAGGTGCGAGTCCGGCGTGGGCATCACCGAGTCGGGGTGAGTGGAATAAATGCGCTGGACGAGCGCGCTTTGTTCGGGGTGGTAGGGGACGATGGCGTAGCGGGGGGGAGTTGGATTGTTACCTCCCGTTGAGGCCCCACCCCCAACCCCTCCCCCCGAGGGGAGGGGAGCGGCTCCCAGCTCAGATCGGCTCCCCTCCCCTCGGGGGGAGGGGTTGGGGGTGGGGCCATCGATGGAGGGATCGAGATCGGGAACAGGCCGAACTCCAGGAGAGGATCCAATCACCCCAAACGCCCCCTCCTCCGTATCCAGCCTAAGCCCCGCTTCGCGTTTTTTCTCGTCGGGGCCGTGGCATTTGAAGCAGCGGTCGGAGAGGATAGGGCGGATGTGCCAGTTGAAATCCACCACCTCGGGCAGGGCGGCGACGGGGGCGGCGTTTTTGTCGCGGTTGGCCAGTACCAGGACGCCGACGGCGAGCAGGATGCCGAAAAGGAATATTTTATTGGAAAGGAGCGCTTTCACGGAGCAGAATAATTTGGCGTAAACTTACTTCTCCGGTATAAAATCGCCGTGTTTTTTATTGCCGGCTGCTCGTAGTTTTTTCCCCTATTTTAGCCCGCAAATCAACCATGATGGATATTGTTCTCGAACTCGACATCACCCTGCTGTACACCCGGCCGGCCATCTGGCGCAGGGTGCAGGTGCCGCCCCGGATGAATCTTCACGAACTGCACTGCGTCGTGCAATTAGCCATGGGCTGGCACAATTGCCATTTGTACCAGTTTATTCAGGGGAACAGGGACGAATACATCACACTTCCCAGCGAATTCGACTGGGAAACCCCTACCGATTCGCGGACTGTCCTCGTCGGTGATTATCTGGCGGATAAAGGCGAAAAAATCGCCTACGAATACGATTTTGGCGACGGCTGGATGCACGAAATCAAAGTGCGCAATGTACTGGACGCCGATCCGGCACAGCAGTACCCCCGCCTCGTCGCGGGCGAGCGCGCTTGTCCACCCGAAGACTGCGGCGGCACGCCGGGTTTCGCAGAATTGCTGCAAGCCATGCAAAACCCGCGCGGCGGGCCCAAAAAAATCCGCGCCAATCAGCCAAAATCCGCGTCATCCGCGTTGCCATCCTGCCCAGCACGCCCCCCCGTCAAAATCCGTGTCCTCCGCGTTGCCATCCTGCCCGGTAGTTTCCAGGCAACATGACAACGCGGATGCACACGAATCAATTTACGCCCTCATTCCTGCTTCACCACCTTGAATACCTCCCGTTTTCCTGCTTTTTCCACCCACAACAGGTAGAAACCATTGGGCAGCTCCCCGGTGGACAAACTGCACTGCGTCGTGCCGGCCGGGTAGATTTGCTGTGCGGCAAGTCGGCCGTCGGTGCTGAACAGGCGCAGCGTCGTGGCAGATTGCCCGGCAGCAGGCAGGAATACGTCGAGCTGCGAGGAGAAGGGATTGACCACCAGGGTGGGGCCGTTGTCCTCCTTCGGCGTGTCGTCGTCGCGGGTGTCGGCGCCGGTTTCGCTGGCTTCCTGCGCGGCGTCGGGTTGGTCGGCCGGGCGGATATTTTTAACGCCACCGTTTCCACTACCGCCACCGCCACTCGGAGGCGAAGAAGGATTAAGTACGGCAAATTCATAGCTAATAGTCGGCCAACCATAAATGTACCCGATGTTTTCGTGATGGGCGACGGTAATCTCGCAGGCAAAGCTGGCATTGGACATTACGTTGATCTTTTCCGACACCAAGGTGTCACCCAAACTTGCCGGTTCCAGCCCCACCTGGTTGTAGGTATGAACGTTGGGCAAACTTTGGTAGCTGGTAGCCGGAACTCGACCAATCAGGATGTTTCCGTCGCTCTGTACCACGGCCTTATAGCGAACGAGCATATTGGTACCTGAGGCGCGTACTTCGAACCAGAAAGCATAGCCGGTTTGGTAATTGAAGGTACACACGACCGGCTGCTGGCTGGGCGAGTACCCGCCCGAGCAGATGTACTGCGGCGCCGAGTTGTAATTCGTGGCTTCAAGAATCAGATCGATAATGATCGTACTTTGTTCCACTTCTGCGAAAGCGGCGCTTTCTTCCTCGTTGGAACAAACGGAATAAACCCTGAACCGGTAATTATGCCCGCCGGTCAACCAGTTTTGCGTAAAAGTGGTACCGGTCACCAGTTGATCGCCAACTTCGATGCCGGTGGTCAGGTCTTTCACCTTAACCCGGTATTTGGAGGCGCCCGAAACGGGGTCCCAGGCGACGGAGATGTAGGTCGTGCCCACCTCGGTCACCACCAGATTGTTGGGAGCCGGTAAAGTACAAACGTCGGCAGTAGGAGATAGGGCCGCCGGGGCATCGGCAGGGGCCGCGGCGGCGCACAAAAACGGCGTAAGGAAGACGGCCGGAAAGAAGAAGAGTAAAAAAGAAAAAACTTTAGGCATGATCTGAATCTACAAGTTGAGAGAAATTTGGATCAATATTGCTCAAATTTCAGTCGGCAGACTTCCCAAAACTATAACGCTTTTTGCTGGGTATTCCCCAGGGCTGTCCGGTGTATGGAAAACGCATATTTGCTTGAACTGCTCAAAACCCTGAATGCCGAAGAACGGAGCGAGTTGGCCCTGTTTGTCGGTTCAGGCTATTTCAACCGGGGCAAATTTGCCGCTTCGGTCCCGGTTTTGCTCCGTATTCTGATGGATACCAGGCCTGATTTTTCCAGCGGACTCCCCGAAAAACGAAGTGTTTACGAGCGGCTTTTTCCCGGACAAGCATTTGTGGAAGGCAAACTGGAAAAGGTGATGGCCGAGTTGAACAAACTGGTTCGCAGTTTTTTGCAACTGCGTTTTTATCAACGAGAGGAGAATGTTTTCCAGCAAAATTTCGACCTGGCGCTCATTCTGCGGCAACGGGGACTGACAGGGCGTTACAAACAGGTTGTTGCGCGACTGGAAAAGCATCAGGATAGTGTTGTGCAGCAATCCGACCGTTTTTTATACCACCAGTTTTTACTGGAAATGGAAAAACACGAATGGCAGAATACTTTCAATCAGAACAAGGGCGACGTCAATCTCCCCAAGGTGCTGGAAAGCCTCGACGTGTTTGCTTTTTCGCAACGGATCGAATTGCTCAACCGCTTTTTACTTCAGCAAAAAGTAGCCAACCTGGAAACGCCGGAGGCCATCGAACTGGCCCTGGAGGAGGTCCATCCACCAATGCGTTATCTCGGAGAGAACGTCATTTTGCAGATCAATTACAATATCTTTTCCCTGCTCCGGCAGCCCGAGCCCAGTCCTTCGGCCTTTCAGGAACTGGTCGATTTGCTGAACGCGCAGGAAAAGAAAATTGAGCCGGCTTTATTGAAGCATTTTTACACTTATGCCCGCAATTTTTGTGTCCTGCTCATCAATTCCGGCGCAGACGAGTTGGCGCCCATGCTTCATCATTTACAAAAAGATAACCTTGCCCGCGGCTATCTGTATTATGAGGGTAAATTGTCGCCAACCGCTTACATGAGCGTCACGGCAGCGGCTATTCGGGTCAAAAAATACGACTGGGCGCTCGAATTTACCGAAAAGCACAAGGGCCGCATCATTGGCGACAACGAGACGCACGACTTTTACCGGCTCAATCGCGCGGTATGTCTGTTTGCCCTCGGGCGTTTCGAAGAAGCCCTGGCTACCATGCCGGAGACGTCGCCCAGTGTGGGTTATCTGCTCATCCTTCGCCGCCTCGAACTCAAGATCCTGTACGAGACCCAGTCCGACCTGTTGCCATACAAGATCGATGCATTCAAGATGTTTCTGAGCCGGGCTTCCAACAAGTTCCTTGCGCGCGCCCTGCGCGAGTACCAGAACAATTTTGTCAATTTCCTGCACCAGTTGTCGCATTCCATTTCGGGCGACAAAGACCGCTCGGAGCGGCTGGTGCGGCGTATTTCGGCGCGAAAATTCGTGTCCGAGCGCGAATGGCTGCTCGAAAAAGCCCGGCAACTGGCCTGATTTCGGGGAATAACCCCTTTCGGGGCGTTACAATTTTAACTTATGCCTCCGCTCAGCCTGTTTTTCTGCATGGTGGGTTCTACACCCCCGTAAATCCTCAAAATCCGCATCAGTTTCCACTTAAATTCAAGGTGAACAGGGTTCGATCTGCGATGCCCGGGCGGGTCATCGGGCTACATTCGTATGAAACCCGGCAGGAATACCGAGGGTAAAGTGTTATTGGCAGGCTTTGGCCAGGTCCCCAGTTTTGGGGCATCAAAACAGCGCGTGCACGCCTGTTCCTGTTCTATTCTTCACCTTCAAACTAAGTTTTTTACCATGAAAAAATTGCTTTTCCTGTTGCCGGTCCTGGTTTTCGTGCTGTCGTACTGCAGCAAACAACAATCGGATGAACTGCTGCCGCAAACCGACACTTCGGCTACCGAGCGCGCCATCTGCAATATCGTGATCGGCGGCGATTCCGACTTCGAGTTGTGCGGCACGGTGGCGCCCGGTTCGGGTACGGTTTGCAATGCCTGTACGACCGGCGGCGCCAACTCGCTCGTCCACTATGGCACGCAGGCTTTCCCGGCAGGTACCTGGGGACTGACGATCAACGCGCCCACGCCGCACTACATCAGCATCCGCAACACTGGCGCTCAACCCGGAAATTACAAAATCGGCGCGGGCAGCAACCAGGTGAACATCACACTGGCGCCCGGCGATTGCGAAGAGCTGCAATTGGATGCCAGCTGCTTTATTACGGTGATGTAATTCGTTCGTATACCGAATCGATGAATTCAACTCCGGGGTTGGCTATTTGCATGGCCAACCCCGGCCCTTTTTCGGGATGTTCACCCTGCATTTATTCACTCAACCTGATTCACCATGAAAAAGTATGTTTCCAATCGATTATTCCCTGTTTTCTGCATCGGACTGATGTGGTTTTTGAGCCTCCCCGATGCCAACAGCCAGTGCGAATGTGGAACGAACCCCTCCACGGGAGAGCCTGTTTTTATCAATCCCGGTGCGTATTACCACAAGTACACACCTGTTTTCGATGCAAACGGGTATGTATCCTCATACTCGTATAGTTTCCAGTTTCCTTGTGGCGGCGGTCCCCTTCAACTTGTTGAGGATTATACTTACATCGTACTTTATCGTGAAAAGGGTACAACGGATTGGCAGGTTCATTACACCTACATCAGCGACGGTGATTTTACTCTCGAAGTGGGCCCCTTGGCGCCTTGCAAGGTCTACGAAATGAGGGTAACCTGCCCACGGTGCGATTACGTACCCTTTCAGATCGTATGCAATGCTTACGATCAAGCGCAAGCTTATTTGACCGACCCGAACAATACCCTGAATAATGTATCCCAAATATGGGAAGTGTGCTACGACGGAATATCCAACAAAACGATCAATGATTTTGCCGTCGGCTCGGTGAATCCCGCCAGCAATGAAGTCGTGCTGCAATGGGACCATCTGGCTGTACCGACGTCCTACGAGATTTCATATAAAAAAGCGACTGATATTTTATGGACGACGGCAGGCACTACGACCAGCCTCAATTTTACGTTGGGTAATTTGACGCCCTGTACGGCATACAAGGCTCGCGTCCGCGCGTTTGGAGATTGCTGCGACGGATTGAAATATTCCAGCTATCAAACGCTGGATTTTGTCATGACCGATTGTATGCCTCTTCTCGCGCCGCTTGGTCTGGTCACCGGAAATTCGGTCCAGATTTCCTGGACCAATCTGGGCGCGTCTCCGCCCGGCTACAAGGTAGAATGGTGGCCCTTATCCGCTCCGACGTCTGTAAATGAAGCATATACGACAGTGATGCAGTATACCTTGACCGGACTTGTCCCTGAGACGGATTATGCTGTCCGGGTGACGAGCCTGTGCAATGCGCCGGCATGCGCGGGCGTGTCACAGGTCAGAAAACTCAGGACCAATTGCGAACTCAGAGAGCCAAATAATACGCTGGCAACGGCAGCCGCCATCAATTTTGATGCGAATATTGACGGCAATAATATCTATCCGGCCGGGGATGTCGATTATTTCAAATTTGTTCCGACCGGTTGCGATATGGTTGAAATCAAGGTGGATCATCCGGAAATCGATTATTTCCCCAACCCTGATCCTTATGCATGGCAGGGTTATGATTTGCCATACAAACTTTACGACCAGAATTTTCAGGAAGTCCCTGTTGCAAATACCGGATACGTAGACGACTCGAACCGCTGGCACGACAACGTACATTGGGTGGCGCCCGGGCAGCCATACTACATCGAGGTTAAAGGTTGGCTTCCGACATGGCAAAATCTGTCCTGTTACATCGTCAATGCCTTCCCGTGTTATGACTGCGATGATATTGCAAGCAACGCTATTTTCGGCAAAGACAAGGTATACACCGTTCCCTCCACACACAATTACAGTTTTAACGATCCTGCTTTTCACGTGCAATGGAGCGTAAGCGGACCCGCTAACATACAACCCAATGACTGGAATTGTCCGGTCAATTTTACGGGTGTTGGCACGGTCGTTCTAACCGGTACGATTACGCGGTGCGACGGGACCTCTGCAACGTTTCAAAAGGAAATTCTGGTGAGTGATGAATGCGATCTGGAAGGCGAATACACGGTCGGAAACAGTTCGGTAGTGTTGAGTGAAACGGGTTTTAATTTTATTCAGGACTGGAATTTTACCGTGACACTCGATATTCCGGATGGCAGCAATTTTAATGTCTATCTGAATTCAGGAACGGGTACCTGGACCGTGGACGGGTCCAAAATTTACGTACAACAAACCAGCCCCTTGCTCACTTTGCGCGTCGTGCTGTTTACCGGCGTTTGTCATGGAGAGACAGGGATTTATACTTTTTACCACGGGGGCGATTATCCTCCTTACCCTCCGGATTATCCTGTCGACTGGTATATTAGTCCCAACCCGGCCACCTACACCCTGCAAATTAATCCGGTGATTAATCCTGCCGTCAATCCGTCTCTCGTTCCGGAGAGTGTAGACATACGGCTGTTTAATCAGTATACCAACCTGGTTTTGCTGGAACAGGGCAGCACTTCTTCGCCAACAAACCTGAACACGGCAGGTTTGACTCCCGGCCTGTACAACCTGCAATTGATCTATGGGGAGTACATCCAGTATTTCAATATTATCAAGCAGTAATGAAAAAGCGGCGGTATGGAAACCCTGCCCGGGCGACTACCTTCTGGATAATGTGTCACGCAAAGCCGCAAAGGAGCAACTTCTTTGCGCGCTTTGCGACTTTGCGTGACATACTACTTCAACGATTTTGGCCGGCCCAACTTGTGAGACAGCCTCTTTACGGCTTTGCTTGAAATGAGTCCGTCAGGTCAACCGAGGGCCGGATTTGAGCGAAAATCTTTTATTCTTTACGACAAATACTTCGCCTCGATCGGCATCCGCCTGCCCATCCCGAATGCCTTCGGACTCACGCGCAACACCGGCGCGGCCTGTTCTCTTTTGAACTCACTCATATTGACCAAACGAAGTACCCGAGCCACCAGATCGTGATCAAAACCCTGGGCTTCCAGTTCGCGCGGTCCCTGGCGACATTCAATGTATTGGTACAGCAAGCGGTCGAGCAGCTCGTAAGGCGGCAAACTGTCGGTGTCTTTTTGCCCCGGCCGCAGCTCGGCGCTGGGCGGTTTGGTGATGGAGTTGAGGGGGATGAGGCCGCCGCCGCGGAGGGGTTGGTGGCTTATAACCGCGCCTGTTGAGGCCCCACCCCCAACCCCCGAGTACTCGGGAAGGGGAGCCGATAAAGAGTTAGATTGCGGCGGGGTTGTCGTTCCACTCGTTGAGGCCCCACCCCCAACCCCTCCCCCCAAGGGGAGGGGAGCGGCTCCCAGCTCGAATCGGCTCCCCTCCCCATGGGGGGAGGGGTTGGGGCGTTCCAAAGCAGCATAACACTCATTAATATACCCCGCCAACGCATACACTTCCGTTTTATACACATCTGCCAGCACGGCAAGGCCGCCGCAGAGGTCGCCGTAAAGGGTGCCGTAGCCGACCGACATTTCGCTTTTATTGGTCGTGTTGAGCAGGATATTGCCGAATTTGTTCGACAGGGCCATCAGCAGGGTGCCGCGTACGCGGGCCTGGATGTTTTCTTCCGTGACGTTGAAGGGCAGGTCTTTGAAAAACGGCTGCAATGCGCCTTCGAAGGCCTCGTACACGCTTTTGATCGGTACAATATCGTACTGGATGCCGAGGTTTTCGGCGAGGTCGCGGGCGTCGTCGACGGAGTGGCCGGTGCTGAACTGGCTGGGCAGGAGCAGCACGCGTACGTTGTCTTTTCCCAGGGCTTTGACGGCCAGCACGGTGGTTACGGCCGAGTCGATGCCGCCGGAGAGGCCGAGAATGGCCTTTTTGAAGCCGAGTTTGTGGAAATACTCGCGAATACCTTCTACCAGCGCATCGTGGATGAGCCGGATTTTATCCTTGGGCTGTTCGGCTTCGCGACCGCCGCGTACCACCTCGTCGAGATCGTATACGCGCAGGCATTCTTCAAAATAAGGCATCTCGTCGAACACCTTGCAGTCGGGCGAAACGACCAGACTGCCGCCGTCGAAGATGACGTCGGTCTGGGCGCCCACATGGTTGGCGTAGAACATGGGTACGCCGTAGCGCTGCACGTTTGCTTTTACCGTGTGAATGCGCAGAGCGGCGTGGGTGTAGTCGAAAGGAGAGGCGGAAAGGTTGAGGATAAAATCGGGGCGCTCGTCCATCATTTCGTCGAGCGGACAAATTTTGTACAGCGGGTTTTCATTGCCCACGTTCCAGATGTCTTCGCAGATCGAGAGCGCGATTTTTTTACCTTTAAACTGGAAAGTATGAAACTCCGTCGCCGGTTCGAAGTAGCGGTATTCGTCAAAAATATCGTAGGTCGGCAACAGGGTTTTGTGCTGAATGCCTACGATGCGGCCCTCCGAGAGAAAAAAAGCCGAATTGTGCAGGTCTTTGCCTTCCACTACGGGGTTGCGCGTGGGCGAGCCCACGACGATGGCGATGTCGCGGGAGGCTTCGCGCAGTTTGTCCACCGAAGCGTCGCTGCGGCGGATGAAGTCGTCGAATTCGAGAAAATCGCGGGGCGGGTAGCCGCAGGTGGCCAGTTCGCCGAAGCAGATCAGGTCGGCGCCCAGCCGGCGGGCTTCCGCCGCGGCGTCGAGCATTTTTTGCAGGTTGCCTTCGAAGTTTCCGATGTGGTAATTGAGTTGAGCCAGGGCTATTTTCATGCGACAGCTTGTTTTGTGCGGCAAAGGTAGTGCCTGTGTGCAGATGGGATCGAACGGATTTCCTTCAAAACCTGTCTGCAAGCAACCGGAACGTTTACCTTTGCGCCAATATTTATGAAAGAAAAATCAGAAGTTACCCCGTACAACGATGCCGAAGCCAAAAAAGCGCAGGTGGAGCGGATGTTCGACAATATCGCGCCGAAATACGACCTGCTGAACCGCGTGCTTTCGCTGGGCATCGATGTGCAATGGCGCAAAAAAGCCCTGAATTACCTGCGCGACCTCGCGCCGCAAACCCTGCTCGATGTCGCGACAGGCACCGCCGACGTAGCCATCATGGCGGCCCGCCGACTGGCGCCAAAGCAGATTATCGGTATTGATATCGCCAATCAAATGCTCGATTTTGGTCGGGAAAAGATCGTAAAAGCGGGTTTGCAAGACACGATCAGCCTCGAAACCGGCGACAGCGAAAACCTTCGTTTTGCCGACGACAGTTTCGACGCCGTCACCGTGGCTTTCGGGGTGCGCAATTTTGAAAACCTGGAAAAAGGACTTTCGGAAATGCGCCGCGTACTGCGGCCGGGCGGCCGGGTGGTCATTCTGGAGTTCTCCAAACCGGGTATTTTTCCGATAAAACAGCTGTACAACAGCTACTTCAAATACGTTTTGCCCATGATCGGGCGTTTAACCAGCCGCGACGTGCGCGCTTACACCTATCTCTTCGAAAGTGTGCAGGCGTTTCCCGAAGGCCAGGATTTTCTCAACATTTTATCCAAAACCGGTTATCAAAATCCACAATGCGAACGATTGACGCTCGGAATATGCTCCATTTACATTGCAGAAAAATAGTCGGCAGCGGACTGCTGACTGCTGGCAAAGGGCTGGCAGCCTTGTTGTTTTTCCTTTTCCTGGCCGCACCGAAAGCGGAAGCGCAGTTTTCCTCAGGCCAAAACCTCAACTACCGCGACTTTCAAAACAAACCCTACTATTTCGGGATCACCCTGGGTTACAACCAGAGCGATTTCCGCATTTTTCACTCCAAAAGCTTCATCACCAACGACTCTTTTCTCCGGGCGGAATCGGTCACGGGACCGGGTTTCAACCTCGGTATCGTATCGAACCTGCGGATCGGGGAGTATTTCGACGTGCGTTTTTTGCCCACTCTGTCGTTTGCCGAACGCAATATCCGCTACGCGCCGCCGGGTGAAAAATCGATCGTGCTCACGCGCCGTATCGAGTCGGTTTTTGTCGAAATGCCTTTCCACGTGCGCTACAAATCGGCGCCATTTCACGATTTCCGCCTGTTTGTGATCGGCGGGGTCAAATACGTATTCGACGTGGCCAGCGATTCGCGCACCCGGCAGGCCGCCGGGCTGGTGAAGATCGCGCCCACCGATTTTCAGGTCGAATACGGGGCCGGCATTCAGTTCTTTTTCCCCTATTTCGTTTTTTCTCCGGAGTTCAAGATTTCCCAGGGCATGAACAACGTCCTGATCTACAACGACCGCCTCGAACAGAGCACTATTCTGGAAAAAGTGATGTCGCGGACGTTTACAATTTCGCTGCACTTCGAGGGTTGAGCAGATGGCCTGGGAGGGACAATTCTCCTTAAACATTCTCAATCGAACTTCCGGGATATTATTTTACGCAAAGCCGCAAAGCGCGCCAGGAATTTCGTCCCTTGGCGCGCTTTGCGGCTTTGCGTGAAATTTTGTTCTTGTCGTAAGGTTTCTAAGTATTTTTGCCAAAAGCATCATGATTACCGCCAAAACCGTCCGTGAAATCCTCGACGCCGTCCGGATTGAAGAAGTGATCGAGGATTTTGTGAGCCTGCGCCGCCGCGGGGTCAATCTGATCGGTTTGTGCCCGTTTCACCACGAAAAAACGCCCTCGTTCAACGTCAACCCCACGCGCAACATTTTCAAATGCTTCGGCTGCGGAAAAGCCGGCGATGCCGTTACTTTTTTGCGCGAACACGAGCAGTTCAGCTACCCCGAAGCCCTGCGCTGGCTGGCCAAAAAATACAATATTGAGATCGAGGAGGTCGAGCTCACGCCCGAACAGCGGGCGGCCGACCAAATGGCCGAGTCGCTGTACATCGTCAATGATTTTGCCCTCAAACACTTCCAGGAACAGTTGTTCGACACCGACGAAGGCAAGTCCGTCGCCCTGCAGTATTTCCGGCAGCGCGGCCTGAGGGAAGAGACCATCCGCACCTTCGGCCTGGGCTATGCGCCCGACCTGCGCGATCTGCTGCTGCAACGCGCCCGCGCCACCGGCCATTCGGTCGAATTGCTCAAAAAAACGGGCCTGAGCAGCGCCGACGGCGCCCGCGATTTTTTCCGGGGCAGGGTCATGTTTGCCATCCACAACCTTTCGGGTAAAGTAGCGGCATTTGCCGGCCGGACGATGTCGAACGACAAAACCGTTCCGAAATACATCAACAGTCCGGAAACCGAAATTTACGTCAAAAACAAGACGCTGTACGGCGCCTACCAGGCCAAAAAGGCCATCCGCCAACAGGATGAGTGCATCCTCGTGGAAGGCTACATGGACGTGATTTCGCTCTATCAGGCCGGCATTGAAAACGTGGTGGCCAGCAGCGGTACTTCGCTGACGGAAGGGCAACTCAACCTGATTCGCCGCAATACGAACAACCTCAAAATCCTGTACGACGGCGATCCGGCAGGTATTAAAGCCGCCCTGCGCGGACTCGACCTTGCCCTCGAGCAAGACCTGAACGTGCGCATCGTGCTGCTTCCAGAGGGCGAAGACCCCGACAGTTACGTGCAAAAAGTAGGCAGCGAGGCGTTTCTCGAATACGTGGCGCGGGAGGCAAAGGATTTTATCCTGTTCAAAACCAGGCTGTTGCTGGAAGATACCAAAGGCGATCCGATCAAAAAATCGAGCCTGGTCAAAGACATTGTTGCCAGTATCGCCCGCATCCCCGACCCGATC
>JAEUUU010000077.1 GCA_016787345.1 Saprospiraceae bacterium | reverse complement strand
GATGGCGCAGTTCAGATCGATGTCCGTGCATTCCAGCACCGGCGCCAGTTTGTCTTCCACCTTGATGTTACCCCAGCATTTGTTGCCGCTGATCAGGTGCGTCACCCGAACCTGGTAGGTTTTGCCAAGGTCGTTGACGTTGACAAAGCCCGGTACCCAGGGACCGTTGCCGTACGGCAGGGTTTTGTCGATTTCCACGATGTAGTCGTCGTAGCAGCCGTATGAACCTTCCAGGATCATGTCCGGGTTGATCTCCGCTTCGCAGTTCTCATCCACCGACACGATCACCAGGTCGTTGCAGACCAGCGACGAGGGTGTGGCGACCACGTTCACGTAGGTTTTGACCGACTGGATACAGCCCGGATCGTTCGGGCTGGCGGCTTTCGGCAAGCCGCCGTCGACCGTGTACACGATCTCGTATTGACCAACACCCTGGCTGGGATTGAAAGTCGTCGTTTGTACCCCGTTGACCGTGAATACCGCCGACACGATGTTCGCATCGCCAGGCGTGCCCGTCAGGTCGACCGGGTCGGAGAACAGGCAGAAGGGGCCAGAAAGATCGGAGGTGATTGAAGGATTGGGATAAGCGCACTGGTTGCCGATGGTGAGGCTTTGGCCAAGGTTGTTTTGTACCGTAACCGAATAACCAAGAGCATCGACGTGGATACCTTCCAGATAGTAATCGCCGCTATTGGCAGGGATTTGTTGCAAAATAGTGCCAATGGCAATCGGCGTGGGGGCGCCGGGCGGCTGCACGCTGGCGGTTGAGAACAAACCGGAAACAGCCGTTACCGTCCAGGTTTGACCAGCCAGCGATTCCACCTTAATGCGTTCGCCAAACTGACCATTCGTCAGGGTTGTCGCATTATTTTTACAAACACAAGGATCGACAATCAGGATAACCGGCGTACAACGAACAAACGGATTGATCGTCACCAGCGCTGTACAACTGGAAGAGTTATTACAAGGATCGGTTGCGGTCAGTGTCACGGGTTGCGTTGTTCCCTGTTGGGCGCAGGTGAAGTTGAACGGACCGGCCGGCGTCACCGTAATAGTATTGGCCGCGGCACAGTTATCACTGAGCGACTGAATCAGTTGGGCTTGCGTCACGCTTGCATTACCGAAGATATCGAGGTTGACGGTGACGTTTTGGCAAACAATGGTGGGGGCGACATTGTCGACCACCGAAATGGTTTGGGTATGCTGCACCATGTTTCCGCAAGCGTCGCTTGCTTTCCAGGTGCGGGTGATCGTTTTGTTTTGCGGGCAGTTGCCGGGGGCCATGGTTTCGGTAAAGGTGACCGGAATACCGTTTTGAATCGGCGTAAAAGTTTGGCCCTGATTGATTGAGCCTGGTGTGGCAGCAGCTGGCGCATTCCAGGTAAAGGCGCTGTACTGGTTGCCATTGCCCGTAAGGCGCAGAGATAAACCGGCCGGGTCGGCACCCGTTTCGGCAACCCCGATGTCGGTTGAAACCTGACCATTGGCCGGACCGCCGACGGCCGTCATCACGCCTTCGTAACTGAGGAACTGGAGTACCATACCTCCCTTTACCAAAGCGATGCCATCAGAAGGTCCGTTCTGGATACCGTCTTGCGGATAGCCGAAAGAAATTGCGCCATGGCCATTGCTTTCGTTATCGATCAGGCCGGAGAGTACTAAAGTATTATAGGTGCCCCCCATATTGCCGGTGCTGCCGTTGTAAAGTACCAGGCTGTACTGCGACAGGTCGGTTCCGGCCTGTCCGGCGATTTCAATAAACTCGCCCTGATCGGCGCCGGTATTGTCGTAGTGGATTTCATTGATCCACACTTGGGGCATGGCCTGGCTGCAAGCATCAATGGCGACCAGCGTGGGCGCCGGCGGCACCGGGGCATTGCAGGCAATCGTAATATTTTGCGGGAGCGGCGGCGCGAACACCGGCGCGACGTTGTCAACTACGTTGATGGTTTGGGTATAAACACTGGGGTTGCCGCAGGCATCGGTAGCCGTGTAGGTACGTTTGATGATCAAAGAACCCGTGCAGGAACCCATCATGGTGCTTTCTTCCATAGTTGCCGTAATCACACCCATTTGAGGCTGAACGGTCTGGTTGGTGTTG
Organism: Saprospiraceae bacterium; assembly: GCA_016787345.1. Lineage (GTDB taxonomy): Bacteria > Bacteroidota > Bacteroidia > Chitinophagales > Saprospiraceae > M3007. The sequence continues at coordinate 48,847 of JAEUUU010000077.1, read as the reverse complement.
AGCGTACCGGGAGAATCGTCGAGCGGGCCCACCCAGGTGAAGTCTGCATATTCGTCGCCGCTTCCGGTCAACTGGATCGACAGGCCGGCGGCTTCCGTACCCAATTCCAAAACGGGGATATTCTGCGAAGTTATACCCGCTGCAGGGCCATCGGTCGCCAGGAATGCCCCCTCATAGCTCAGGAACTGGATCACCGTATTGGGCAGGCGAATCAGCGCAACGCCGTCGGGCGTGCCATTTTGAATACCGTTCGCCGGGTAAAACAACGCCACAGCGCCGGTGCCGTTTCCTTCGTCGTCGATCGTTCCGACAAGGTTGTCGGTGTCGTATGCATTGCCACCGTTGCCGTTGTAGAGGACAATGGCGTATTGGGTCAGGTCGAGACCGGCCGTGCCGGCAACTTCAACAAATTCGCCCACATCTGTACCCGTGTTGTCGTAGTGGATTTCATTGATCCAGATCACCGGGGCCACATTGCCAGGATCGCAATCATCGGAAGCGGTCACGATAGCCGGCGTCGGGATCGGGGCGCCGCAGGCGATCGTTTGGTCCTGCGGAAGCGGCTGGTTGAATACCGGGGCGGTATCGTCGGTAATCGTAATGGTTTGCGTGTAAGGCAGGCCCGAGATATTGCAGGCGTCAACCGGCGTCCAGGTGCGGTAGAGGAATTTCTCCTGCGGGCAACCGGCCGGTTCCATGGTTTGGGCATAAGTGACCGAGGCCGAGCCGCAATTGTCGGTGGCTGTCAGGGTCGGCGGCGTCGGTAGCGGATCGCCGCAATCGAGTGAAATACCGCCCGGGAACGGCCCGTTCAGGGTCGGCGGGGTTTGGTCGGGCTGATAGGTATAATTGAGTACACAGGTAAAAGAAGTCTCATCTGTGTCATATTCGCCGTTGTTGTCCGCATCGTCAAATATAAAATAGGTGCGGGCAACCGAGGTAGTCGTGCAATTATTGATTGACGCCGTCGTGGAAGTCACGACCACCGTACCGCAGGGTTCGCCGCCGATATCTCCGCCCAGGGCTTCGAATTCCGCTACTGTGGTAGCCGGTGCAGGCAGTGGATTGTTGCAATCGTAAGTGCCCGAGGGTTGGGGCGGACAAGTGCCATCCAGGAAACAGTTGGGAGAAGAACAAGAACCGGGATCTTCGACCAATACCGAGATCGTACAATTCGGGTCGGCCACGTCAGTGATCGTTACTGTCACGTCGCCAGCACCGGCAGAACCGGCCTGAAGGCGGAAAGAACTGGTAATACCGTAAGGGACGTCATTGGGCGGTATGGAACCATTGAGGAGAACGGAGCCGCTACTAACCGTCACGTTGTAGCCGGTACCTACATTGACGCCCGCAGGAGTAAGTTGAAACCAGATATAATCATCGGAAGAATTGTTTCCGGTTTCGTTGTTGTCTTCGCAGTGCACATCGGCCAGGCCGGCATCGGTCAGGTCGCATCCGGCAGAGGAACAGCTGCTCACCGTCGGGCCAACCTGCGTTTGAACGCATTGATTTGGCGGCACGGTAAACTCGACTTCAATCAACGTCTGGGTGCCGTCTGCTTTCAATTGTACCCCGGTGAAGGTGTGAGAATTACCTATGAGGCTGCCCACCGGAATAGAATACGTACCGATGGCATCGCCGCCCGGCTCGATTTGCAGATCGCCAGAGGCCGGGGGATTGACAAAATTAACCACCACGTCGGCTGTAAAATAGTCGTCGGAAGGATCAGAAGTTCCGTTATCGTTGCAGGTGCTGACGTTGTTAAACGTGACGCTGGTAATATCACAAACGGGAGAACAGGATGACACCGTCGGGCCTACCTGAGTCTGGACGCATTGATTGGCCGGCACCGAAAACTCTACTTCAATAACTGTCTGGGTGCCATCCGCTTTCAACTGTACCCCGGTGAAGGTGTGCGAATTACCCACAAGGCTGCCCACCGGAATGGAATACGTACCGATGGCATCGCCGCCCGGCTCGATTTGCAGATCGCCCGAAGCTGGGGGATTGACAAAATTAACCACCACGTCGGCCGTAAAAAAATCGTCGGACGGATCGGAGGTGCCGTTGTCGTTGCAGGCGCTGACGTTGTTAAACGTGACGCTGGTAATATCGCAGACGGCACAAGCACTGGTATGCATCCCCAGGTTGTCGATATTGTCCTGGGCAAACCCGTCCCATTCAATGCTCGGATCGAACGCATCGGCGCCGTTCACATCGCCCATATTGATCGCCGATTTTCGCCGCAGCGTGTTGTCAGCCGTGGAAGTAAGACCCGTACCCCATTCGGTGCCGGGATCGAAACCAATCTGGCCGATCACATCCAGAACGGTTGCAGTGCTGTTTTTGAACAATTCCACTGCATCGTCGCCATTGAAAAAACTGGCAGTGGAAATCAAGTCGGCCACGGCCAGTATGCCTGCGTTGGAATTATCGTCGCATACGACGTACACATCATATGGCGCGATCGTACCGGTCAGGTTAATCGTGGTACTGGCAGTTCCCGAGCCGTTGAAATAAAACTTCAATTGGTAGTTGCCCGTCAGCGTAATCGTGGACGCGGTAGGGTTGTAAATTTCGATAGCCTTGTTGTTGCCCGACCCTTCCACGTATTCCGAGATGAAAAGGTCGGCACAGGGCGCCATAAATGGCGGGTGTTCATTGCCGCCGAAAAGCGGAAGGAATCCAAACGCCATAAGCGGCAAAAGCAAAGATTTAAGGGAAAAGGCAGTAGAATAATTCCGCATAAAATCAGGATTTGAAACACCTTGCGCCTGTATCGGCTGACAAGAATGTTTCGGAGTGAACAAAATCAATCAGACTTGGGAGACTGACTATTTTGGTGCGGCCAGCAAACTTTTTTGAAAATAAACCTGTCTAAGAAACAACCACAGGTTCAAAAGTGAAGCAACAGGGACACTGCCAAACTAGTCATGAGATTATTATAAGGATTAAAAACAACAGGACAAAAGTAGGCCCCTCAGCCCAAAAAACCGCTTCTGCCGTCCAACTTTTCGATAAAACTTAATCTTGGAAAAATACCGGCATGCGCCAGGCAGCGTTCGGACGTTTTATGACACCTTTTTCCCGGATAATCGGCAGTATTGCGCTACCTTTTCCCCCTGAATTTTAATCCGGCTTTTTCCCTGAAAATCAAGGTCAATGCAAAATTTTCAGCCGAAGAAGGAAACTTTATTTCTTTCAAACGTTTTAAAACGGCAACACTAACGCAGTACACCATGCGTCAACTCAAAATCACCCATAAAATTACCTCCCGCGAGAGCCTCGCGCTGGAAAAATACCTCAACGATATCGGCAAAATCCAGCTGCTCACCCCCGACGAGGAGGCTGTACTGGCTCGCCGTATCCGCGAAGGCGATCAGGATGCACTCGAACGCATGACCGAGGCCAACCTCCGCTTTGTCGTGTCCGTCGCCAAACAATACCAAAACCAGGGCCTCAGCCTCTCCGACCTCATCAACGAGGGCAACGTGGGCCTCATCAAGGCAGCCAAACGTTTCGACGAAACCAAGGGCTTCAAATTCATCTCTTATGCCGTCTGGTGGATTCGCCAGAGCATCCTGCAGGCCATCGTCGAAAACAGCCGGATCGTACGTATGCCGCTCAATAAAGTCGGCTCCTACAACAAGGTGAATGAAGCGTATATCCACTTCGTTCAGCTCGCCGAACGCGACCCTACCGACGAAGAACTCGCCGATTTGCTCGATATGTCGCCCCGAGAAGTACAAACCATGATGCTCAGCACCGTGCGGCACGTATCGCTCGACGCGCCCATTGCCAATTCGGAAGACAGCGACGCTACCATGCTCGACCTGTATTCTTCCGACGACGCCCCCGAACCCGACCTCAATCTTATGGCCGAATCGCTGCGGGAAGAAGTCGCCCACGGCCTGGCCATGCTTTCCCCACGCGAAATGGAGGTCATCGCCTCGTACTACGGCCTCAAAGGCTACCAGGCGCTCACCCTCGAAGAAATCGCCGAACTCTACGGCCTCACCCGCGAACGGGTGCGACAAATCAAGGAACGCGCCATCCGCCGTCTGCGCAAATCCAGCAAGGCGCTGAAATCTTACCTGGGTTAATTCCTGCCGTCTCCGGAGCGCAGCGCAGAATTTTCTGCTAAAAAAGCGGAACTTCGCGCCCGCTCCGGAACACATGCACCTCGTTATCGACATCGGCAATACCCGAACCAAGATCGGCCTCTTCGACGGCCGGCGACTGGCCCGTAAAACGGTCGGGCAACACTGGTCGGCCGAAACCCTGCGCCAATGGACCCATAACGCCGCAATCGACGGCGCTATCTTTTCATCCGTTGCCGACGACGACCAAGGCCTGCGCCAGGATTTATCCGACCATTTCCAAGCCTTCGAACTCCTTCACCACACTCCCCTGCCCTTCCGCAACGCCTACCGGACGCCCGAAACACTCGGAAAAGACCGGCTGGCAGCGGCAGCAGGCGCCCTGGCGTTATTCCCCGGCCGGCACTGCCTGGTGATCGACTGCGGCACTTGTATCAAATACGAACTGATCGACGCCAACGCCGTATACCTCGGCGGCAATATCGCCCCCGGACTGCTGATGCGGATACAGGCCATGCACCACTTCACCGCTCGACTGCCCGAAGTACCGCTGGAAATGCCGGCCGACAACATCGGCAACAGCACAAGCACCGCTTTGCAAAACGGCGCCTTGCGCGGCGCCATCTTTGAAATCGAAGGATTTATACGACAATTTGAACAACAATTCGGCCAACTGACCATCATTCTCACCGGCGGCGATGCCGAATTTGTCCAACAATTCCTGAACCGCCCCGACACCATCCTCGAACCCGACCTGATCCTCTACGGATTGCATAATATACTGACGTTCAACCTGACAACATAACCCAATCTGCTTATTACCGGCACGCTAAAACCCGGTTTCTGACACTATGCGACTTTCCTTCCTCGGCTTGCTGCTGCTTTTCTCCGCCGCCTTGCTGGCCCAACCCAAACAAAACTCGCCCTACTCCCAATACGGCATCGGCGACCTGTTGCCGCAATACTTTGCCAACCAGGCCGGCTGGGGCGGCCAAACCACGGCCAGTCACGACCCCTTTCACCTTAATATCCTCAACCCGGCATCCTTCGCATCCCTGCGTACCACCACGCTGGACGTAGGTATTTTTGCAAAAAACAGCAACTACCAGTCGGGCAATTCCTCGCTCAGTACCTGGACGGGCAACCTGGGCTATCTGGGCCTCGGCTTCACGCTTAAAAGCCCCATCAACGAAATCCTCGACCGCAAACAGTCGCCCTGGCAATTCGGCATGGGATTTACCCTGACGCCCTATTCGCTCGTCGGATACAACATCCAAACCCGCGACACCCTGCCCCAACTCGGCGAAGTAACCAACTCCTTTGAAGGCAACGGCGGTACCTACCGACTCAACTGGAGCAACGCCGTACGCTACAAACACACCTCGGTGGGGCTCAACCTGGGCTGGCAATTCGGTGAAGCCACCTACGAGTCCCGCGCCGACTTCAACGACAGCCTGCCGACATTCAGCGATGTGTTCCGCGATGAGGTGGCCATCAGGGGACTGGTCTGGAATCTCGGCGTGCAGCACGACTTCGTGCTCCGATACGCCGACCAGGAAAAAACCCTGCCCACACGCTGGATTACCCTGGGCGCTACTGCCGAAGGTAACCACAAACTCAACGCCTCCACGGATATCCTGCGCTTCCGCGGCCGCCCGGCAGCCAACGGCTATACCAACCTCGATACGCTCGCCTTTGAACAGGACGCCGACCGGACAATCACCCTCCCCTCGTCATTTACCCTTGGTATTCAATACGTTGGAGGAACGAAATTCAAAGCCGGCATGCAGTTCGGGCTCGAAAACTGGTCGGGATACAAAAACGAAGCCCGCCCGGCAGCCCGTGAGTACCGCAACACCATCTCGCTCTCGGGCGGTCTCGAATACACCCCCGATTACGCTTCCTACAACCGGTACATGAAACGCGTGCGTTACCGGGCCGGCGCTTATTACCGCCAGGACCCCCGCACCGATACCGGTGTCGACTTCGACGAGATCGGCCTGACACTCGGACTGGGCTTACCCCTGATCCTGCCCCGTCAGCAGACTTCCTTTATCAATGCCGCCGTAGAGGTAGGCAAACTGGGCGCAAAATCTCCAATCGAGGAAACGTACGTCCGGCTCACCGTCGGATTTACCCTCAACGACAACACCTGGTTCTACAAACGGCGTTTTGAATAAAAATGTCTCAGCACCATTCGGAAGCTTTTTTACAAAAAGTCCGCCGCATCGGACGCATGATCAACACCCTTGGCCGGGTCTCCCCTGCCCTGGCCGGCCGTGCGGCATTCCGGCTTTTCTGCACTCCCCGGCGCCAGAATATTCGGGTCGAAGACCGCGACTTCCTGAACCGGGCTCAGGCGGAAACCTTGCTGCTGGAAAACATAGCGATCAGTGCCTATACCTGGCTGCCGGTCGGTAAATCCCTGAATCGCAGTGTATTACTACTGCACGGCTGGGAGTCGCACAGCGGCCGATGGCGCAAATACGTACCCGAACTGCTGGAAGCCGGCTATACGGTCATGGCCTTCGATGCACCTGCGCACGGGCGTTCGGGCGGAAACGTCATCAACCTGCCCTTGTTCAGCCGGGTATTGAGTGCTTTTGTGGCACAAAAAGGCGTGCCCTATGCGCTGGTCGGCCACTCGCTGGGCGGGGCCGCGGTCATCATGGGTATGGCTGCTTTCGGAGCGCCCAGGGTACAAAAAGCCGTGGTAATGGCTTCTTTTGCCGAATCCTCCCGCGTTCTGCGCGACTTCGGCGCCCTGCTGGGCCTCAACGAACAGGTCCTCGGCGCCGTCGGCAATCAAATCCTGCGCCAGGGCGGCATTCCCATTGAAGCTTATTCGGTTGAAGGCAAAGCCGCTTCACTGACCGACGTGCGCGGACTGGTCATCCACGACCGCGACGACGATGTGGCGCCACTGGCCGAAGGGATGGCCATCGCCAAAGCCTGGAATGCCAGACTGATTGAAACACAAGGCCTCGGCCACCGGCTGCAACATGAAATGATCGGGGAGTTGATCAGAGAGTTTCTTGAGGAATGAATTTATTGGTTATTTGGTGAGTTGGTGAATTGGTTATAATAGGGGCGTTCCTGCTCTCAACTTCGGTTTTATTTGACGAATGAATACCCTGCCGAGAGCAGAAATACCCCTATTATAACCAATTCACCAACTCACCAAATAACCAATAAATTCACAAGGTTTCCGAAAGCACGTACAGCAAGTACACTTCGTCCTGATTATTGACGCCCAGGCGGTTGTGCGTAAGGTGGATCAGGCTGGGCAGCGCTTTTTCGAGGTCGTCTCCGAAGGCTTTGAAAATGAGGTCGTTGCCGCGGAGCCAGCGTTGCCACTCGGGTTGTTCCTGGTCGAATTTTTTATCCGCCAATGCATTCCACAGGCCATCCAGCGCGGCTTTGATGTCGTCGCGCTGCATGTCGAGGCTTTGACTGAAACTCTCTTTTACAACATGTGAAAAGTGATGATCGGCCGGCACTTCTTCCCCCTCCGGGCGAAAAAACAAAGGCAGCCACTGGTCGCAAAGCCGGCCAAAATACCGGGCGGCCTGCATACGGATCATCTGCGCCGAAAAAGCAGTGATGACGTCGAGGCGAAGCGCATCAAACAAGGCATCGCCGTGGGTGTAGGGTCTGGCCAGGCGCTCGAGAACGACCCGTGTAGAGAGGTGAAAGTGCTCTTCGGCCAGTTTCAGGGCATCGTCGCCGCCGAAACGCTCCGGTTCGGGGTGGTACTCCGCTTCTGTGATCGCGCCTCGACTGGCAAACCACTCCTGTACGGCCGGGCGAAGCGTATTGTCCGTCCAGTCGGGTTGCCCGTGCAACCTCAGGCGGATTTCGGGGCCATGTTCAACTTCCTGTCGCACGAAAAAAGCGCGCGCACCGGGCGTCGACCAGACGTATTGTTCGAGGAAAGGTTTCAGGCCGCGAGCCAGGAAAACATCGGGCGTCTCAAGCGGTTGGATATGGTAAGAAAGCCACTTCGGCATAATCACAAATTCAGTAACCAGATTTTGTCGGACACGGAGGTATGAATGAGGGCGAAAGGTACGATGCGGGGGCGCAGAATTTTGGAATAATCCCGAGCCGGCTATTTTTTCTCCGTCAGCCGCTGCATATTGTGCGCTCCAAGCGCCTTGCATGAAATCCGACTGCCCATTATTGGCAAAACAGTGACGACCGTCATCAACAAACTGCTTGCTGTTAACAACATTTGCGCGACAAAACGAAACACCTTTCCCGCTATCAGGCAAAGGGATGGTATTCCCTGGAATTCTAACCACCTTTTATGATTCACCATGTTTTTTTGACCGGCGCCAATGGCCTGTTAGGCCACAATTTGACCCGGGAACTCCTTCAACGCGGCTACCGGATCACTGCTTTCGTACCGGCCCACGAATCCGTAAAACATCTGCCCTCACATCCCTTGCTGGAAATACGCAGGGGCAATCTTTTGTCGTACGAAGAAGTGGAATCGGCAATGGCCGACTGCGATTATGTCATTCACGCCGGCGCCAATACCAGCGTTTTACCCGCTCGCCATCCGATGATCCACAAGGTGAATGTGGATGGTACACAGCACGTTATCAACGCGGCCCTGGCGCACGGCGTGCAGAAAATGGTGTACGTCGCATCTGCCAACATCTTCGGTTATGGCACCCTCGAACAACCGGGCGACGAAACCACGCCTTATGCCTGCGAACCCTTCGGCATGGACTACCATCATTCCAAACTGATGGCCTATCAGGCCGTGCAAAAAGCCGTGCAGGAGCGCGGATTGCCGGCACTGACCGTCTGCCCCACCTTCATGCTGGGCGCATACGATGCCAAACCCAGTTCGGGTTCGATGCTGGTGGCCCTGTACAACGGCAAAATACCCGGATTCGCCAGCGGCGGACGCAACTACGTTCACGTGCTCGACGTGGCGGAAGGAATCATTGCAGCACTCGAATCCGGTCCCGTGGGCGAAGCCTATATCTTGGGCAATCGAAACATGGACTACAAAAGCGCCTTCCAGCTTATGGCAGGCGTGATGAACATTGACCCGCCCAAAATGCGCTATCCCGACTTTTTGATCAAAGCCTTCGGCGCTTTGAGTTCGTTCTGGGCCTTTTTGCGCGGCAAACTGCCCACGATTTCCTATAAAATGAGCCGTGTGGCCTGCGCAGGCTTTTACTACTCGCCCGCCAAAGCCGTGCGTGAACTCCACCTGCCTCAACGCCCCATCGAACAGGCCGTGGCCGACGCCATGACGTGGTTCAACCAAAACGGTTATGTTTCGGGGTACAAAAACGAAGAAACGGAAGCAAGCACCGACCTTCAGTACGAAAAAGCGAGTATCTGACCTGCCAAACCATCCGGAGCAATAATGTTGAACGAATATTTTCCCACTCCCGACCATTTCGATGCGGCACTGGCCGTATCTATCACTACGCTGGCATTCATTGCATTCTGGGCCACGGTCAGCAGTCCGACGCTCGTACCCCGCCTGTCGGCCCGATACGGCGCAGAGGAAGGCCAGGCACGCAAAATTTATCTCCAGCGGGGCGTCGGCATCCTGGGTTTCGGTATCCTGCCCGCCCTTGTTTTCTGGGGCTGGCTGGGCCGCGGCGGCGAGGATTTCGGCTGGTCGGCCCGGCTCAGCCTGCTCGACCTCTGGTGGACGCTGGGGCTTTCCGCCCTTTCGCTGGCACTTTCCTGGATCGGCGCCCGCAAAGCCGAAAGCCTGGCCATGTATCCGGAGATCAGAAAGCCGGTTTGGGACCGCCGTACGTTGTTGTACAGCGCCCTGAGTTGGGTGGCCTATCTGGTCGCCTACGAACTGATCTTTCGCGGGTTTCTGTTGTTCAGTTGTTATCGCGCCTTCGGCGTGGGCGCTGCCATTGCCGTCAATACCGCGATTTATGCGCTGGTACACGTCCCCAAACGCCTCACAGAAGGCATCGGAGCGATCATCCTGGGCAGCGTCTTGTGCGTCGTGACCCTGCAAACCGGCACCATCTGGGTCGCCGTGCTGGTGCACGTGGTATTGTCTTTGTCGAACGAATGGTTTTCCCTCCGCAATCATCCCGACATCCGTTATGTACCCTGAACACGAAAAAGCATTTTTTAACGACAAAGTCGTCGTCATCACCGGCTCCACCCTGGGCATCGGCCTGCGGGTAGCTGCCGAACTGGCCGCAATGGGCGCCCACATCGTGCTCAACGGCCGCAACCCCGAGCGCCTCGAAAGCGCGGCCCAGCAAATCGGCCAAGCCGGCGGCCGGGTGCTCGCCATCCCCGGCGACGTAGCCGATCCCGCCAGTTGCCAGCGCCTAATAGAAGAATCGGTGGCCAGTTTCGGCCGCATCGACATCCTGATCAACAACGCCGGCATGAACATGTGGGGCACCGTGGAGCAATCGGACCCGCATGCCCTGCGCCGGATCATGGACATCAATTTCTGGGGTGCGACCTGGACGACCCAGGCAGCGCTGCCCCACTTGCGCCAAACGCGCGGTTCCGTGCTGTTTATGAGCAGTATCGCCGCCTTTCATGGCCTGCCCCTCAATGCCGTCTACGCCGCATCGAAGCGCTCTCTGGCCTCCCTGGCCGAATCGCTGCGCATCGAGTTGCACGACACGGGCATCCATGTGGGCGTAGCCTTCATCGGTCTCACGGAAACCGACCAGGAAAAAACCGTGTACGACGCCCAGGGCCAGCCCATCCCGCGGCCGGTTGTGAGCGGCGGTCCCACGCCCCAGCGCATCGAGGTCGTCACGCCCGCCATCCGGCGCATGTTGCTGCGGCGCGAAAAACAACGTGTCTTTTCGGGCATCGGCAGAATCAACTACTGGGTCAACCGCCTGCTGCCGGGCGTGGCGCATTGGGTGCTGGTGAATAATTATCGGAAAAGGGGGGATAAGTGAGGGAGAAAAGCCCCAGTTGAAAACAAAAAAGCCCCGTCGGACCGACGAGGCTTTTTCTTTGTGGCGGAGGCAGGACTTGAACCTACGACCTTCGGGTTATGCGTACCACTACAACTTTCGTTGCCCCTTGAAAGGGTTTGTTGGTCTGGACTTTCTCTTCATCCGCTCTTTTTCAAGAGGTAGGATGTCTGCCATTAAGTCTCTACACCTTTCCTCAAACTTTTGAGGACTTGGCTCGGGATTACCACACTACAGGCTTCCCCGAATTTGACAGAAAATCATTCCGAAATTTCTTTCGGAACAGCCCATTGTAAAATTAAGTCCCAAGCGTTTCGAAACTCCGAAGATTTCGGTTTTCGCTGCCGCTTGTCGGCTTCGACCAAGTGTATTTCGCTGCCGTAGCTGATGAATATTTCGCAAGGCATGACATAGAAGACATCAAGATTTTCAAGGACAATCACGGCGAAATCAAAATCATTCGCAGTGTAGTTGTCTCGAATCATCACTCGGCGGTTAGTTTTGGTTCGCCTGGTATCGACCACGTAATTTTGTCTTTTGACGTCAAACCACGCAAGCTTTACCTGAACCTTCACTAAAACACCTTGGATGTCAAACACAAGATCATAAGGAAGTCTGTCTCCAACAGGTTTCAGAACTTCCCAACCTCGTTTCAAGGCATACAGAACAACTGTCTGCTCTGCTATGTCACCTTTTTGTTTGGTATTCATCAACCGCTTGATTTTACAGTATTGAGCCCGACGAGCTACCAACTGCTCCACTCCGCGATTTAGCGGCTGCAAAGATACAACAATGCAATCCGTATTTCCTAAATAAATTTACAAAAAAGAAAAGACGGCCTTCATTTCAGCGCCCGGGTCATTTCCCGTTTGCCGGGCGGACCTTGCAGGCGCTCCACTTCGAATCCTGCTTTTTTCAGGGTTCGTTTGAAGTGGCCCTGGGCGCAATAGGTTACCAGCACGCCTTCGGGCCGCATAGCGGCATACAGGGCAGTGAAAATCTCTTCCGTCCAGAGTTCGGGCTGGGCCTGGGGCGCGAAGGCATCGAAATACACCAGATCGAAAAGCGGAGGCGAGGCAAAACTTTCCAGCGTCTGCAGACGCTTTTCAAAGGTGAACGCCTCGGACAGCACGACAGGCTCGCCCCAGGGACAGCGGTGCAGCGCCATAAAATCTTCCTGCCGGTCGGGCACGCCGAGTTGTTCGGCAAAATTGAACTGCGCGGCTTCGGTTTCGTCGAGCGGGAACGCCTCCAGCGCCGTGTAGCGCACCCGCAGGTTGCGGCGTTCGGCTTCCAGCCAGGTCATAAAGGCATTCAAACCGGAACCGAAACCTACTTCCAGCAGGGCAATCTCGTGCTGTACGGCAGCCTTGTAACGCAAGCCGGCATTGATAAACACGTGCGCCGATTCGGTTACCGCCCCGAATTTGGAGTGGTAAGTGACGCCGAAGCGACTGGAAAATACAGAGTGAGAGCCGTCCTGGGTGACGATCAGTTCCATGGCAAGGGCGGAAAAATCCGGCTCAAAAAAACGCAATCTGATCGGGATAAAACAAAAAAGGCCATCCTTTCGGACGACCTTTTTTCTGTGCGGGAAGCGAGACTCGAACTCGCATGCCCGTGAAGGCGCACGCCCCTGAAACGTGTGCGTCTACCAATTCCGCCATTCCCGCAAAAGAGGTTTGTTTCAAAAGCGGGGCAAAGGTAAAGTCGTCGGAGATATTTGCAAATGTTTTTTTCAGTCTGTGTTAAGTTTTTTTCCGCCGCGACTCCCGCCTCAGCGCAAAAACTCCGCTGGTATGGTTTTTGCCCGCCTTCTGGCAAGACAATAACCGATGAAAAATCCTTCCCGCCCGATTAAAGTTTTACTTGCCGATGCGCATCCCTTGTTCCGGCTGGGGGTCATCACCCTCTTGCATCGTCTGGAATACCCCAAGGTGCTCGTGATTGGAGAAGCCGCCAACGGAGACCAACTGGTTGCAGAAACAGCGCGTTTGCAACCCGACCTGGTCCTTCTGGAAACGCAGTTGCCGCTGCTGCCCGGTCCGGAAGCCGCGCGGCAGATACATCGCCTGCTTCCCCGCACCCGCATCATCGCCTTGTCGGCCGCGGCCGATGCCCGTTCCATCGCCGAAATGATCCGCGCCGGCGCCGCCGGCTATCTGGTCAAAACACTGCAAGCCGACGAACTGGCCGAGGCTTTGCGCCAGGTCATGAACGGACAACGTTATTTCTCCCGCGATGCTGCTGCCGGTGTGCGCAATATCGTGGTCGACACACATCCGGCGCCCGAGCCGGCACTTTCCCTTCGCGTCAACGCGCCGGCGCTCACCAAGCGCGAACTGGAGATCCTGCATTTCGTGGCGGAAGAAAAAAGCAATCAGGAAATCGCGCGTTTGCTCTACCTCAGTCCGCGCACCGTGGAGACGCACAAACGCAATATGCTGCTCAAACTCAAAATGAAGAACGTGGCCGGCCTGGTCAAATATTACCTGCAAACAGTTCAGCGCGATGCCACGGCCAGTTGGCGTTGATTTTTCCCGCCTTTGCCGCACCTTTGTGGCATGACCATCCTGATCATCCAGACGGCATTTATCGGCGACGTAGTACTGGCCACTCCGCTGGTGGAAAAACTGCGCCGCTTTTACCCCGATGCTGCGATCGACCTGCTCGTGCGACGCGGCAACGAATCTTTACTGACAGGGCATCCGCATTTGCGACAAGTGCTGGTTTGGGATAAAAAAAAGGAGAAATACGTCAGTTTGTACCGGATTTGGCGACAAATACGACACGAGCGTTACGACCTGGTCGTCAATTGCCAGCGCTTTGCCGCTTCCGGTTTTTTGACTGCATTTTCCGGCGCGCGTCAAACTACTGGCTTCAACAAAAATCCATTCTCCTTTCTGTTTAAGCGGTCGGTATCGCATCGCATTGGCGACGGTCGGCACGAGGTCGATCGCAACCTGGACCTGATCCGCTATCTGACCGACGAATCCGGGCAAGCCCCCCGCCTTTACCCTGCCCCTGCGCATTTCGAACGCGCCCGAATACTCGCTGGCGGACGCCCTTATTATTGCATGGCGCCGACCTCCGTATGGTTTACCAAACAATTACCGGCCCATCAGTGGGTCAAACTCGCCGCTTTACTGCCCCACGATGCATTGATCTTTCTGCTGGGCGGGCCGGCCGACCGCGAAGCCTGTGCAGCAATCATCCAGGCAGCGCAAAGACCGGGTATGTTCAACACGGCGGGAGAATTGAGTTTTTTGGAATCGGCAGCGCTCATGCGCGATGCACGGCGCAATTTCGTCAATGATTCGGCGCCGCTCCATTTTGCTTCGGCCGTTAATGCGCCGGTCACCGCCTTTTTTTGTTCCACCATACCGGCCTTCGGTTTCACCCCTTTGTCCGACGACCGGATCGTGCTGGAAACACCCCTGCGCATCGACTGCCGGCCTTGCGGCTTACACGGTTTCAAAGCCTGTCCGAAGGGGCATTTTGAGTGTGCGGAAAGCATCGACGTGCGCACCGCTTTCCCTGAAATTTCCGCCGCTTAACCCGATTTTACCGCCGCTTCCTTGAAAAACCGACCGCTTCCTAAAAAATATTTACGGAAATTAATTTTTAGTGAATTTTCAAAATCGATCCGCTTTTCGGTGCAAAAACCTAGGTTTTACCCCATTGTCATTAATAGGTTGACAAACAGAGGCCATACTTTTTAAAAAATCGTCAATCGTGAAGCGCGGTTTTTTGACGCTTTTGCAAGGAAAGTGTATCAGGAATGGAAAAAAGTACGTTTATTTGCACAACGATTGAACGGAACGCCAAGCAACCATTCAATTTTCTTCCTTCGCAGTAATTACGGTTTCCCACAGCAGGTTATTCATAATTCCAACAACCCTAAGCTTTGACCTGCAGTAGTATAACTTTGAAATAAAAAGCACTTTCCGCCGCTTCCTTGTAATACCTTACTTTTTTTAGCGTTTGGAAAATCAATACACTGGCTGGACACAGCCTGCTTAGAGAAAACAAAGGGCATTGCCCACAAGACATATCCGAAAGGAACTGCCGGAAAGCCGGCAGCAAGAAAACCGAAGGCGGGGGCCCTCCTGCCCTTTCAAATGAGAAGGGGCGGAGGGCTGTTTTTTTTATGGCTGCGACCCTGCTTTGACCCTGGCGAGACATCGTCACGCAACAATGCGAAGGCCGCAGAGAAGTAAAATTCTCTGCGGCCTTCGCATTTATCTGTCAAGCGTCATAGACCGAGGCAACAACCCGGTCAAATCCTCGCATCCTCGCATCCTCAAATCCTCGCATCCTCAACAAAAAAAACTCACTGCTTCGTCCTGCCGGCCTTGACGCGGTTGACGAATGCGTCGGCCAGTGAGGGATTGGCGGGTACGATCTCGTAGGTTTGTCCGTCGGGCATCTTGATTTGCAGGTCCTTGGGTTTCATGCCCACCAGCAGGTCATTGAAGCGGGTGCTGCCGGAAACCACGTTGAGGGCGCCGGCCTGATAACCAAAAAAGTACCATAATTCGGGCGAAACCCGGATGTAGAGGTAAAAACGGTCGTCTTCATTGCCCGGCATCCGGTATTCCACGTAGGAAGTAAATGTTTTGCCGATAGGCTCGCCATTGAGCGAAATCATGGGAATCTTGTCTTCAGTACTGACGAACGACTGGTACTCGTCATTCCACAAGACCGTATGGCGGCCCAGCATGATCGTGTATTTGTTGTCTTTGCGCGGCAGGTTGAACAAACCGTTTTTCAGGTTTTCCTGCGCCTCGGCCCGGTCTTTTTCATCGCTCACGAACTCATCGAGCGCGGCCTGATAAAAGGGGCCGTGCTGCGCATACGCCACCGGCGGAGCGTCGAAACTGGCCGCGCGGATGTCGTTGAGCATGGCCTCCATGAGCACCTTCGGCAAGGTAATTTCGATACCGCTCAGGAACTCGCCCGTGACCGTGTGGAACACCGAGTCTGGTTTGTTGTAATCCGATCTCAGGCGGCCGGCAGTGGTGACTTTCATGTATTTCAGACCGGAGCCGATATTCAGCGGTCCTTCGCCCTGTACGGTTCCGACGCGGTTGTCGAACACCATTTTGCTGCCGCGCAGGCTTTGGCCTGCCACTTTGATCGAATCGCCGAAGGTAAAACGGTCGGTTTTAGCGTCGTACTTGTACACGTCCTTACAATTGAGCAAAGCGCGATCGACGCGGGCATAGGGCGGCAACAGGATGCGCGGATAACATTCGCCTACGTCCTTGGAAAGGTAAAAACCGGTAACAAGGGGTTCGTCTTCGGCGTTTTTGGCATTTTTAATCCGGATCGTGGGGTCGTTTTTGTCAACTTCCGTGTACACCACAAACCATTGTGTATTGGGCAGTTTGTCGGCATCGAGGCGGGAAAAGCCTTCAAAACGCAGGTTTTGCTGGTTTGATTTGAGGATAATTTTGCCCCGGAACAAGGTTTTTACGTCCATCCGGAAAGAATCTTTTTCTGCCAGGTCGCCGCTCGCGGTGGTCAGCACGTTTTTGGTCGCCTGCGTACCCGGGCCGCGGCGTTCGCCGATGATGTCGTTGAAAAACACCTCCTGCTGGTAGCCGGGGATGTTGTATTGATAGTAGCCGGTGGCTTTGAACAGCTTTTTACCGACGATCTCGACCGTGGCGCTGTCGATGGTGTGGTATTTCGACAGGGTGTCGGCCACGATGCGGGCGTTTTTCAGTTCGGTCATTTTGCCGCCTTCCTGAATTTCGATATCGCCGGTTTCGGGGTATATAAATGCGTCGGCCGACTTGATCACCGTCACCCCGCCGATTTTGAGCAGGTTGGTTTTCATGTCGTAAAATGCTGTTTTACCCGTAAAACTGAGGCTGTCGCGGCCAGGATCGATTGATACGAAGACGCCTGGTTTTCGCTCATCGCTTTTGAAGGTGATTGTCTGCGCGCGCATGTCCCAGGTAAATTCGTTCATAGAGGTCTTGTACTGGTCGAGCGGCAGCGTCGTCGTGGCGGTTTCGGAATTGGCTTTGAAAATACCGGTCTGCGCATCGAAATCGAGCTCGCCGTCCACGTTGCGCGAATCGAACGCGATACCGGCCCCGTCGAGGGCTTTGATCTGGAGGTCGGCGGTATCGGCGCTGGCCTGGAAGGGGCCATAGGAAATGATTTTGGAGGTCAGTTTACCGCCGGCCCATTCGAATTCGCCGCGGCCTTTCAGACCGGAAGGCGTGAGAATCAGCACACCGTTGTGGGTATATCCCTCGGCTTTGAACAAGTCGAAAGCCTTGGCTTTACTTTGTACGTACATGGAGTCGCGGTAAGGCAGCCAGTTGACCTGTACGTCCTGACCGCGCGCCTGGGGCACTTTTACGGCGCTGTTGCGGTCTTCTTCCATGAAGAATTTTTTAGCGGTACAGGTCATTTGTTTGGGCAAAAAAACGATGTCTTCCGATTCGATGTCGGCCGTCAGATATTCCACCTTTCCTTGTCCCAAAAAGCCTTTGTTGCTGAGGTCGACGGCGCCGGTGTAGGTGCCCTTTTTGGAATAAGTGGGGTAGCCGGCAGCGGGCGTTTTGTGGATAAAGCCGAAGGATTTGTCTTCCTCCCGTACAATGATGGTCTCTTTGAATACCGGGAAAATTTCGGCCGACTGCATTTCTCCCTTGAATTTCAGGCGATCGGCGGTGTAACTGTCGAGGCCGTTGAACGAGAAGGGGTCGAGTTTGAAGTAAAAAGAATCGCGCTTGTACTGCCCGGCTTTAATGGAAGGGTGGTCATAAAAGACGAACGAGGGCTTTTTGGATTGCAGGGAAGGGAAAATTTCGAGATCGACTTTACCCGATTTGTTGTTGGGTGCGTCGACGAGCAGGATACCCGTCACCAGTTCGACGGTGGAGTTCATGGCCGTAGCCTGTGGGGCGCCGGTTTTGGGGTCTTTTTCACCGGTAGGCAGGTAAAAATCGAGGTGGCGCACCGAGTCGAACTCGACCTGAAACTTGTCGTAGGTAAAGTGCATGTCTTTGCCTTCGAACAAGGCAAAGCCGGCAAAAAGGCGCCCGCCAAAACGCATATCGCGGTTTTCGAGCAGGGTCAGTTCTTTTTCATTGGGCTTGACAGCTACTTTCTGCCGACCGCTGAGTTCCAGTTTGTCGACTTCAAAAATCCGGGTTTCCTTGGTTTTCAGGTTCAACTCGGCATTGGAACCGGTACTCGTCGACTCGATATTGATAGAATCATAGTCTTTTTTACCCTGGCTGGCGAGGGCGTAGTGAACCAGTTTGTCGCGCAGTTCGATCTCGTGCCGGTCGAAATAATAATTAATAAAACCCTTGGCCACCATTTCGGCCAGCAGGGTCTGGATACTGGAATAATCGAATTTGGGGTTGAGCGCCCGGGCGAATTCGTTGTCCGACACAATCATCTCTTTGGTCATATCGGTCTTGGTTTTTTCCAGCCAAAGTGTGTACAGCGTTGCCACCGGGTTGCGGTCGCTGATATTTTGCAGGCGGACGTATTCGCTGGGGTCGTATCGGTTGCTGCTTTCAAAACGCACGGTTTGTGCCACCCCTTTGGTCATGCCGGGTCGGGAACCGATTTCGAGCGAGTCCTGGTTGACATACCAGGAGATTTTCTCCACGTCGAGGTTCATATTATAAAACGAGGAAAAGAACGGGTTGCGTTCCGAACCTTTTTCTCCGCGCGACAGGTCGATCACCTGGTTTTTGATATCGAGTCGGAAAAAGGCCGCCGGGTGGAAAAGACTGTCGTCGTCCATGTACAATTTGGCGTCGACCCCCTCCGATACGATGCGGTCTTCCCGCTTGATAATGAAGAGTTGGGAAGTGCCGTAGAAGATGCGTTGCCGTTTTTTGTTGAACACCGTCAGGCGCGCCGGTTCGGCGGGAATACCGTAACCGTACACCGAACTTCCCCAAAGTTTGAAGCCGCCAATGTATTCGACACCCTCCCCTATTTTATTAATTTTCAATGTCTTGTCAAATGATTCGAAACGCGGATACTGCACGGTCTGCCCTTTTGACTGTACCACCACATTGTTTTCAAACTTGCCTTTGATTGGTCCCTGCGGGAAATAAAGCGGATAATACAGGTGGACTGTATCGCAGGAAAAAAGCGGCTTGGTGGTCTCAATTTTGTACCGGCTCATGACGGCATACACCGTTGAATCCAGTCCGGCCTCCTGCCAGGTCACCCGGCCGCCCTCGCCCCGCCAGATATTGTCGAAAGGCATATAAACCCCCGAAGTGGCGATGACCTCCACCGAGTCGACGCCGCGCACCCCGATCAGGTTGACGTTGGAGCAGCGCAGCAGCGGTTTTTCGTCTTCGTAGGCAAAGGCAAATTGCCCGCCTTTGATTTTCCAGTTGACGGCGCCGGCCTCGCCGAGGCGCAGCGAGCGGGTTTCGAGGAAGTCGACGGAAAACTGCAGGTATTGCCCGATCGGTTTGGCCTTTCCGGCGCCGAGCCCGCCCAGGGTTTGTTCGGTAAACCCGAACCAGCGGTTAAAAAGTGCCGTATCGGGATCGTTGCGCACGGC
The DNA here is from genome assembly GCA_016787345.1 of Saprospiraceae bacterium. GTDB lineage: Bacteria > Bacteroidota > Bacteroidia > Chitinophagales > Saprospiraceae > M3007. Next base: position 29,237 of record JAEUUU010000077.1, on the reverse strand, counting down.
CGAAACGGCGTTGATGTAGTTTTTATAGTAAGGAAAAGCCGTAAGTTTTTGCTCGGCCAGCATATTGGAAACTTTAATCACCCGTGCCATGTCGGCCGGACTGAACCGGCCGCTTTTGTAATTTTTTTTAAACACTTGAAAAGCCTCCTCCATGTCGGGGCGCTTGGATGCGGTCATAAATTCGCCCAGTTTTGGCACAAATTCATCCGGTTTATCCGGGAAAAAAGCGGTGGTCTGCGCCTGTCCGGTTTGAAAGGAGCAGCAGATCAGGAGGTAAAAGGATACGAAGGCAGCGTAACGAGCGATCATAGGAGCAGGATAAAGTTTTGGCTGAAAAACGGGTTTAACAACGCGGAATTTCCCAAAAAATGGCGCAACGGGCCGGATATTTAACGTGTAAATTCGATACAAAGCCAATTGCCGCGCTGGCGGGTTGTACGGTGCGCAAAACCGGCCGAGCGTGCGGCCTCGGTTACGATGTCTTCATCATCGCGAAGAATACCGGATACCAGCAACCAGCCGCCGGGGCGCAGCAGCGTGGCGAGGCGTGGCAGCGAATCCAGGATGATGTGGCGATTGATATTGGCCAGGATGCCGTCGAAACTGTTGCCCTGCACGTCGTCGAGGGTGCCGCAACGCGCGATCACCTGGTCGGCCACGCCATTCAGAGCACTGTTTTCCAGCGTATTGCGCCATGACTCCTCTTCGATGTCGACAGCTTCGATGTCGCTGGCGCCGAGGCGGGCGGCCAGGATGGCGAGGATGCCCGTGCCGCAACCGTAGTCGAGCAAGTGCGCGCCGGCGACAGGCAGGTGTTCGAGGGCGGCGAGGCACATCCAGGTCGTTTCGTGGTGGCCGGTGCCGAATGCCATCTTGGGGTTGATGACCAGTTCGTGCCGGACGCCCGTTTGCGGCGGGTGAAAATCGGCGCGCACGGCGCAAAAATCGCCGACGATGACCGGATCAAAATTGGATTCCCAGAGGGCGTTCCAGTTTTGGGCCGGAATGAGTTGTTTTTCCCAGCGAAAATCGAACTGTTGCTGCAGGTCGGCGAGTGCCTGTTCGGCAGCAATCTGGTCTTCTTTGGCCGGCAAATAAGCGGCCAAACCTTCGGAGACTTCTTCAAAAGTATCGAATGCGGAGTCAGACAGCCAGGCCAGCAAGAGTTCGGCCGTGTCGGTATCGGTCAGGAGGGTGTATTTCCAGTAGTCCATAATTCAATGAAGATAAAGGCCGAAAGATAAGGTATTTGAATGGCCGGCCGGGAGGCATTAATGTAGCATTAAAGGACAATATTTGGTTTTTCATGCTTTACAGCCAACCCTGCCAAATAAACACACATCTTGTGAAACATTGGTGTCTGTAAAATCGTCTGCAAAATCGACAGTCTGGCCCGCTTCGTCGAATCTTGTTTTCCATTGCGCTTTAAAATACCAGGTTTGCCGAACAAAGTTTTTTGGCGCCTGTTAATCAGCCTTTCTTTCCAACGCCCTGTGCGGGCACTCCTGCCATCTATTTTTATGAAAAAAACCTTTCTTCCCTTCGTACTACTGCTATTTGCCTTTGTCGCGCCTGCCCAGACGAACGTGACGATCAGCGGGGCGCTGAAAGATGCCCTCAACGGCGAAACCCTGATCGGCGCCACGGTGGAAGCCGTCGGGCTGGGCAAGGGCAACGTGAGCAACGAGTATGGTTTTTACTCGATCAGCCTGCCGGCCGGGAAAGATTCCATCACCCTGAAATTCAGTTACATCGGCTACCAGACCGAGTTCCGGCGCATCAAACCCGCGGCGGGCAGCATCAAACTGGACGTATCGCTCAGCCCCGCGGGCGCCATCCTCAATGAGGTGGTGATCAAGGCCAATCCGCTGGAAGAAAAAGTAAGAAGCACGGAAATGTCGGTCTCGACCATCAGTACCCGCGAAGCCAAGGCGTTGCCGGCCCTGCTCGGCGAGGTGGACGTGATCAAAATTCTGCAACTGAAGCCAGGTATCACCCCGGGCGCGGAGGGCACCACCGGCCTGTTTGTGCGCGGCGGCAACAGCGATCAAAACCTGATCGTGCTCGACGAGGCGGTGGTGTACAACGCCAATCACCTGTTCGGTTTTTTCAGCACCTTCAATTCCGATGCCGTCAAAGACCTTAAAGTGTATAAAGGCGGCTTTCCGGCGCAGTATGGCGGCCGATTGTCGTCGGTCATCGACGTGCGCATGAAAGAAGGCAACAATCAAAAATTCAGCGGATCGGGTGGTTTGGGCCTGATTGCCAGCCGTTTGACGCTGGAAGGCCCGATTCAGAAAGACAAATCGTCGTTTATCGTCAGCGGACGCCGCACGTATGCCGACCTCATCACACGAGGCATCAACAGGGCCAATGCAGACGACCCCGAATACAACAAGATTCCAGATTATTATTTCTACGACCTCAACACAAAAGTCAATTTCACCCTGTCGGAAAAAGACCGCCTGTTTTTGAGCGGCTACTTCGGTCGCGACGTGTTCACCTTCGACGACGAGAATTTCAACTTTCTTTTCGACTGGGGCAACGCCACGGGAACCGCCCGCTGGAACCACATTTTCGGCCCCAAATTGTTTTCCAACACCACGTTTACCTTCTCCGACTATCGCTACCGCATCCGGAACATCCTGACCGGTTTCTCTTTCAGCCTGGGTTCCAACGTAAAAGACGCAAACACTAAGATCGACTTTTACTACCAGCCCTCCAATGAACACACGATCCGCTTTGGCGCCAATGCCACCTGGCACGGCTTCGATGTAGCCCGCCTGAAAGCCGGCAGCGACGATGGTCAGATCAACTTTGAATCCGGCCAGAACTTTAGCGGCATGGAATACGGCCTTTACGTGGCCGACGAATGGGCCGTGAACAAAAACCTCAAACTCAACTACGGCGCCCGTTTGTCGGCCTGGCAAAACGATCCGGCGTTCTACTGGGGATTTGAGCCGCGTATGGCGGCCAATTACGCCATCAGCGACCGCTGGTCGTTCAAAGGCTCGTACACGCGCATGTACCAGTACGTGCACCTGCTGGCGTCGAGCGGCCTGTCGTTGCCGACCGACATCTGGTACCCCAGCACAGAAGGCGTGAAGCCGGAAATCAGCGACCAAGTGGCCATCGGCACCACTTATCTGGTCAACGACCAGATTCTGATTACCTGGGAAGCCTGGTATAAATGGCTACAAAACCAGGTAGACTTCAAAGACGGCGCCGAGCTGTTTGGCAACGATTCGGAACTGGAGAACCAGCTGGCGATCGGCCGGGGCTATGCTTACAGCCCGCTCGAACTGGAAATTGAGAAAAAAGAAGGGCGGCTCACCGGCTGGATCGGGTATACCCTGGCCTGGGTGCGGCGCGGTGATTTCCCCGACATCAACGAAGGCGGCTATTTCCCGCCCCGTTTCGATACCCGTCACAACCTCAACATCGTCGGGATTTACAAATTGAATCGCCGCTGGCAACTCACCTCCACCTGGAGTTACACCTCGGGTTATGTCAGCTGGCTGCCCTCCGGCCGCTACACGCTGCAAGACGTGCCCGGCGCCAGTTTTCAGACGGTCGTGCCGATTTACGGACCGCGCAACACCTTTCGGGTACCGCCGTACATGCGACTCGATGTAGGCGCCGTGTGCAAGTTTTTCCCCAAATGGGGCGAAAGCGACCTTACCATCAGTGTGTACAACGCCACCGACCGCCGCAACCCGTATTTTCTTTACATCGACTCCAATCTCGAACCCGCATTTGGCGACGGCGGGCCGGAAACCCCTACCCGCATTCAAGCCAAACAGGTATCGCTGTTCCCCGTTTTGCCCAGCGTAACCTGGAATTTCAAATTTTAACTAACCGCGCTGACTCTGGTGAGCAAAAATTGATAAAACAATGAAAATCAATATCCTGTCTTATATCGTACCGGTGCTGTTCTTTGGCGCCGCTTCTTGCAACCTCACGCGCGACGTAGAGATTGAACTGCCGGCATACGAGCGCCAGCCCGTGGTGGAATGTTATCTCGAGCCCGGGAAACCGTTCCGCTTGCTGCTGACGCAGAGCTATGCTTTTTTCGATGAATTCGGGCTGGACTCCAATTTCCTGCAAAACACCCTGCTAGACGGCGCCGTGGTCACCATCAGTTATGACGGCAAAACGGATACGCTGCAAAACGGTCTTTTTCCCGAACTGAATCCGTTCAAAATCTACAATTATTTCCATCCCAACCTGGTGCCTGCAGTGCCGGGCACCGAATTTCGGCTCAATATCGTACTCGCCGACGGCAAAACCATCAGCAGCCAAACGACCCTGTTGCCCGCTGTGCCTATCGACAGTCTGGTGGTACAGTGGAAACCGGATGCCGACTCCCTTGCCCGGATGCTGACCTATATCACCGACGATCTGGGCTCCCGGAACTATTATCGCCGCTTGTTGAATTATGGAAGTCTGGACAGTATTCCGGATCAGGATTTTATCTTTTCCGACCGTACTTCACAGGAGAAAGTGATTGCTTTCGGCACAGGTTACGAATTATCGGAAGGCGACACCGTTTTCAACACGGTATTTCACATCTCCGAAGATTATTACAATTATATTGAAAGTTACCAGTTGGCCGTGGTCGCCAATCTCAATCCTTTTGCCCAGCCTTCGCCCATCAAAAGCAACGTGAGCGGATCGGGCAATCCGTTGGGCATCTTTACATGTCTGGCCTACGATCGAGACACGACTATTATTGAGCGATGAGCGATGAGCGATGAGTGATGAGCGATGAGTGATGAGTGATGAGCGATGAGTGATGAGCGATGAGTGATAAATTCACCTCTGGAAATCAGCGGTTTGCGCATTTTCAAGAATTGCCGGGAGCAGGAATAACCCTTTTTTCAAATCCTCGTATCCTCGCATACTCGAATCCTCATCATCAAAAAAAACGAAGCCGCGCATCCGGAAGATCCGGGGCGCGGCTTTGTTATTCAGGAGGGTAAAACCGTTCAACGCGCGGCGGTTCGGCCGTCGTTGGCGGCGGGTTGTTCTGTTTTTTTGATCGGCACAGGGTTATTGTGCGATGAGGGCTCCTGCATCGTCAGGAGGTAGAGGGCGGCGATCAGGCCGAGGTGCAGGAGTACGGCCATCACGAATGCCGACTGGCGGCTTTGACGCTCATTGCGTTCGGTCAGATAGTGCATGGAGGGAATATTGATTGGTTAAAAGTGGAGTTGACCGATCAAAAACGAAGCAGAAAAGACTTTAGTTCAACTATTTGTCTTTTTTAACTTTAAAAAAATATCGGGATTTTAGGCTAGATAATCAATGAGTTGAGTACTAATTCGTTGAAGTTTTTTTTATCGGGGGAAGCGCTGCCGGCGTACTGCCCGATTATATTTGTTCGCAACATCCGCCCCGGGTACTTACTGCCTGCCGAATCCGGGGATTGTCAAACGCCAGATTAAATACCGCCTTACTGAACAGCCTGGTATAGTCCGAAATGCATCGGGCGGTACCTGGTTGGCTTGCACCCTGTTCGGCTCATCCAATCTTCTGACTTATGACATTCTTCGACCACGTTAATCGCATCAAACGGTTGCACAATCTGATCCGTATGAAATCAACGGGATCGCCAAAAGACCTGGCTGATCGAATGGCGGTATCGCGTTCCACCCTGTTTCGTCATCTCGACGATTTACGTTCTATGGGGGCGCCGATCGCTTATGAAAAAGACCGGCAGACCTATTACTATGAGGAGCCTTTTGATTTAAAATTATAAAAAAAATTTCAGTCTCATTTTTTGGGATTCCGGTCTTTCAGATTTGCCCTTGTAAAAAGGAGGAAGCCGAAAATCCTGTAAAGAGTAGGCGTTCAATCAAATCTATTTTCCGTTATGAAAAAACTCATGTTTGTACTCGCTTTCGTTTTCGCCGCTACGCTGGCATTTGCAACGAATCCGCCGGTGGATACGGCGATTCCGTCCGGCGTGGAGCCTAATACCGCTGAAGCGACGGTGCTCCCGTGCATTGTCTGCAAAATTTGCAAAGAATTGATGTTCTGCAAGATCGCAGAAGACTGCGAAGACGCCCGCGAGGAACTGATGGAAGAACTTGAAAAGCAAGGATGCGGCGGGCCGAAAAAAGATGAAAACCAGGGTAACGATTAAAGCGAGACAGTGCCTGCAACGTAAATGTCCCATGCAATTTTGTATGGGACATTACCCCTTTTCTATCATCATTCAATCAACCACAATATGAAATATTATTTGGCGATCATCTTTGTCGCTGGCGCAATACATCTTTTTGCACAAAGAGCCTCGTTGATTTCAGCCGACAGCATACCCGTAGGCAAAGTCGTTTACGAACAAAGGAACAAGTCACCCTACTTTGCTCATATGAACGGAACAACAGTCTTGTACTTCAATGCCAGCCGTTCACTTTACATAAATGAATCCGCTCCCAAAGGAAACATTTCTTATGACGCTGATGATGGCATTAACGTAAACGACGTAGGCGATCCGGAAGGGTTCCCCTTTTTGAAGCTGCACCATGAACGGCAGATATATTATAAAACCAATACAATAATTGAAAACAGACCTGTAGTCGTCAGAGATACGCTCGGTGGTATTGATTGGCAAATGTCAACCGACTACAAACGTTTGGGGCCATATAAATGCCAAAAAGCCACGGGAGTATTCAGAGGAAGAACCTACGAAGCATGGTTTGCTCCGGACATTCCTATCCCATCCGGGCCTTATAAATTGGGAGGATTGCCAGGTCTTATTCTTGAAGCAAAGTCCTTGGACGGGCAGGTAGAGTTTCTATTCTCCAAACTTGAATTTTCTCCAACTTTGGGCAAAACCATACAACCTCCACGTGGTAAATATTTAGACATAAATTATGCTGAATTGAGGGCAGAGGAGAGAAAATATATGGAAAACTGGGAAAAAGAATCAAAAGCAAAAGGTTCGAAAATAAGCGTCTCGCGTGTACCCGGCGCCATTGAAATTGACAATTAATTGATATTGATCATGTCATCTGCCCAACTCTACCGTTTTGGCTTTACCATAGCCGGAATGGCCCTGCTTAGTTTCATCTGCAAGGGGCAAATCTTGCAAGGTTTTATACGGGATAGTACAGGATCTCCGGTTGCATTTGCTACAGTCGCTGTTAGCTATCTCGACGGCGCCGTGATAACCTATACCACAGCCAATGAGTCGGGTTCATTTCGGTTGTCGTTCCAGACCAATACCGACAGCCTACTAATCTCAGCCCGCTGCCTGGGCTACATCGGTCAAACCGTCCCGTTGGCCAGACCGGATTGGGAACATCCGGTCGACATCACCCTGACACCCATCGGCATGCCCCTTCGCGAAGTCGTGATAAGGGAAGATGCGCTGCCGGTTGTGGTCCGAAACGATACCATCGAATACAACGCCGCATCGTTCTCCGACAGCACGGAGTTTTCCGTAGAAGACTTGCTCAAAAAACTGCCGGGTATAAAAGTCAACGAAAACGGAACCATATCGCTCAATGGCCAACCCGTGGAAAAAGTTATGATCGAGGGCGATGATCTGTTTGGCGCCAACTACCAACTGGCCACCCGGAATGTGCGGGCCAACAACATTGCCAGGATACAGGCCATCCAAAACTATCAGGACAATCCGTTGATGAAACGTTTTCAGGAATCCGACCGACTGGTACTCAACCTGGTTTTCAAAGAAGAAAAGAAACGCGCCAATTCGGGAAGCATGGTCGTCGGCAGCGGATACGGCGATGATGTCAAGGGCTTCCTGCACCTCAATCTATTCAGTTTGAGCCGAAAAGACAAACTTTATCTGATCGGCAACGCCAATAATACCGGGGAAAACAGCCTGGGCAACATCTCCTCCTTTGGTAGAGACCTGAATGCCGGCGGCAGCAATCTGCAGGACAATCCGCTTCGGTCGCAATCGCCGGTCAATCGCCCCGCGATGGAACAAAACGGTCTGCCGGCGCCCTTTACGCAAGCCAACCGAACGGGGTTGTTATTCCTGGGGCATATCCTCCCATTCTCCCCTACCGGAAAAATCCGCTTGTCCGCCTGGGCCGGACGTGAAGCGATCCGGCAAGACGCACGATCCGATACGCGTTACCTGCTCGATTCAGAATTGTTGCAGATTACGGAATCAAAAACCCAACGGCATACCGGCAACCTGTTCAATGCACAGGCCGAAACGGAATGGGCAGCACCAGACGGACGCCACCTGTTGCGCGGGTTCGTGAAAATGGAAGGCGCTCCGCAACAATTTAGCGCCCTTTATTCACGACAAAGCGCTGCCGCAGATCAAAAAATCAACACAGATCAAGAGGATAAAAACAGCACCGGCTTTGCCGCTTTTGAATATACAACCCAGCTTGACTCAACCAATACACTGTTGGTTTCAGCGAAATATGCCGATTGCCACAACAACAGCGCGTTGACCAGCGAATACCCATACTATTCGCTCTTTTTCATGGCGGATTCTGGTTTTACGCAACTTACACAAGATTGCCGATACCGGCAAAACGTGGGAAGCACTTACGTCCGCTGGCTACACAAAGCCTGGCGTTTTAACTGGTCCTTTGACGCCGGTTACCACCACAGAAACGAACGACTCTATTCCGGCTTCACCCTGCGTAACAACGCCAACGAAACCTGGCAACCCGCCGGCGCCGGCGCCCGAAATGAAAACCTGACCGTACAGAAGTGGTATTCCAGCGGTTCTGTTGCACGGACATGGGGCCCGATCTATTCGCGCCTCCGTTTGCGAATCACCCGGATTCAGGTATTGAGCGACACGCAACACGATCCGACCTACTGGGCGCCGGAGTCTTCTTTTTACTTGCGTTACGAGCCCGATTCGTACAACAGCCTGGATATTTCTTATCAATACGACCTCGATGTGCCCTTCATCACCCAGGTATTCAGATCACCGCTGTTTACCGACTACCAAAGCCTTCGGCGAGGCTGGCCTGATTATTCGTTATTGCCAGGGCATAAAGGGCGAATCCACTATCGGTTCAACGACCCCGTCAAACAATTCGCCTGGAACCTAGGCGCTTCGGCCCGCTACGCACCCGAAGCCTTCGGTAATCGATTTGACATCGACCCGTATCTGTCTATTCAGGAAGGTTTCCGCCCCGCACCGGCGGTGCGATATTCAATGGATGGATCGGTCAGTCGTTTTTTCCCGTTCATCAGTTCGCGTGTTGAACTCGGTATCGACCTGTCCAGCAGCCGCGGCCAAAGCCGGGTCAACACCGATGCACTGCGAACCCTGGATTCCAGAACGATGAGCGGCACATTGACCTACGGCACGGGCTTCGACGGCTGGGTCAATGGCATCCTGACTAACCAGTTTCTACTTTACACGTCCATCAATCAAACGGATGGCGTCCGGACCAATTTGTCAACCCGTTTTTGGTCCTCCGCTCTTACGATAACCATCGAACCGACCCCAAAGCTGGACATAAAATTAAATCTGTACCGTGCCGATACCCGTTCTGCCGGCGTGCCGCCTATGGTATTCTGGGCTGCCGACGGCGTCTGCTCCTGGTTCGTACCCCGATGGCGAAGTTTCTTCCAGTTAAGCGGCTTTAACCTCCTGAACACGCGCTTGTTCGAACAAGGGCTTTCCGACGATTTTTACCAGATTAATACCGGCATAGTCGCGGTACGCCCCTTTTTCTTATTCACCTGGGACCACAGTTTCTGAGGAATGAAATCCGTCTTTTTCATACAACCCTAACGGTATTTTAGGGCATTTTCTCCTACATATCCAGAAGGCCCTCCGGCAAGTCGGTTGTGACTTTTTTGCTTTCGGCATCAATTGAGACAACGAAATGCTCGTTCAGAGGAATCATGATTTCCCGTCCCAGGTAATGCAATACCGCCAGTTCCTGTTGCGGCATCTCGACTACATCCGCGATAACGCCAAGATCCCCAACCGTTTGATCAATAAGATGAAAGCCCTTCACATAGGCGTATTTCAGAGACTCTTCTTCTTCCACCTGAAAACCTCTGGGCAAATCCGATTCCAGCAGGAAGATGTCGCGGGTCTGCAACAACAACGCCTGTTCGCGATTGGTCACCTCTTCAAACTTGACGATCGGCTCACCTGCGCCCCGAATCGATTCCACGAAATAGGGCACCTTGCGACCTCTGATATCCAGAAATACCCGACCTTTTTTCTCGACGATTTCTTCGTAGGCTTCTTCGATAGAGCACTTCAACTCACCCTTTACGCCATGCGTTTTTCGGGTAAATCCAATATTGACATACTGCTGTGTTGCCATAACTCATTGAAATTCAATAATTTTCATTTGAACGATAAAGCCCTTCTCCGCCTTTTCTACCCAGGGTTTTGTGGCGCAATCGGGGGGCAAAGGTACCAGATTGCAGTATTGCGAATCCAGAATCCACTGCTCCCTGTACACCAGGCCAACACCTTTGGCGTAAACGGCACGGGAAAAACGCTTTTCAACCAGATTATCCTCGTCCACTTCGGTAACAACCAATGTGGAGTCGAAGGAGAAAGCACCAGCCTGTCCGGGTACCCCGATGACATCTACCCGATACACCCATCCGGCAAACGGCCGCAGGGTCTCTCCGGCGAGCTGGATTTCCTGGGCAGGATCAATAGCGGCATTGCCGTTCCAGGCGCTGCGTTCGTCCATCGGAAAAACAAGCCGCATGTATCGCAGATTATCCTCCGTCCTGACGGCCTGACGCTCGGAGCGCGTAGCCGAACAAACATTTTTGAACAACCAATCAGCGTTATGGGATTGCCGCTCCCAGCGCTCAATCACATAGGCCAATTCACCGGTTGCGTCCAGGAAGGTATCGACGATCACTTCCCGCAAAAAAGTACGGCTGGTGTCGCGGGCAACCCCTCCCGATGCAGGGTCAAAAATGACACTGTCCACCTGGTAGGTCAGCGATTGCCCCACAGACAACGGAAAGTATTCGTATTGCGCCGCCCAATCCCCTGCGGGCGCTTCGATCGACCGATCCCCACAACCGGCCATCAGAATGACCGTTGAAACAAAGCCGAGAATCATGTATAAACTACTGCGCAACATCCTGCCAAGGTACGGGATATGCCCGTAAGCCCGAACGGCTAATCCCGGACAATATCGGCGCCCCGGCACAAGGCTTTCACCGGTAATTTTAATTTTGCCGGATAATTATCCATCCATGACAAAGTTTTTGCTCGCCTCGGCGCTCCTCCTGCTTTCCAGCCCTTTTTTCGCCCAAAACCTCCCTTATTCCGATCCGGAACTGCGCGGTAAATCCTTCAATGAAGTTTGTGCTACACTCGATGCCTGGTTTGAAGAAGAATTTCACCCCGACAATGAATGCCCCGACAACGAATGGGTTAAGTACCAACGCTGGAAATGGTTTTGGCGCGATCGGGTCACTCCCGACGGACAGATACCTGACATGAAAGCCCAATGGGATGCCTTTCGACAGGCGCAGGCGACACTGAGTAGCCAACGAAGCGCCAATTCCCAATGGGAACATGAGGGTCCCACTGAAAATCCTAACAGCGGTTATTGGGGAATGGGACGCACCAAACACATCGCATTTCACCCAAGCAATCCCAATCTTTTTTACCTCGGCACGCCCGACGGCGGCATCTGGCGCACGACCGATGGCGGCCAAAACTGGCAAGCCCTCGGCGACCAGTTGCCTTACCTTCCGGTCGGAGTCATTCTCATCGACTACCAGCACCCCGACACACTTTATATTTCTTTGGGCGATAAAATCGGCTGGTGGCAATACAACCTCGGCGTGTACAAATCGACCGATGGCGGACTGAGTTGGAACCCCAGTGGATTGAGTTGGGAACTGGCGCAGGGGAAAGTCATCTATGCGCTGGAAATGAGCCCCACAGACCCGCAAACGCTTGTCGCCGCAACCAACGACGGCCTGCTGCGCACAAGCGACGGCGGAGCCAACTGGACGACGTTGCTTAGCGGTGAATTTACCGACGTCAAATTCCGGCCCGGCGATCCGAATACCTTGTATGCTGCGCGGCACGATTACTGGGGCGCCAGTCAGGCGCTGCGCTCCACCGACGGCGGGTCCAACTGGACTCAAACGACCAATTTCGACTTCCCCTACAACGACATCCGGCTGGCAGTCACCATCGCCAACCCCGACTGGGTCGGCCTGCGTTGTTCCAACGGCAAACGATTTTACCGCTCTACCGATGCCGGGGCCAGTTATACCTTCCGGTCCGAGATGCCGGAAGATTTCATTTTCAGTTTTTCCCAAACCGACACCAACCTCGTTTACACCTCCAATGTAGTGGTACACGCTTCTCACGACGGCGGACTTACCTGGAACGCTATCACGCACTGGTACGACGACGGCATTCACCCCGAAGTACATGCCGACGTGCACCACATTGGCTACAACCCGCACAATCCGTACGAACTGTTCTTTTGCAATGATGGCGGCGTGTATAAATACGAAGAACCTTCCGGTCAATGGACAGATTTGTCCAACGGTCTGGGTATCGCCCAGTTTTACCGGGTAGCCGTATCCGAATACGGCCCCCTGCGCCTTGCTGCCGGCTCGCAAGACAACGGCGGCTGGTTGCGCAAGCCCGATAACACCTGGAAACATACCAATGGCGGCGATGCCATGGTACAGGCCATCGACCCGGTAAACGGGTATATCCTTTACACGGAATACTATGGCGGCAATGCCATCTACCGTTCGTTCGACGGGTTCGAGACGTATAGCACGATCAGCGACAATTTGCCTGACGACCCCTCGGGCGACTGGGTTACTCCTTTTATCCTGAACCCGAAAAATCGCAAAACACTCCTGTTCGGGTTTCACGACGTATACCGCACCTTCGACCGCGGCAATACTTTTCACAAAATCAGCGACAACCTGACCGGCGACGTCAACAACAAATTGCGCGACATCGCCTACGCGCCAAGCGATACCAATATTATCGTCGCGAGCTGGCAGAACAAACTCTATCGCACCCTCAACGGCGGGCAATACTGGTCGGCCCAAACCCTGCCCGGCAGCGAAGACATCACCCGTATCGCGATCCATCCTGCCGATCCCAACCGCATCTGGGTTTGCAAAAGCGGCTACAGCGACCACAAAAAAGTGTATCGAAGCACGACCGGAGGCCTGCCCTGGGTCAATATTTCCGGCGAATTGCCCAATGTACCGCTCAATTGCATCTTGTATGATTCATTGACCAACTACCTGTTTGTGGGCACCGATATCGGCGTGTATTTCACCGATGCCGATCAAATCGACTGGCAGCCGTTCGGCACGGGCCTGCCCAATGTGTACGTGTTCGATCTGAAAATCAGGCAATCGACCCGGCGTTTGTATGCCGGTACGCATGGCCGGGGTGTTTATTCGGCGTCGCTGGAAAATCTGGTATCCGGCTCTGGTAACCCGGCCCTGCAAGCCACGCCAGCCGTGCGCGTATACCCCAATCCGACCGGGAGCAGCTTGTTTTGGGAAGTTGAACAGGCCGGCAATTTCAGCGGTATGGCCAGTTTATTTGACCTGACCGGGAGGCTGGTGAGGCAGACTGGTTTCATGGGAGTGTCCAGTTTTGAGGTATCAAACCTGCCGAACGGGCTCTATCTGCTTCATTTGACGGGTCCTGACGGACAAACTATTGTTTACCGAAAAGTTGAAATTGCCCGGTAGGTCGGCCGAATTTTCTGTTTCAAAAAAATACCGCAAAGGCGTTGATCGTCCTTGCGGTATTTTTTTTGAAACAGGAGCGGAAAACGAGACTCGAACTCGCGACCCCCAGCTTGGGAAGCTAGTGCTCTACCAACTGAGCTATTTCCGCAGAATTGGTCAGCAAAAGTACATGTCGATATCGGCTTGTCCAATAAAAATTCTTCTCTCCATTCAGGGCTATTCCGGGGGCGTATTCGGGGATTTCCCTAATTTTTTTCAAATGCAGCCGCATTAAAGTCCTTTTGAAAGAAAATGGCACGGCTTTTGGCTTTGATCAAACAGCATTTCCCGTATAGCGGCGCACAGCGCCAAATGCTTTTTGTAATCTCATTTTTTATCCAAAATCGTCGCCTTTTTGATTGCCCGCCGGCTTTCAAGCGCGCAAAGTGTACTATGAGTAATCTTCATCCGTCTTTCCACCTTGGTCATGCTGCCGCATCCAATGGTCTGGAACTCCTGCCAAACACACCGAACCCGTTCATTGAAATGACCATGCTCCGCTTCCGGCTCCCAGAGGCTACCGACGTAACGCTGCGTTTTTTCGACGCCGATGGCCGCGAAGTCAGCACCCGGACAACCGCCGGTGAAGCAGGCGACAACCAGTTACGACTCTCCCGGACCGATCTCCGGCAACCGGGCATTTATACTTACCTGCTGGAAACAGCATTCGGGTCCGCCGTTCGCCGGCTGATCATGTACTAATCCGCCTTTTACCCGATATTATCCCATGATGACCGCCCTCACTCCTCCTGTGAGGGCGGTTTTTTTGTTAAAAAATCCGCCGGTTGGAGTCTTGAAAAGCAGGCTACCCAAATTAAGTTTGGCCAAGCCCTGATTTTTTTTCCTCTCGCCCTATTTTTTTCTGAAAAAGTTTTTTTCCGGTTTTTTAAAACGGAAAGGTCGCCGTACTTTTGCCGCCGATTTGGAGAACAGCCTCCTCAGCAAAAGTATGACAGCCTTTCGCAAGTTTTGGATCGCACTGGTTTTCAGCGGATTAAGTGTTTTCGCTTTCGCCCAGCACGGTGAATCACATCACCCTCAACAGCAAACGGAGCACCCCGCCGCCGCAACACCCGACGAACACGCCACCGATCACAGCGATACCACCGCCCATGGAGGACACGATTGCGGTCATTCCCTCTCGGAAGAAGGCGAATTTAATGCCGGTGAAAATGCCGTTCACCACATCGCCGATGCCAACGCCATCCATATTCTGGGCAATACTTATCTCCACCTCCCCTGCATCCTTTACGCTCCCGGCCATGGCTGGACGCTGACGACCACTTCGGCGTTTCACCCGCACCACCACGGAAACGGTGAAAACTCGAAAGAGGGTTATGTGCTGGTCCACGGCAATATTATGCGCCTGACCAATACCGCCTTAATGCACGGCGAGTTTCAGGTGAGCGACTATACCCATCAGGAAATCGAGGAGAAAGGCAAAAAGAAAATTCGCTACAACGCCATCATTAATGGTAATTGCGAACCGCTCGACGCCAAAACCACCTACGACGGCGGCATTATGGGCGGCGGCATCACCAGCTTTTACGATTTTTCGGTGACCCGCAACGTTTTCACCATGCTGCTCACCGCCCTGGTGCTGTTCCTTTTGTTCCGTTCGGCCGCCAAATCGGCCGTGCGCACCCAGGGCCACGCCCCGAAAGGCCTGCAAAACTTCCTCGAGCCGCTCGTGACCTTCATTCGCGACGAGGTGGCCAAGCCGAACATCGGCCCCAAGTACGAGAAATACCTGCCCTACCTCCTTTCGGCCTTCTTCTTCATTCTGGGCCTTAACCTGATCGGTCAGGTACCGTTCTTCCCGGGCAGTGCCAACGTAACCGGCAATATTTCGGTGACGATCGTGCTGGCCCTGCTGACCTTCATTATCTCGACTTTCAGCGCCAACAAGCATTTCTGGGAGCACACTTTGTGGATGCCCGGCGTGCCGGCCGTTTTGAAAATATTCATCCTGACGCCCATCGAGGTGCTCGGTATCTTCCTGAAACCGTTCACCCTTCTGTTGCGTCTTTTTGCCAATATTACCGCGGGTCACATCGTGATTCTGAGCTTTGTCAGCCTGATTTTCATCTTCGGCAAAGCCGGGGAAAGTTTTGGCGGATCGATGGCCGGCGCTGCCGCTTCCATTCCGCTGACGCTGTTTATGATGACCCTCGAATTGCTGGTTGCCTTCCTGCAAGCCTTCATCTTTACGATGTTGTCGGCAGTGTATATCGGCACCGCAATCGAAGAGCCGCACCACCATTAAGCCTTGTTTATCAACTGATTATTTCATAAATTCAATATACATCTTATGTATTCAGCAATTGGTGCAGGTCTGGCCGTAATCGGCGCAGGTCTCGGTATCGGCCAAATCGGTGGCAAAGCCATGGAAGGCATCGCTCGCCAACCGGAAGCTGTGGGCGACATCCGTTCGAACATGATCCTGACCGCCGCTCTCGTCGAGGGCGCCGCTCTGGTTTGCATGGTGTTGTCCTTCTTCGTGGCTCCGCCGGCTGCCTAAAGAAACGTTTACCGGGCCGGCGCGAAGCGGTTGGCGACGCAATGGCCCGGCGTTTTCTTCTTGCAATCAGCACACCCCCCATTAGCGCATTAACCCCATTAGCACCTTAGCACATTGTCTAATTAGCACATTAGCACATTCATTATATGCTTTTCCTGGCCGACTTTTCAGTCATCAAACCCGAACCTGGTCTTCTTTTCTGGACGACCCTTATCTTCCTGATTTTCTGGTTTTTGATGAGCCGTTTCGCGTTCAAGCCGATCGCTGAATCGCTCAAAAAACGCGAAACCGATATTCAGGATGCCCTCGACCAGGCCAAACTGGCCCGCGCCGAAATGGCTAATCTGCAGGCAGAAAACGAAAAATTACTGGCTCAGGCCCGTGAAGAGCGTTCGCAAATCCTGAAAGAAGCCAAAGACGCCAAAGACGAAATCATTGCCGAAGCAAAAGAGCGCGCCAACGCCGAATACAAGCGTAAAGTGGAAAGCGCCATGCAAGACATTGAAAATCAGAAAAATGCCGCCATGGTCGACCTGAAAAACAAGGCAGGCCAACTGGCTATTGAAATTGCTGAAAAAATCCTCCGCAAGGAACTGGCCAACAACCCCGAACAGGTTGCCTATGCCAAAAGCCTGGTGGATAACATGAAATTGAACTAAGCGCATGTCGGTTACCAGAATTGCCACCCGTTACGCCAAGTCGCTGATCGACCTCGCTATCGAGCAAAACAAACTCGAAGCCGTGAGCAACGACGTGCACAGCCTGCGTGAAGCGGCCAAACACCGCGAGCTCTACCTGCTGCTGAAAAGCCCAATCGTGCATACCGATAAAAAA
Source organism: Saprospiraceae bacterium (assembly GCA_016787345.1). Classification (GTDB taxonomy): domain Bacteria; phylum Bacteroidota; class Bacteroidia; order Chitinophagales; family Saprospiraceae; genus M3007. Next base: position 12,145 of record JAEUUU010000077.1, on the reverse strand, counting down.
CAGGCTGTGCTCGACGCGCTCTTTAAAGGCAAAATCGACGCGCTTACCCTGGCTTACCTTCACTTGCTGGTCAATAAAGGCCGCGAAGGATATATCCCGGAAATCGCTGCTGAGTTCGTCGCACAGTACAAAGCGCTGAAAGGTATCACTTCGGTGCGCCTGACCACCGCCGCGCCCGTCAGCGAAGCCGTACTGGCCGATCTGCAGAAAAGAATCCTCGACAGTGGCGTTACAACCACTACCCTCGATATCGAGACGAAAGTTGATCCTGAATTGATCGGCGGCTTCGTACTCGAATTCAACCAGAAGCGTTATGATGCTTCTGTCGCGCACAAACTCGAAGAATTGAAAACCCAATTCTCCAAAAACCTGTATATCAGAGAATTCTAAATAATGTGCTAATTTTTTAATGTGCTAATTTGCTAATGGGCGGGTGTGGACGATTCTAGTTTTACACTTCTTTCGCAAGTAAACATTGCCCATTAGTAATTCGAGTATATTAGCACATTAGCATATTAACTTATTAGCACACTAACACATTAGCATATCACCCCATTAGCACATTAGCATATTAACTCATTAGCACATTAACAATATGGCAGACGTCAGACCGGAAGAAATCTCGGCGATCCTGAAACAACAATTGTCCGGCTTCGGAGCCGACACCAATCTGGAAGAAGTGGGCACGGTATTGCAAGTGGGCGACGGTATCGCCCGCGTGTACGGCCTCAACAGCGCACAATCCGGCGAATTGGTTGAATTCGAAAACGGCGTACGCGCCATCGTGTTGAACCTCGAAGAAGACAACGTGGGCGTCGTGCTCATGGGCGCTTCCGACGGTATCCACGAAGGCTCGATCGTTAAGCGCACCGGCCAGATCGCTTCGATCGAGGTCGGCGAAGGCTTCGTTGGTCGTGTCGTCAACCCGCTCGGCCAGCCCATCGACGGCAAAGGCCCGATCACCGGACCGAAGTACGAGATGCCCCTGGAGCGCAAAGCGCCCGGCGTTATCTACCGCCAGCCGGTAAACGAGCCGCTGCAAACCGGTATCAAGGCTATTGACGCCATGATTCCGATCGGCCGCGGCCAGCGCGAGCTGATTATCGGCGACCGTCAGACGGGCAAATCTGCCATTGCTATCGACACCATTATTAACCAGAAGGAATTCTACGAGCGCGGTGAGCCGGTGTACTGCATCTACGTCGCTTGCGGCCAGAAAGCCTCCACGGTGGCCCAGGTTGCCCGTATTCTCGAAGAATATGGCGCTATGGCCTACACAACCATCGTATCGGCCTCGGCTTCCGATCCCGCTCCGCTGCAATTCTACGCCCCGTTCTCCGGCGCCGCTATCGGCGAATTTTTCCGCGATACGGGTCGCCCTGCCCTTATTATCTACGACGACCTCTCCAAGCAGGCCGTTGCCTACCGCGAAGCATCGCTGCTGCTCCGCCGCCCCCCGGGCCGCGAAGCGTACCCCGGCGACGTGTTCTACCTCCACAGCCGCTTGCTCGAGCGCGCGGCCAAGGTCATCAACGACGACGGTGTGGCCAAACAAATGAACAACCTCCCGGACAGTCTGGTAAACGCCGGCCTGATTAAAGGCGGCGGTTCGCTCACGGCACTCCCCATCATCGAAACGCAGGCCGGCGACGTATCGGCTTATATCCCGACCAACGTAATCTCCATCACCGACGGTCAGATCTTCCTCGAGTCGAACCTCTTCAACTCGGGTGTGCGCCCCGCCATCAACGTAGGTATCTCGGTAAGCCGCGTAGGTGGTAACGCACAGATCAAATCGATGAAAAAAGTAGCCGGTACGCTCAAACTCGACCAGGCCCAGTACCGCGAACTCGAGGCTTTTGCCAAATTCGGCTCCGACCTCGATGCCGCTACCCAGGCCGTATTGTCGAAAGGCGCCCGCAACGTGGAAATCCTGAAACAACCGCAATACTCACCGGTACCCGTGGAAAAACAGGTCGCCATCATCTACCTCGGCACCAATAACCTGCTCCGCGACGTTCCGCTCGAAAAAGTGCGCGAATTTGAAGAACTCTTCCTGATGAAAATGGAGCAAGAAATGCCCCAGGTCCTGGAAGAATTCCGCAAAGGCAAACTTGAAGACGCCAGCCTCTCCAAAATGAAGGAGCTGGCCGCCGATATGGCAGCGCAATACAAGAAAAATTGAGGATTCGAGGATTCGAGGATTCGAGGATTTGAAGATTCAGACATGTAAATTATCGGAATCCTCAAATCCTCAAATCCTCAAATCCTCAAATCCTCCCATCCTTACATCCTCAACTTTTCAAAGATGGCCGGAGGCTTAAAAGAAGTCCGCGAACGCATCAAGTCCGTGATCAATACGCAGCAAATCACCAAAGCCATGAAAATGGTTTCGGCGGCCAAGCTGCGCAAAGCGCAAAATGCCATTACGCAAATGCGCCCCTACGCGGATCGATTGAACCGGATGCTTTCCAATATCCTGTCGAATCTAGACGGCGATGCCAATACCTCGTTTGGCAAAGCCCGCGACGTAAAAAACGCTCTGGTGGTGGTTGTGACGTCCAATCGCGGTCTGGCAGGTGCTTTTAACACCAATATCAACAAAGAAGCCGTTGCGCACATTAATCTCCGTTACGCAGAACAACGGCGCAACGGCAACGTGACGGTCTTGTTTATCGGTAAAAAAGGCTACGATTACTTCCGCCGCCGTTTCTCCGATCTGAAATACAATACCGACCACATTACGCTGTTCGACAACCTGATATACGACAACTCGAGCGCCGTTGCCCGCAAATTGATGGATGAATTCTCGGGCGGTAAATACGACGCTATCGATATCGTCTACGGCCACTTCCGCAACGCAGCCACACAATACCCCACGGTAGAACCCTGGTTGCCTGTGCCCAAAACACCCGTAAACCCTGCGGTGAAGAAAAAAACCAAGGCTGACTACATCTTCGAGCCCGATCAGCAAGGTCTGCTCGAAACCCTCGTGCCCAGCATCCTGCAGTTGCAGTTCCATAAAACCCTGCTCGATACACATGCCTCCGAACACGGCGCCCGTATGACCGCAATGGACAAAGCCACGGAGAATGCCGAAGAGATGCTGAAAACGCTGAAAATCAGCTACAACAAAGCCCGTCAGGAAAGTATCACCAAAGAATTGCTCGAAATCGTGGGCGGCGCTGCTGCCCTCGAAGGGTAATCTGTAGCGCCGCCTGTAGCGCCGACCTCCAGGTCGGCGAGGATACGAGAAGTAACAACCCGCGATTATTAGCTATTGCTCCAAGCGAATACTGCTTAAAAACGCCAGGAGCATTGGTTAATAATCGCGGGTTTTTTCTGCTCTCAACAACGCCGACCTGGAGGTCGGCGCTACAGCGGCGAGACTACAAGAAATAGCAACCCGCGATTATTAACTATTGCTCCAAGCGAAGACCGCTTAAAACGACAGGAGCATTGGCTAATAATCGCGGGTTTTTTCTGCGCTCAGCCTCGCCGACCTGGAGGTCGGCGCTACAGCGGCGCTACAGCGGCGCTACAGAAAAAACTCCCTCACCCTGTTGAATCAGAGATCGGGAGTTCGGGTGGCTGAGGGTTTAGCCGTCGGATGGTTGATTGGGGCTGGTTAATTGGGGTAAGTGGTTAATTGGGGTAAGTGGTAATTTGGGGTTTGGTTAATTGGGGTTACCATGAAGTGAAAAGGGGGTTGAGGATATAGGCTTTGAAAAGGTTATTTGTTTTCAAATGGCAGAGCGGATTAGACTGGGCTATACAGGATGAACTGTTTGATGGTACAAAGTTGCGCCGGTTCGATCCTACCTACCAATTACAGAAAATTTCACTTTTACCGGCGGTCCTCCCCTGCCCTTTTGCAAACGCCCCGACCATGGGGTGCAGATCAACGGCGTTTGCCGGGCGCGGGGTGGTTTTAAGAGGATGGTTTTAAGAGGGTGGTCTCCAGGGTAAATAATTTATGCGGGGCTGGCGGGGGCGCTCCTTGCTGCGATTATGATACAAAGATGGGGCTCCTGTGTTGGCCGTGCCAATTACAGAAATTCTGGTTTTTACCGGGAAGCCGTAGGTGTTCTTGCTATTCGATGATTGCGCCCGAATTAAAAGGCCAACCGATCGCTAGTTTTTCCTGGGTACTGAACCGAACCGCAGGGACGTAATACGCAAATTCGTATGCCTCCTCTTTTCTCGGTTTGATCGAGCCTCTGATCCTGTACACCGGTATGTAGTTTTTTTGAACGATAAAGGGCGGTGCGGCAAAATAGCCCAACTGGAAACCGGTAATGCGCAATCGGGCCCAATGCAACAATACGATTCTGAAAAACCGTTTTCGCCATGCCAGTTTGAACAATGCACACACCGGGCCAATCAATTTCCGCGTATTTAAAACTCTCGGTTTGCCATCAAGTCCTTCGGTCGGTTGTCGCCAAAAAGACAACATCTCGCTCATTTCCAAATTGTTGCGCACATAACTGCACTGCATTTTCCCTCCCGCGCCAAATACCGGCAGGCCATCCAGCACAAACCCGTACATCGCTTTGGTTTCCGTGCGAAGCACTTCCGGAGCAGCGCCGTTGCCTTCGTCTCTGATGGCCACCGTATAGTCGGCCCCGAGGTACCGGGCATAGGTGTCGTTGTCCGATTTGAAGCCCAGATCAACTAACTGGGCATGCGCTTTGAGTGCGGCAGCTTGCTCAGCCGGCAACTCCTGTGCAAATTCCGGACCGGCAGGGCCGGCAAGATCACGGTCGTAGTACAACACGGCATCGCTGGCGCGATACACCTGGAGCACCCTGCTTTTGTATTCCAATGCAAAACGGTCGTCGTATTCTTTCAACTCGCTTCCGTTGGGAAAGGCGAGTTTGTTGCCATACTCGTTCAACTTGTTTTTCAAAAACGCATCGGTGTCACCCGATTCCAGCGCCTTGTTGTGCGCCTCAAACACCGGCACACGGGAAGGAAAGCCATAGCTCCATTTGAACAGGCGGTTGAACAGGCCGTATGGCTTGGTCGTTTTTATGATCATTTCGGAAGGACTGCCAAAAGGCTGATAGTTCAACACCTTGGCTTGTGAAACGTCTTTGGTCTGCTTTGCTGCCATAGAAATTGCATTAAGATGGACAGTTCTGCGGCTGCGTACCGCAAGGCATGCTGAGATAGGAAAAAGGGAGCTCGGTAGCCAGCTCGCCATTCATGATTCGCTGCGATATGGCTGTTTCGCGGCCAATATTTTGGTCCGTCCACCTGTCAAAATGAATCGCATCAGCTTCGATTCCGGGGTGAAGAAAAGCGCAACGCACATTGACGTCGTGTTCAGTTTCCAGGCAAGCCAGCCGCCAGGCTTCCCGGATATACTCGCCTTGTTTGAGATACGTGGCAAAACGAGTGCCCCGGTCGCTGTAATCGTGACACAAGGTATCAAAGCCCAACAGATACCGCAACCCGTGAAAAATGACCTGCCACGACTTGTACATACGATCCGTATACTGCGCCAGGGGTCGGCCAGGACAATTTGTATAAGGGTCGTCGCAGCGTTTGAGCACATGGCAGCAATCGAGTATCAACCACTTGGTCTTATCGTGCCCCAGTTTGATTTCCCGCCGCAAGGCAATACGGTCGTCAGAAGCCGCTGCATTGGGTGTAAAATACAGGCTGTTACTGTCGGCATGGCCGCTGAAATAAACGATATCGGCCCGCTCGGCGACCTGGTCGTCCTGCCCGCCATTCGCACTGTCTTCAATCCCCCTTGCCAGCGCCTCGCTATCGCCTTTGTTAAAAGTATTGGGTATACCCAACGTCGTGCAAAAACCCGTTGCATTTAAGCACGTGTTGTCGAGGTTGGTTCTTCCATTGGCGTTATTGTAGTTTTTAACCCAGAATGCGCCTGATTTTCTGTTAGCTGCCATAATTTAAAAAAGAAAAAAGCTGCCTCATAAGTCAGACTTGTGAGGCAGCCTCTGTTGATGGAAACGGCGTTATTGCGAATGGTTGCTGCTCACCGAAAGCGTGTTGCCACTGCTGACTTTGACGTGAATCTCGGGGTCTAGTCCCGTGTTCGAATCGTACGATTTGATGTCGAAGCTTGTGTTCGAAACGGTCACGCGCACCAGGCGGTTGTCGTTCATCAGGCTGGTAGCCGGATTGGTCACGCAGGTTTGATTGGTCATTTTGAACACTTTCAAGGTGCCGGGGCTGCCGCCGGCGCCCGGTACAGGTACCAGACAGAGTTTTTCAACTACCTGCGGGTTGGTCTGACGCATGGACACAACAAACGTATCCGTATTGGCCCAGGAGAAAATCCGCCATTCGCCATCGGTGTCCGGATTGATCGCCTGATTCGTATTGGGGCAAGTGCCCGTTACGCTGATGATCACGTCCATATCCGGAATTACGCCCAGGTCTTCGCGGTCGTCGATGCGCATACTGTCGCCGGCAACCGTATCGCCGTTGGCATTTTTGTAAAAATAACTGAGTTGCAAAGGGCGGGGCGTATTGCCGTCCATAGGAGCAGCGACGACCTGGGTTTGGCCGGGCGCGGCGTTGAAATCGAACAACTGATCGCCGGTAGCATCGTACACTTTAAGGTTGACGGCTGAGGTGCCAGCAATGCTGTCGAACGTGACGGAAAACCCGGAAGTGCCGGGAAGGTCGAATTTTATGAGTGGATTGGGCACACGGCAAAGAGGCGCTTCACAGCCGGAGAGCCCGAACAGAGCGCTTGCCAGCAAGAGCAGCATGGCAAAACGAAATTGCTTCATGGCGTTCATGTACAAAAAAATTAGTTTACATTAATTTAATGGTGCGAAATTATCGCAACCAAAGGTTGCGAAACGATTACGGATTTTAGCACTTTTACCGCGCGCATTTTTTCCGCCTCTCCCCCTCCTCCATGCACAACAGCGATCTAGTCGAACTCCTCGCCCAGCTCCGGCCCGACGAATGCCGCCGCTTGCGCAGTTACCTGCGTGATACTGTCCTGGCGCGCCCGGAGGTATTGACGCTCACAGCGTACACACTCGAACACCTCGGCGACGAAGATGATTCCACGCTTTCAAGGGCAACCGTATACGCTGTTATTTTTCCCGGCCAACCGCCTGTGGCCAATAAACTGGAAAAACTGATGTCGGACACGCTGCACCTTGTACGTCAGTTTGTAGCTGTCGAGATGGCAACCCGCGACCTACGCGAAATGCAACAGCAAGTGTTGTTGCAGCGCTTTTACCGGGAGCGCGAGATGGAAAAAAAATTCAGACAAAGCCGCGGCCAGGTTGCCAAATTGAAAGAACAGCCCGGAAACTGGGTACCACAGGATTACTATTTCCAGTTTTTGTCGGAGGAGGAAGAATCCATGTTTCTCAGTGCCCGCAACCAAAAAAAAGACGATATTAATCTTTGGAACACCATTCAGTCGCTGGACGAATATTACCTGGTAGAAAGATTGCGATACACCTGCGTCCTGCTCAATCAGAACCAACTGGTTTCCCTCAAACTGCCACCCCTGAAAGATTGGCTGCCCATCGACCTGTCGTCGGCCCATCTGCAATGGTTTTTCGAAAAACCTTTGGGCAAACTGTTCCTGCTGGCAGTCAACCTTTTTTCATCGGACTCCGCCAACTCCGTCGACCAGAACAAAAAACTGGAAGAGTTTATCGAGTTCCTGCAGGACAACGAAAAAGTGATCCCGACAGAATTTATCAACTCTTTGGAAATCTTTGCGTGCAACTATGGCATTAAACAAATAAACCAGGGACATTACTCCTTCCTGCATTCGATTTTTTTGATCCAAAAACGCAGGGTGAAATCGGGCAGGATCTATATAAATGGCTTGATCAAATCTTCAGAATTCCACAGTATCGTCGTGGCCGGACTTCGACTGGGCGACAATGTCTGGGTCAAAGATTTTATCGAGGAGCATCGCGACAAAATCCTAGGGGCCATGCCCTCCTCGGATTACTACCAGTTCAACCTGATCTACTACTACTTCCAGACCAAAGAATACGAGCCCGAGTTGCATACTTTGCTGACATCCAACTATGAGGATATGTTGTATAAATTGCAAAGTAAAGTGCTCGAAATCAAAATTCTCTACGAAATGAGCCGCCGCCCCAAAGTAGACTACCGCACTTTGGAATTTCTCGAAAACAAAGTTGAAGCGGCCATTGTCTTTTTTTTCCGCGAAAAAAACATCCCGCCCGACAAAAGAAAAATGTACAAACGCTTTGCCGATACCATGAAGCGTATCCTGCACGCGGAGGGAAAAGGAGACGCAAAACGCCTGGAGAAAATACGGACCGATATAGACGCATCTGACCTGATCGCCGACCGGCAGTGGCTACTGAGCGTCGTAGACGGGCTGTTAAAGCACAATAAATAGCGTTTCTGATGCCTCTAATGCATCGCAAAAGCGGCGGAACGTTTATTCCCCACTCACCCCAACGAACAATTGTGCACCCAAAGCCGCAAAGCGCGCCAAGACATAAGTTCTTAGCGCGCTTTGCGATTTAGAGCATGTTTAAATTTCAGTCACCGGGCTCCAAGCGGCAAATTTTGTTTCAGGCTGCGTTAAAATTTTCGCCATAGGCGCCCGGCTATGGCTGCAAATTTTGCCTTGCCTGAAACAAAATTTGCTCGCTTTCGCCTCGGCACTGAAATTTAAACATGCTCGTAGTGTGAAATGATTTTCCAACAATCGTTGGGGTGAATGTGCCAGATACGGTCTTTGTCGCTTACAAACCCGTAGGCGACCAACGCATGCCTACAAACCCGATCGGTCCCATCATAGGCGCCCACACCTGCGAACCGTTGAAATAAGGGCTCCAGGGGTCGTTGGCAGCGATAATCGCGTGATGCTGGCGGTAGGCAGTAAGGTTTTCGCCACCGACGTAGACCTCAAGATTTTTCCAGGCCCGTGTAATCTGGGCGTTCAAGAGCCCAAACGTCGGGCTGATCTGAACAAAATCGTGCAAATACTGGTGCGGCACGCCCACGTTGTCGGGCAAGCGCTGCGGCCCCACGATCTGCGTACTGGTATTGAAGCGCCATTTTTTACCGGGGGTGGTGTAGTCGACGGTAAACAAGCCCCGGTGGGCAGCCAGCAAGGGTGGTTGGCGCAAAGCGCCGGAGGCATACGTAGCGCGCACGTCGTTCCATTTATAGCCCGTTTTCAGTTCGAGGCCGGGCAAGGGGCTGTATTGAAGCACCGCCAGCACGCTGCTGGCGTAGGCCGATCCTGTGGCGTTGTAAAAAAAGACGTCGGTGGCCGACTGATCTACGTCGACCAGTATCTGGCGCTGAAAATCAGTGCGATAGCCATCGATACTGAGGCTCCCGTCGCGGCCGAACACCTTGAAATTTTGGGTAAAATTGATTCCGAAATTCCAGGCTTCTTCCAGGCCCAGATCATCGGCAAAATGCAAAGCCCTGTTGCTGGCCAGCACACTGATATTTTCGGCCATAAGATTGGGCGAACGGAAGCCCCGGCCGGCTGAAACGCGCACCACGCTGTTTTGGGAAAAATTGTATTTGGCGCTCATACGCGGCGTAAACAGCCAGCGCTGAAAGCGGCTGTTCCAGTCGAGGCGCGCGCCTGCAACCACCACAATATCAGGCATTTCGAGGCGAAGATTGGGCCGGCTGTAAGTATACTCCGCCATTGCGCCCGGCACAAATTCGCGGCGGTCGAGCACACCTTCATTAACGCGCTCACGGATATCATCGTACTGAATAGAAGGCGCAAACACAATCTTGTGATCGGTGGTGCCGAAAATCGTTTCCACCAGCGTTTGCCAGTACAACGATTGCTGTGTGGCGGCATACACGTTGCGGCCGTACACTGCGTCGAAACGGTGCCAGGAGGCCGAGAACATATTCCCGATCTGGTTATAGGGTTTTCCCCAAAGGTTTTCCCGGCCAACTTTCCCCCAAACTTCCACCCTTTCGTTGCGCTGATCGACAGTAAAACGAGGCGCCCCGCCTTCGAGCGTTGCGATCTGGCCCCCCAGGCGGCGGTCGGTCAGCGCCTGTACATTGATTTGTCCGCAGGTGGTCGGGCTTTCATAAAAAAGCCGGTACAGGCCGTTCAACTGGCGACGGTTGGGCGAATCGTAGAAATTGTCGCTATTCATGTCCCAGCGATTTTCCACAAAGCTGCCGTGCAGTAAAAGGCCGTTGGAAAAACGCCCCGCACCCTTCCGGTTCAGGTGAACATTGATCTCTCCCCTCCCCTCCGACGACCCGAAGGCATTGACAAACAAAGGTTTGTCGCTCGTCGGCTTCACCAATTCCGCGTTGACCTGGCCGGTGATGCCCGCGGCGCCGTTTTTCACCGTACTGGCGCCCTTGGCCAGTTGTATGCTGCCGAGCCAGGTGCCAGGAATCATTTCAAAGGCAAACGGCGTGGCAATACCGCCCAAAGTGGGGCGATTTTCGATCATAAACTGGCTGTACACACCACGCAGGCCGAGCATCTGTATTTCTTTCACCCCGGTGACGGCGTCGGCATAAGTAAGATCGACCGTGCCGTTGGTCGTAAAACTCTCGGAAAGGTTACAGCAGGGCGCTTTGCGCAGTTCCTGGCTGTTGATGCTTTCCACATTGCGGGTTTCGAGCGTCGATGTAGCGTTGTCGAAACCGGTGGCAGTGATGGTTGCAGTTTGCAGTGCCACGAACCCGCTGATTTCGATCCAGATGCTGTCTTCTCCCGGCAGAACCAACACTTCTACCGGATTATAGCCAACATAACGGACCTGTAGGGTATCGGATTTTTGTTGACGCGGCAGCCAAAAACGGCCTTCAGTATCGGTAATCGCACCGGTTGTCGTGCCTTTCCATTGCACGGTGGCGCCGATGAGTAGTTCCTCCCGTTCATTGGTGACGATACCGAAAAGTTGTTGCTGAGAGAAAAGGGCGGGGTTATAAAAGAGAATGAACAGTCCGATCAGGACAATTATTTTTTTCATGATTGCTGATTAAGTGCTTGTTAAATTAAAAAATCCCGGAACGCACAGCAGGAGGCGTCCTGGCGACAAGGAAGGCTCGGGTGCGTACGATTTACATTGCTCGAAAGCCAGCCTATCGAAACAGCACTAACAGCGAAATATCTGATGATAGATACAAACCTGCCATCCGGAGGGCCCGGGTGGTGGAGGCGCTTTGTTGAAATGAACGGACGCATCACAAAGCGCGGGCTTAACTTTTCGCACAAAAAAGGGCAAATCGTTTAGCCAGAGGGGAAAATCAAAGGTTTTTTCAATTGGTTTATCCACCAGAAACTCGGTCTTCAGTTGGAAGACCTTGGTCGTTTTCTGGGTACAATCGTGTTCTTTGGGCGCATTTTCGCCAGGTTTCTCGCAACAAGCCCTTGCAGGCTTTTCACAAACCGGCGCCTTGCTCGCGCAACACTCCATTGCCCGCGCATCATCCCGCCCCCTATCGCATTCCTCATCCGGGGAGATAAACAACGAATACGATGTACTGTCGAGGCAATAGCAATAAATCCGATGCACGCTGACCCCGACAGTCGCCGTAAACAAGGCAACTATCCAGACCCAGACAAAGGATTTTTTTGCTGTTGAAGACATGATCGGTGAATATTAGCGCAAAAATAAGGGTGAAAGACGGGATTCGCAAGTGCAGCTCCGCTGTAGCGCTACTGTAGCGCCGACCTCCAGGTCGGCGAGGTCGGCGATGCAACGATAAGAAATGACCCGCGATTAATAGCCAATGATCTGGTCGGGCTTGTCATATAAAACCGATTCGGAACAGTGGCTATTAATCGCGGGTTACTACGGATCGTAACAGCGCCGCTGTAGCGCCGGCCGCCCGGGGGGGGCGGGTAACAAAAGGAAAAACCCCCGCATATTTTCCCTAGTACACAGCCCATTTAGAATAAAACGCCAGGAGCATTGGTTAAAGATCGCGGGTTTTTTCTGCCCTCAACAGCGCCGACCTGGAGGTCGGCGCTACAGTGGCGCTACGGTGCTACATCAAAACCGCCGAAATACCCCCAATTCAACAGTATTACTGAATCCGCCGGCCACTGCCAGACTGAAAGTCTCCTGAAAAGGATTGGCAACTTCGGCGCTGAAAGTCGGGGTCGTCTCGATGTTAATGCCCCAGAACCGGTTGATTT
>JAEUUU010000064.1 GCA_016787345.1 Saprospiraceae bacterium | reverse complement strand
GTGAAAAAGGTCTGAACCCGGCGACCCTGCGTATCTTCCAGTTGCACGGCAACCGATCCGGGTTGGGGGTTGACGTACTTCAAGGTACTGGCCGGGCCGAGCGGGTTCGGGTACACCAGTACTTCTTTGGGCCCCTCTCCGGGTTCGGGCGCCCCGACGCTCAGATTGGGCAGGTAACGCACCAGGGCAAGGTCCTGATCGAAACCGTTGCTGCTGCTGCCGCCTTGCAGGATGCCACCATCGGGCAGGATCGCCAGGGCCGTCGGGAGGTCGTTGTGTCCTTGCAGATCCTGTCTGGACAAGCCGTTCAGGCCGAACTCGGGATCTGGCTGGCCGTTCGACAGGAAGCAGTACAGGGCGAAGTCGGCGCTGGCGCCGCGATAGGTGCCGAGCAGGATGCGGCCGTTGGATTGCACGGCGACGCGGGGCTCGTAGTACAGGTCTTCGTACGCTGCCGGGATGTGTTCGTTGGGCGTCAGCACGCGGCCGTTGTCGCCGAAAGTTGGATCGTGGTCGCCATTGGGCAACAGGCGCAGGAGACCGGTGGCGTAGTTGTCCTGATCGCTGAAAAAAGCGGCCAGGATACGCCCTTCGGCGTCGAAGTTGAGGTCGTGGATGATTTCCTGGTTGGAGTCCAGATCGAGGTTCACTGAACCGGAATTGCCGAACTCGGGATCGGGCGTGCCGTCGGGCAGAAAACGCGCTGCGAAAGCCGCTTCCCCATAGTTGGCGCTGCCTCCGACCAATATTTTTTGATCGGGCTGTATCCTGATGCAGTGGCTGTTGAGGGAAAAGTCGATTTCGCTCAGGTTGATGCGGCCCGTTCCGTTCCAGCCGGTATCGGGTGTGCCGTCGGGCCAATAGCGGGCGAGGTAGTCGTAGGTAAAAAAGTCGGAAGGAGTGCTCGCATCAAACAGCACCAGCAATTTACCGTCGGCCTGAACGGTCATAGCTGTAAAGGTGACATAAATCAAAGAGTCGACCGGGCTCAACCATATCCCCTGATTGCCGAATGAAAGGTCGGGCGAACCATCGGGCAGCCAGCGGGCGAATCCCAGCTGATCGTTTGACGCGCTGCCGCCCAGAACAAGTTTGCCGTCGTTCTGGATAACGAGATCAGACAAGAAAGGGCTGATTTCGAGTGCTGCGGGGGCAATTTGACTGGATTCAAAAATACCTTCTGCAGTAAACCGGGCCAGGGCGTATTGATTGGTCACCGACAACTCGTTGCCCGTCCATATTTTTCCATCTGTGCCCAGCGCCAATTCGTGCAGAATCTCGGTACCGTTACGCAGGTTGTGAACCGCCCATCCGGCGCCTGATGCTCCGAAGTTTGTATCCACGAGCCCGTTGGGCAGGTATTTCGCCAGCGCCAGGTCGAAGCCGGCGCTGTCGGCGGAATATCCGCAGGCCAGTATCTTGTTGTCAGGCAACAATTCCAAATGATAAAACGCCGAGGATTGTTCGGGGATCAGGGTGGTGAAGGTGCCGTCGGAGGTCCCGTCTTCATCGAAGCGGATCAGGGCGGCCCGGTTGGTTCCGTCAGAGTCGGTGAGGTGACCGCAGGCCAGAATTTTTCCGTCGGACAGCGGCAATACATCGCGAACCGTGTTGGAGCTGCCAATTAACAACTGACTTTCTCCATTGCCGGCGAAGGTGTTGTCGAGGTTGCCGTTTGCCAAAACCCGCGCGATCAGAAACGCGCGGCCGAAGGCAAGGTTGCGGTAGCCGGCAACCACGAACTGGCTGTTGTTCTGAACCGATACGGCATACAACTGTGTGAAACCTTCTGAATTGTCGAGTTCGAGCAGGCCGTCGGAATTAAAACCGATAAAAGGGCTTCCATCGCTGTTGAAACGGGCAACAATGCCTACGCCGCCGGAGCGGGAGCCCACACACACCACGCTGCCGTTGAGCAGGATATCCAGGTCGTAAAAAATACTGCTGCCGGTACCGGTCAACACATCCAGTTTGGCTGTGCCATTCGCGCCGAAACTCACGTCGGGGGTTCCGTTGGGTAAAAGCCGCACCACGACCGCTTCGTTGCCCATGCCCATGTTCGAACTGCCGGCTGCCAGTACCCGGCCGTTGGCATCCAGTTCGATGGCATAAAAACGGTCGAAGCTCCCGAGCGCATCGTAAATGAATACCCCGCCGTTGCCGAAACCGGGGTCGGGCTCGCCGTTGGGCAGCATACGCGCCACGAAACCGTTGAGGCTTTGACCGTCGAATTGAAATCCGGCGGTGAGTATTTTTCCGTCTGCCTGCATTTTCATGTCGAAAGGCAGGTAATCGGTCGTGTCGTTGCCGAAAATGGCGTGACCGTTGTTGGCAAAACCGGGGTCGGGCGAACCATCGGGCAGGTAGCGGCTGGCAAAGACGAAGTCCCGCCTGCCGGTCCACAAATCGCCGGCCGCCACGATTTTTCCGTCGGGCAACACGGCGCAGCCATAGGCCAGTTCGAAACTCTGACTCAGGTTTTGAATAACCCGGCCGTTTTGGCCGAAAGACGGGTCGGGGTCGCCGGGGTTCTGTGCCGCCGTCGGGCTTATGATGGCGAGCAGGAGAGCCGATACAACGAGCCCCGACAGGGGTGAATAGCGTTTTTTCATGGTTTAATTGATTTGTTTAATGGTTGCTGATAGAAAAAGTCTTTCGCTCCACCCCCACGCCGATTATGGTCATCCCCTTCCAGCGCTTGGGCAGTTTGGTCTTTACCCGAACAATACCCTGCGGCGTGATGTCGAGCCCGCCGAAGCCCATGATTGTAGCTTGTAAAAAGCCGCCGGCCCCGGTGGCGAAGTAGGGGTTGGTGCCGCCGGCGGTTTCGGCCAGAACGCCGAAGGGCGGCACTTCGTTGGGTTTGTAACTTTTTACCCAAAGTTCGTAGGTGCGTTCGGCATCGCCGTTGCGGGCGGCCGATACGGCCAGGATGGCGTTGCCCATGGCCGGGCCGTCTTTGGCCATGCGGGGTTCGTAGTAGTCGAGGTCTTTTTTGATCTGGACGGGGTCGGTGACGATTTTAAGCGGGTAGGCGAGCAAATTGACGTCGGCTTGTTTGATCGTGACGCCGTCGTAGCTGGCGTTTTCGCGGGTGGTGCCGTCGGGGAATTTGAGGATGGGGATATTGTCGGCCACGTGCGCCCAGTCGGGGTTGGGTTCGAGGCCCAGTTCGCGGGCGGCGTCGCCGGCGTAGCGCAGCACGGTGATGGCCATGCCGTTGGTGAAGGCGTTGTTGTCGATGTTTTCCTGCCATTCGTTGGCGCCGATCACGTTGTTGATGTCGTAGCGGCCGGGGCCATTGCGTTCGACGCGGGAAGCCCAGAAATCGGCTACTTCTTTAAGAATCGGCCAGCCGCGCTCGCGGAGCCAGACTTTGTCTTTGGTTACCAGATAATATTGCCAGGCCGCCCAGCCCACGCAGCCGGTGATGTGTTGTTGAAACGGGCCGGTAAGGGCCCATACGGGGGTTTCCTCCTGGCCGGTCGTGGTGCTTTCCCAGGGATACATGGCGCCCCGGTAGCCGTGTTCGAAAGCGTTTTGTTTGGCTTCGTCGAGCAGATTGTAGCGAAATTCGAGCAGGGAGCGCGCGATTTCGGGGTGCAGAACGAGCAGCGGCGGGTACATCCAGAGTTCGGTATCCCAGAACACGTGGCCGTTGTAGCCCAGACCCGAAAGTCCCATGGGCGACAGGCTGAGGGCGGTGCCTTCGCGGGCGAAGGAATAGAGGTGGTACATGGCGGAATGCACATCGCGCGTGGCCTCCACGTCGCCTTCGATGACGATGTCGGAAGACCACAGGCGGTCCCATTCG
>JAEUUU010000125.1 GCA_016787345.1 Saprospiraceae bacterium | reverse complement strand
CGCCATTTTCCCGCCCGCAAACTTTACCAATTACTTCGCCAACCGGGGCATTTTTCGTAATTTTGCCCCCCTATGAAAGATGAACTGAATCCCGCAGCGGAAAACGAAAAGAAAGCCGCCCAGGGCGGCGATTACGGCGCCAGCAGTATTACGGCGCTCGAAGGCTTGGAGGCCGTGCGCAAGCGCCCCGGTATGTACATCGGCAGCACCGACATCAAAGGTCTGCACCACCTCGTCTGGGAGGTCGTCGACAACTCCATCGACGAACACCTGGCCGGCCACTGTACCCACATCACCGTCACCATCCACCCCAACAACAGCATCACGGTGCGCGACAACGGCCGCGGCATCCCCACCGGTATGCACCCCAAACTGAAAAAATCGGCCCTCGAAGTGGTCATGACCGTGCTGCACGCGGGGGGTAAATTTGATAAAAACACCTATAAAGTCTCCGGCGGTTTGCACGGCGTAGGCGTATCCTGTGTCAACGCGCTCTCCATCCACCTGCGCGCCGAAGTACACCGCGAAGGCAAGGTGTTCGAACAGGAATACAAACAGGGCAAACCGCTCTACGACGTGCGCGAAACCGGCGACACCACCGACCGCGGCACCATCGTCACCTTCCTGCCCGACCCGGAAATTTTTGAAACCGACGAATACAAATTCGACATCCTCGCGCACCGCCTACGCGAACTCTCGTTTTTGAACAAAGGCCTGAATCTCAAACTCATAGACGAACGGGTAAAAGAAGACGACGGCTTCAAAACCGAACTTTTCTACTCCGAAGGCGGTCTGCAGGAGTTCGTGATCTGGATCGATGAGGCCAAAACCAAACTCATCGAAAAACCCATCCACATCACCGCTTTTGAAGACGGCGTCGATGTGGAAGTGGCCATGACCTACAACACTTCCTATTCCGAAAACGTCGTCTCCTTCGTCAACAACATCAATACCCGCGACGGCGGCACCCACGTGGCTGGTTTCCGCCGGGCGCTCACCCGCGAATTCAAAAAATACGGCGAAGACGAAGGTTTTTTCAAAAAAATCAACTTCGCCGTGTCGGGTGAAGATTTCATGGAAGGCCTCACCGCCGTGGTATCGGTCAAAGTGCCCGAGCCCCAGTTCAAAGGTCAGACCAAAGGCGAACTCGGCAACTCCGAGGTGCTCGGTATCGTGAGCCGCTGCGTCGGCGATGCCCTGAAAGTGTTTCTGGAAGAAAATCCCAACCTCTCCAAACGCATCATCGAAAAGGTGGTGCTGGCTGCCACCGCCCGCAACGCCGCCCGCAAAGCCCGCGAAATGGTGCAGCGCAAAGGCGCCCTCACCGGCGGCGGACTGCCCGGCAAACTGGCCGACTGCGCCAGCCGCAACCCCGAAGAATCGGAAATCTTCCTCGTCGAGGGCGACTCCGCAGGCGGTACGGCCAAACAGGGCCGCGACCGCCACATCCAGGCCATCCTGCCCCTGCGCGGCAAAATCCTGAACGTGGAAAAAGCCCTCGAACACAAAATTTACGAAAACGAGGAGATCAAAAACATCTTCACCGCCCTGGGGGTCAGCATCGCCGAAAACGACGAAGGCCAGCGCGTGCTCAATACCGAAAAACTGCGCTACCACAAGATCGTCATCATGTGCGACGCCGACGTCGACGGTTCCCACATCACCACCCTGATCCTGACCTTCTTCTTCCGCTACATGCGTACGCTGATTGAAAAAGGACACATCTACATCGCCCAGCCGCCGCTGTACCTCGTCAAAAAAGGCAAAAACCAGCGCTACGCCTGGAACGACAAACAACGCAAGGAAGCCCAACTGGAATTCTCCGGCGGCCGCGAAGACGACGATTCCGTCAAAGTGCAACGCTACAAGGGTCTGGGCGAAATGAACGCCGAACAACTCTGGGAAACCACCATGGACCCCGTCAACCGCATCCTCAAACAAGCCACCATCGACGATGCCGCCGAAGCCGACCGCATGTTCTCCATGCTGATGGGCGACGAGGTGCCGCCACGCCGGGCCTTTATCGAGGCAAATGCGAAGTATGCGCGGATTGATGTGTGAGGGTAGTAAAAAACAAAGGGGCGGCCACCAGCCGCCCCTTTGTTTTTTATATACCCCAAAACAAGATCAAACTACCTGAGCACCAGCCATTTCTTCGCTGCTTCGACGACCGGATCAGTCGCGCCTTCACCGCCGGGCACTGCTTCGTCGGGCATCAGTTTTTTACCATACGCGGCCATCGTCCGGTCGGCATACACCGAACCCGTCAGAAAAATCTGGGCGCCATCGCGAAGCCGGTAATTGGCATTGCCGGTCGACAAGCCGGCTGTGGGCGCGCCGAAACTCCGGGTATTGGGCCGCTGCCGGAATGCCACAGCGACTACCTCCCCCGAACTTCCCGTGCGCGGTCCGGTCAAAACAGCCACCCTTGGCATGGCTTTGTGCAAACGAACCGGTCGCTTTACGCGCGTGATGGTTTCCGTACCAATACCGGCCCCGCCTTTTTGGTAAAACCAACTGGCAGGCGATTCGCCCGGCGCCAGAAAATAGCCGCAAACGCCTTCTCCCAGCAAGGGACCGATACCCGCCAGCATGGGCCAGCAGTTGCCGCCGCCATTGTTGCGCAAATCCAGTATCCAGCCGCGCGGTCGCGAACGGTCGAGTTTGCGCAGCAAATCCTGGGTTTGTTGCGCAAATGCCGCACAAGTCTGTTCGTCGCCGGCACTGAAAGCGGGCATGCTGAGATAGGCAACACCGCCGTCGAGCATTCGGCCGCTCACCGGCTCAAAATCCTTGGCCTGCTCTTCACCCGCGGCCGGTTCGGCCCATTTCCGGCTTTCTTCGGCGGGCATAAGAAAACTATGGTGATCGCCCAACTGGCCAATGGCATAACGCAGGGCCGGATAACAATCGGTATAACTCGCCGAACCTGCCGACATCTGTACCATAGTCTCCCGCACCGCCGGCCAATCGACGGAATCGCGGTTCAGGGCATGGCGTTGCAGCGTATCGGCCGCTTCCAGCAGGTAGGTACGGAGCGAATCGGGCAGTGGCGCGCTCGGGAGTGGAATCTCCGTCAGAGAAAAATCGTCGAACCAGACCGTTCCATCCCCGACAAGCAAGCCGCCCAGGTAGGCTTTGGTCGTTTTGGGGCCGGCAAAAAATTCCATGTCCACCGTCACCCAGTCGACAGTGCCTTTCAGTTGGCTGGTGTACATGTTGTCGAAAAAAACGGTTTTTTCGCCTTCGTACAGTTCCAGCCAGATGCCGGTGAAGCCATCTACGTTTTCGCGTTTTATTCGGCCTGAAAAGCGGATTTTGCGCAGTGCAGCAGCCGGCGGAAAGGACACCTCCTGCATGAAAGAACCGAAGTTTTTGCCGTCGATGCTACTCATACGCAGAGCGTAACGGCCTTGTTTGTGCGGGGTACTGTCGGGCGCCAGTTCGTATTGCCGCCTGGATTGCCATCCGGCGAAGCCGCTGGGGGTTGCTGTGTCCAGGCGTTCAAAACCCGGATTTTCAATGGTTTGAGCCGGGGTCAACAGGGGCAGAAAAAGGAACAGGAAGAACAGGATGTTTTTCATGATAAATGGGTTTTAGTGTGTTTCGGGCACCTCGGGTACATATTCGAGAATATCCGCCGGCTGGCAATCCAGCGCTTTGCACAAGGCTTCGAGGGTACTGAAGCGAATCGCTTTGGCCTTGCCCGTTTTTAAAATGGAGAGATTGGCGAGGGTGATGTCGACGCGGCCCGCGAGCTCGGTGAGCGACATTTTGCGCCGCGCCATCATAACATCGAGATTGACAATGATCGGCATGGCTCAGATGGTCAAGTCTTGTTCTTGTTGAAGTTGAGTGCCCTTGTTGAAAATCTCCACGAGGGCAAAAATGACGAGGGCGGACAGCACCCCCAGCAACAGGCTTTCGAGATGCACCGCCGGTCGCACCGTGGTGATGATGTGGCCGCCGGCTTCGTAGGTCACTCCGGCCAGTATGCGCGAGGCGATATAACTGGTCAGCGGAAAAACCAGCACGGCCAGGGCTATCCGGCGGGCGCGGCGGGTATTTTCTTCTTTAAAAAACTGCCCCCGATCGAGGTTGCGAAAGATCAAAGCAACCTGAAAAAGAATAAAAACCGCCAGTACCCAGGCCAGATTCTGAAAAAACAAATAACCGAGATAGCGCGCTTTGAGTAAACCCGACATGTCGGCAAATTCGAGCATGACGAGCCGTTGCTCCTGAAAATTGTACAGTTTGAAATCACCGCTGCCGTCGGGGTGCGGCAACAGGGTGGGCTGAGTTGGTTCGGTGACCGTCGTGACCCAGCCCCGGATAAACGGCCCGTCGCTGCTGATGCCGAAATAGGCGCTGAGATTGAGCAGGAGCAGCAACGTGGCGCCTGCCGTGAGCACCAGGAACAGGTAACGCAGTGCTCTTGTAACTGTGATTTTTTTCCAATTGGACATACCACAACTTTTTTGGTGTGAAAAGATGTGGCAAATGTGCAGAGCATTTTTCTGTTTTGCAAATATTATTTATTGAAAAACAGAAAATATTTTACTTTAAACAAAAATGCCTCTTGGCTTTTTCAAAATTGCCGGCACGCAGAGGGGAGAGTGTTTCACGCGAAGGGCGCAAAGTTTTTATTGCACGCAGAGACGCAGAGGGATCGGTGTTTCACGCAAAGCGCGCGAAGGAGCAAAGCGTGCAAAGACGACTGTGGATTCACGTGAAGGGCGCAAGTTTTATTGCACGCAGAGACGCAGAGGGATCGGTGTTTCACGCAAAGCGCGCGAAGGAGCAAAGCGCGCAAAGACGACTGTGGTTTCACGCGAAGGGCGCAAGTTTTATTGCACGCAGAGACGCAGAGGGATCGGTGTTTCACGCAAAGCGCGCGAAGGAGCAAAGCGCGCAAAGATGACTCTGGATTCACGTGAAGGGCGCAAAGTACACCATGAAAGAAATCAAAACAGACAAGCCAAAACTCTGCGCCTCTGCGTCTCTGCGTGCAATAAAAACTTTGTGCCCTTCGCGTGAAACAAAAGCCCCTCTCCGTGCAATTTTATCAGGCAGCGTTTTGAGTAACCCTTCCGCTCAACTCACCGCACCAGGGTCACATCTCCTTTGAACCACTGTTTCGCCCCGTCGCGAAACGCCACTTCCGCAGCGTATAAAAAGACGCCGGGCGCCAGTTTTTCCCCGTGCGAACGACCATCCCAGGCCGGACCGGTTTCATTGGGGAAATAATCATACGCTTCGAACACCAGGGCGCCCCAGTAGTCGTACACCTGCAGCGAAAGCACTTTTTCGACGTCCTCCCCGCCATAAATGCGGAACTCGCCGTTCAGCGTGCCTGCCTCGTCGGGGTGGAAGGCATTGGGAATGAACAGGTAACGTTCTTTATTGACCGTCACCACGCGCTCGTCGGCGGCCTCGCAACCGGCCGAATCGCGCACCATGACCTCATAGCGGAAAGAAGCCGGCGCCATGTACCAGCAACTATCGCAAGCCATGGGTTGCAGCACGTTGGGCATGACGAGCAGTTCGGCTTTGCGTGCAGGATCGCTCAGCGCTTCGTCGCGCCACAGCTGAATGGTTTGGCCGAGGTGGATGGTTGTGTCCTCGCCAAGATCGACCAGCAGTTCGTCGGGCTGGGGCAGGTACAGCAAGGAGTCCCAGCGGCAGCCGTCGGCGCCTTCGATCGTCAGCAGGTAGTTGCCCGTGGCGAGGAACGAATATTCGGCAGCCGGGCCAAGGGGCAGTTCGTTGAGTGAAGTCAGGTAGGGTTCGGTGCCGCCGAACACCTGATTGATCGTGATGATCCCGTTTTTTTCGCCGTAACAGCGCACGGGTGTCAGGGTCAGGTCGACGCTGTCGGGCACCAGCGGCGCGCCGACGACCACGCTGTCGGTCGAAGAGCAACCGTTGAGGGCATTGCTGACCACGACGGTATAGGTCCCCACCGAATCGAGCACCGGTTCCGGGCTGTCGACGCCGTCGACAAGGCGGCCGTCGGTGGTCGACCATTCGTAGCGGTAATCACCGTTGGGATGCACTTTTACCTGAAGGGTGGTCAGGTCGCTGACGCAGGACAGGCCGGCCAGTGAATCGAGCGTGAGCACCGGACGGTATTCGTCGCCGAGAATCACCACGCCGGAGGCTGCCGAATTGCCCTGGTTGCAGCCGTTGACGGGTTGCACCGCGATCTGGCCGCCGGTGTTGCCGATGGTAATTTCGACCGATACGCCTTCGGGGGCAGGCACGGTGACGGGTACGGGGTCACCGTTGACGAGGGTGCCCGGGGGACCGTTCCACACATAGCCGCCGGCGCCCGGCACGGCCGGGGTGGCGAAAGTGAACGTTGCGCCGGGGCACATTTCACTCGGCCCCTGTACTTGTGCGGCATTGCCGATAGGGGGCGAGTACACCGCTGTGGGTGGGCTGACATTGAGGTTAAAATTGCAAAAATCGCCCGCAAACCCGTCGACGAGCAGGAAATACTGTTTGCCCGGCGTGAGGCTCGAACTCACGGTAATGGGCAGGGCCGCGCCATCGACCTGGCCTTCACCGCAGTCGAGCGGGGGACTGTCGCAGTCGTCGTACAGGGCCAGTTGCATACCGTGGCCTTCGAGGCAATTTGAGGCTGTGATGGTGATGGCGACGTTGGGTTCGCCGGCGATGAAGCCGAACCACTGGGCATTTTCAAGGGTGCCGCAAAAGCCGTTGGCGGTAGACTGGTAATAGCCGTCGTTGGAGCCGGAAAAGCCGTTGAGGGAGCAGGCGTTACAGATTTCGTCGCAAAAAGAGGAGCCGCCGCCGGGGCCGGGTGTGCAGGGGTAAAAGTCTGAATTCTGGGCAGGTAAAAACGCCGAAAAGGAAAGCACGACGGAGAAGAGGATTAGTTTGTTTCCCATGGGAACCGGTTATTGAAAGATGGACAAATGCCGATACCGGTTCAGCGAATACGCGAAACGACGAATATTAGATGGCAACCGGTAGCGGGATGAGGGATTAAATCGATGTTGCTTTTAACGTCACTTGCTTTTTTGCATTGCCCGGCACAAGGGCTAAACGCAAAATTTAACCTTAAAAAGGTAGAAACGGGACCTGCGTCATTTGCTGAAGAAATGTCGATACCCGCCGTTCGTCGGTTGCCGGCAAATCATGCCGCCGCTGCCGCTACATTCGCTTTAATTAAAAATGAAATTCACATGAAACAATTACTTCTCCTCGCCGCACTCCTGTTCGCGGCATTCGTACTGCCTGCCCAGGAATTGCCGGGCGAGCTCAACGGCTACAAATTCACCGTCATGAAATCGGTGCAGACTACCCCGGTGCAAAACCAGTTCAAATCCGGCACCTGCTGGGTCTATTCGGCCAACTCTTTTTTTGAAAGCGAACTGCTTCGCATGGGCAAAGGCAAGGTCGACCTCAGCGAAATGTACATCGTACGCGCCGGCTACCTCGAGCGCGGCGAAAACTACGTCCGCCGCCAGGGCGCTACCGCTTTCGGTCAGGGCGCCGAAACCCACGACGTACTCAACATCGTGCGCGAATACGGTCTCGTGCCGCAATCGGCTTATACCGGTTTCCCGGCCGGCCAGGACAAACCCGTACACGGTGAAATGGAAGCCGTGCTCAAAGCCATACTCGATGCGGTCATCAAAATGCCCGACGGCAAACTGAGCAACCAGTGGAAAGCCGCCTACGCCGGTGCGCTCGACGGGTACATGGGCGCTCCGCCGGCCAAATTCACCGTCGGTGGCAAGGAGTTTACCCCGCAAACCTACGCGCAAAGCCTGGGCATCAACCTCGACAACTACGTGGCCCTGAGCTCCTACACCCACCACCCGTACTACCAGCCCTTCGTGCTGGAAGTGTCGGACAACTGGTCGAACGGCATGTTCTACAATCTGCCGCTCGACGAATTTACCCAGGTGGCCGACAATGCCGTCAACAACGGCTACTCGATCGTGTGGGCCAGCGACGTGTCGGAAAAAACATTCTCCGCCAAGGAAGGCCTCGCCGTTTGGCCCCAGACCGCCTGGGCCGATATGACCCAGGAGGAAAAAGACAACTGGGCCAAAACGCCGGGCAAGGAAAAATGGGTGACGCCCGAAGAGCGCCAGCAAGGCTTCGACGAGCTCACGACCACCGACGACCACGGCATGCACATCACCGGTTCGGCGACCGACCAGAACGGTACGAAATACTACATCGTAAAAAACTCCTGGGGCACCGACGTAAACAAAAGTACGGGTGGCTACCTGTACGTTTCGCAGCCCTATTTCCGCGCCAAAACCATGTCGATGCTGGTGCATAAAGATGCCATTCCGGCTACGATCCGGCAGAAAATGCGGATTTGACCGGCAGGGGGGGCGCGGTTTCGCGATCGGTCCCCCGACGGCTGAAGCCGTGGGCTGAAAATCGATTCGGGGTGAATTCGATTTTCGGCTCACGGCTTTTTTATTAAAATGAAAAGCCGCACTGTATCGTTTGAAGAGAAAATTTTGTTCCCATGCCTTTGAAACAATTCTATGCTCATTCTATTGCGTTTGTTTTGTATGTCGCAATCGCATTTGGGATGTTCCTCTTATCAGGTATCCGTCGGGAGCATCCAGAACAGGAAAGAACTCGACAGTTATTGTTGGGGGCAAGTATGCGATCCAACGCTGCTGAAATGGCTGCTAATAATTCGATATTAACGTATCGAATACTACGGCTTGCCGACATATACTTTACGAAAGAAAGTGTCGACTTAGCCAGGCGCTCTAAACAGGCCAATTCGTCGGCCGACCTGACAGTAACCTATGTTCAATTTCATCTTTCTGCGCCGCATTGCAATTCTGCAGCATTTCACCTGGACCTTGTATGCGACTCGCTGAAAAGGTTCGCCTATTCGCTGACGTGGCTCGCCCGGGAGGACCCCATAGCGGCTTCGCAAATACATTCCCTGCTTGACCTCAGCGAATTGTCAACTGTGTTCCGACATGTTTCTCCTCTGGATACGGCTCGCTGGAGCCTCCTGAGCGCCGACCTGACCTGGCGAATACACACTGCGACTTGCTTCACCCAGAAGGTATTGGATGCGCTTTCAAAAAAACTGGAGCCCGGGCAGGAAATTACCAGAACGCCAATTTTAGTCCTTGAAAAAGATAACTACCCATTTGTCGGGCAGCCCTTTGAAGCAGCACTGAGATTGGTCAGTCAGCACAAAAATGACAGCCTGTTTTTATCTGGTGTAAAAGGAATAAGAAAAGATGGCGTATACTACTGGACTGAACGAAAAAACGCCCCCGGTTTCCTCACAATCAGGAACAGAAGTGCCCTGAAAAGTGAGTTTGGTATAGAATTTAATTACAACAACAATTTTAGCATCCCGGTCTTTAAGCCATGAAAACGCCCCGTTCCTTATTGATTTGGGTGGCTCATGTAATTTGCTGGGCCGTATTGATAGGCCTGGGCTTTACAACCTGGCGTACTCATATCAACCATAAAGCGGACCAGTTGCTGGAGGCAGCTATCGAAACCAAAGCCGATACACGTATGCTGACGGTCAGAGAGCAGGACGAGTGGTGTATTAGTAAAGCCGAAATTCATGTCCCGGTCATTCAGTTTACAAATCTGATTAATGCCCATTGTTTTTACGATACGCTGGATTTGGCGTTCAAAAACTACCTGTCTTCTGTTCCCGGCCAACAGTTACTGACAGCGGAGGAACTGCTGTCAAGGTCCCTTGTTTTTTGGGACAGTATGCTGGTAATGGCTGGCTATAAAAGTACCGAAATCGTCCGCTACTTCGATCGCCATATCTGGCTGGACAAAAAGATATGGTCTTCACCGACCTATCGATCGATGCTGAACTCGCCGGATGCGCGTATATGGTTGCAAGACCTGCGATTGCGCAATGGATTGGCGTTGATGCAGGCCCAGATAAGCAACTCCGAGCATGTTGATGATCGTTTTTTTACCCCTGAGCCTGTTTTTATATTTAACCCTATATATCCTTACGCAGGGCAATCGTTTGATTGTGAGTACTTTTTGGAACACCCGGAAGATGTGCCATCCCCTGTCCGGCTGCGCTTTTGGGTCAACGATCGGGAAATCTCCGCGTCGGATTCCGGCTTTGTTTATCGCGATACATTCCATACTGCCGGCGCCCATCCTGTTCGCCTGCGGGCCGAGCTCAAAAATATTGTTGCTGGTACCAGGGAATCGTTCGAACGCAACTATTTGCTGAACGTCCGTCTGAAAAACTGACTGGGTTGGACAAGCCTTGGCATTTTGCAATTCCATTCGAATACCCACGACTTCTACCGCGGGGCGTGGATTCCGGAAAATCAGCAACCTTTGCCTGTAAGCCGTGTTATAAGCGCATCCTTCAAAGCCCAACACCCGACCCTCGATATGAAAATCGGTATTGTCTGTTACCCGACCTATGGCGGCTCGGGTGTCGTAGCCACCGAACTCGGTATGGGCCTCGCCCGCCGGGGGCACGAAATTCACTTCATTACCTATCGCCGACCGGTCCGGCTGGCGCATTTCCACGAAAACGTCTTTTACCACGAAGTCGACAACGAAGACTATCCGCTCTTCGAATACCCGCCTTACGACACTGCCCTGGCTTCGACCATCGTAGATGTGGTGCAATACCACAACCTCGACCTGCTGCACGTCCACTACGCCATTCCGCACGCTGCCGTAGCCTATATGGCCAAAAAAATACTGCTGACCCAGGGTCGTTATCTGCCGGTGGTCACCACCCTGCACGGCACCGACATCACCCTGGTGGGCAACAACCGCAGCTTCGCCCCGGTGGTGGAGTTCAGTATCAACAAAAGCGACGGGGTGACCTCCGTTTCGCAAAACCTCAAAGACGATACCCTGCGGCTGTTCAACGTCGAACGCGACATCAGGGTGATTTACAATTTCATTGATTTTGAACGGTTTAAAAAAGTCAACAAAGACCACTTCAAAACCATTTTGGCCCCTGAGGGCGAGCGTATCCTCGTGCATACTTCCAACTTCCGCCGCGTCAAACGCGTAGAAGACGTGATTCATATTTTCAAACTCGTACACGACGCCCTGCCCTGCCGCTTGCTCATGGTGGGCGACGGCCCCGAACGATCCAACGCCGAACGCCTCTGCCGCGAACTCGGTATCGGCGCCGATGTGCGCTTTTTGGGCAAACAAGACGCCATAGAAGAACTGCTGGCGATCTGCGACCTCTTTATCATGCCCTCCGAAAGCGAAAGTTTTGGTCTCGCCGCCCTCGAAGCCATGGCCTGCGAAGTGCCCGTCGTGTCGTCCAACGGCGGCGGCTTGCCGGAGGTCAATATTCAGGGCGTCACCGGCTTTCTCAGCGACGTAGGCGATGTAGCCGATATGGCCCGCAATGCCATTCGCCTGCTCAGCGACGACGAAATGTTGCAGCAATTCCGCAAAAACGCCCTCGCGCAGGCCCGTCGTTTCGACATTCACAACATCCTCCCCGAATACGAAGCCTACTACGCCGAAGTGCTTGAAAAAAGCTCGATCAAAGTGGAGTAAACGGCAATTTTCACAGCGCGGCATTGGTTTATTCCGCTACTTTGCAGCCATACGAATCCAAAATCGACGTTATGACTGCACTGAAAACAGCCTTTTCCTGCCTTTTTTTGCTTTGGACGCTGAGCGCCGAAGCCCAATCGATCGATGAGCGCCTCAGGGAACTGTACGACCGCGACGCTTACGAAGAAATTCTCCAACTGGCGCCGACAGCCGGCAAACTCAGCGACACCAGCCTGTTTATTGTCGGTCGCGCCTATTACAACCAGGACGATGAGGTAAATGCCCAGATTTATTTCAAACAGGCAACCGACCGCAACCCGAAATACGCCACCGCCTGGTTTTATCGCTCCCAGGCCGGTTATTTTCTGAAAGACAGCGCCGAGGCGTTCTCCTCCATTCACCGGGCAATTGCAATCGACGCGAACAGACCCTTCTTCTGGTCGTGGAAAGGCGACCTTTATTACATCTGGAACAAACTGGACAGCGCCCTGATCTTTTACCAGCACGCCCTGACGCTGCCCGATTGCCCCGGACGCCCTTACGTACAGATCGGCAACCTGCTTTCCGACATGGACCGCAACGCAGAGGCCATCGAAGCATTCAAAGTCGCCAAAACAAAGGTGGAGTCCGATTCGGACGAATACCTGGAATGCCTCTACAACATCGGGTTCCTGGGCTATCACGAGGGACAATTGCCGCTGGCGGAAAAATCGCTGAAAGAATTCCTGCTGCTGGCGCCGACTGAATACAGGGCTGTTTCGCTGTTGATTCAGGTCTACTACGCGCAAAAACAATACGCCAACGGCGACGCCCTCAAACCCATCCTGTATTCTGCCTGGCGGGCTAAAAAACTGCCGAAAAACATGTCCGAAGACTTTTGCATTGACCAGTTTAAATGGAACGGTCAGCGGGTCATGGTGTACGAGCGCTACGTCAGTTCGGGACTTTTGTATTACAAACACGTTTTTTACCTGTTCAATAAAGAAGGTAAAACCGAGTTGACCCTGCAAACCGAATCGAGCGCCGCGGTCAGATCCGGCGAATCCCACTACGTGCTGGGTATGGACAAAGGAAAAAAGCACTACACCTACATCCAGTTCCGGTTCCCGGAAGAACCCGATTACGACGAATTGAAACAGGCCGTGATCGACGTGCTCGATGGAAAGGAAAAAGCCAGCTCATCGTCTGCCAGAAATTGAACCGCTCTTTATGCGCCGACTACTTCTTCTTTTACTTGTTTTTCCCTGCCTTTTATCGGCACAAAACCCCGAAATCAGGCTGGTACCGGGTCTGGCAATTAGTCAGTCGTGCCGTATCATCCCCGAGACGTACCGGCTCAAACCCGGAGAAAACCCGCAGGGCGAGAAGGCCGCCCAGGGTGTCGTCACGATCGCGGGCGACAACATCGTCGTCGATTTTCAAAACGCCGATCTGCGCAGCACGGCCGACCCCGCGCGACCCGACCTGTTTACCGGCCTGGCCATACTCGTCACGGGACAAAACGTGACCCTCAAAAACGCTCGCGTCCGTGGGTTCAAAGTGGCTCTGCTGGCCCGTGACGCTGCCGGGCTGACCCTCGACAACTGCGATTTTTCCTACAATTACCGCCCCCGACTGCGCTCCATCCGCGAGCGGGAGGATTTCTCCGACTGGCTCAGCTACCACCAGAACGACAAGGGCGAATGGCTGCGCTACGGGGCTGCGATGTATCTCGACAATTGCCAGCGCCCTACCGTGCGCAACTGCCGCGTCACAGCCTGCCAAAACGCCCTGCTCCTCAACCGCTGCAACGACGGCCTGGTGTACAATAATACCTTCCAGTTCAATTCCGGGCTGGGCATCGGCCTGTACCGCAGCAGCAATAACCGCCTGATGCACAACCGACTCGACTGGAATGTGCGCGGCTATTCGCATGGTTTTTACCAGCGCGGGCAAGACTCGGCCGGTATCCTGTTGTACGAACAGAGCAGCAACAACCTCATTGCATTCAACTCGGCCACGCATTCCGGCGACGGCCTGTTCCTTTGGGCAGGCCAAAGCACCATGGACAAGGGCCAGGGCGGCTGCAACGACAACTACATTTTTGGCAACGACTTCTCGCACGCCCCCACCAACGGCATTGAAGTGACCTTTTCGCGCAACCGCATCCAGGCCAACATGATTACCGAATGCACCTACGGCATTTGGGGCGGTTACAGCTACGAAACCCTGATCTGGGGCAATCTCATCACCAATTGCCGCACCGGGATCGCCATCGAACACGGGCAGCAGGACACCATTCTGCAAAACTATTTTGCCGACGACTCCACCGGCATCCAGCTCTGGGCGCGCGACCAACAACCCGCCGACTGGGGTTATGCCCAACACCGCGACACCCGCAGCCGCGACAATCATATCGACCGGAATGTGTTTGTCAATGTGCGAAAACCGCTGAAAATCAGTGCTTCGCAAAACATCACCCTGAACGGCGAAAACCTGTTCTGGAACTTCGACCGGCTGCTGGAAACCGGCAAGGCAAACGATAAACTCCAGTTTGTCCGCAACGACCTGTACGCACCCGCCGCCAAAATAGAAGACGCCTGGGCGAACCCCGAGCTGGCCCCGCAGCGCAACCTCAATTTCAGTCACCCCGGACAGGCGCCCGCCGATCCCTACGAACCCCTGCTCACCCCGGTGCGCAGCCTGAAAGAACCCGACAGCCTTCCCGATGGCATATTGGCCGCCCTGCCGCCCGACTGGCCCAGGGGACGCAACCAGATCATCGTGGGCGAATGGGGGCCCTATGATTTCCAACGCCCCATCGCCGTGCTCGAATCGGTCGAAGGACTCCAATACCGCATCCGGCTCTACGGCCCGAAAGGACGTTGGGGGGTATTGAAAAGCGAGGGCGTAGCAACCATGCAATCGGTCACACCTGGCTTCCCGGCGCTTATTGAAGTGGAGCGCGATCCGAAAGCAGACGGTATCTGGCTGCAATTCGAATACATCGGCGATCAGGCAGCAACCACCGTTTTTGGTGAAATCATCCCGCCCGGGAAGTCGTATGCTTTTGACTTCCAGCGGTTTGAAAAAACCTTTTCCTGGAAACTCCGCTTTTTCAATTACACCGACGAGAGCGATCCGCTGAAAAACCCGGCCGGCTTCGACAAACTACTCCGGCAAACGCCCGCAGCGGAAAAAACTGTACCCGAACTGGCCTTTGCCTGGTGGGACAAACCCGCCGACGGCGTCGATGCCGAGCATTTTGCCACTGTTGCCGAAACGGAATTTACCATCGCCAAAGGCCGCTACAAACTGGAACTGTGCAGCGACGATGGCGCGCGACTTTATCTCGATGGCAAGCGCCTGATCGACCACTGGGACGTGCACGAGCCGGCCACAGATGAGGTAATTGTCTCGCTGAACGGCAAACACCGGCTCAGGGTGGAGCATTTTGAAGCGGGCGGTTTCTCTACGCTCGATCTCAGGATGACGCCGGTGCGGTAAATCGGACTTATCGCTTGGGATTTCATACGAAGGATGCGGGGTCTCTGTTTTTTAAATTGCACGAGGAGGGGCTTGTGTTTCACGCCAGGCGCGCAAAGGCGGATGAGGTATCGCATAGCGATCGAAAAGCACGTTATGAGAGCAATCAAAACAGACCCCTCTCTGTGTCTCTCTGCGTGCTATTTTTTTAATATTTCACGCAGAGGTGCAGAGACACAGAGAGGGGTTTGTATTTCACGCAAAGGAACAAATCAAGACAAACCCAAACGCTGCGCCTCTGCATCCAATGCGTGAAACCTTACTCAGGGGTGCTCGGCCCCAGGTTTATGTGACGATCTCATTAACCCGCTCACTGCCTTCTGCCTTTTCGCCATCCATTCCAGGCAGGATTGCCCTTTTTATCGCGGAGGGTGAGCACCTGATCGCCTTTGGTCACGCTGACGGCGATAACGGCCGGCGCGTTGTTGTACGTAATTTTCGAACCTTTTACGACAATCAAATCGCCGCTCGAAAACTGAACATCCTGATTGTCAATGTACCACGAGGGGCCGAGGTGCACCGACATATTGCCCGAACGTTCGGTTTTGACGACCAGGTGAATGCCCGTCGACATACCGGCTTCGGGAGTGATTTTCTCTACCGCTACGATCGTGCCTTTAAGTTCTACGATACTTTGCGGGTTGAAAAGCCTGCTGTAATTATTCGAAGAGCACCAGCCGCCGCTTCCGCGCTGGGCATAGGCGCCGAGGGGGAGCAACACAAGAGCTCCTATCCACAGGACAAAATGCAAGATTCTCATGATCAATAATTTATGGATGAAAAATGAGGGGGATTAATTGCCCGTTTCCCAGTCGCCGTTGATAATGGCCTCGTATTCAGACTGGCTCAGGCGTTGCGGGACATAGGTGACGCCCCGATTGGCCAGGTTTCTGACCATGGCGCGCAGGTGGTTGCGGGAAGCCCGGCCCAGATTGTCGTACACCAGCTGGATATCCTGATTGTCCACGACGCCGTTCAGCGCATTTTTGAGGTCGACAATATCCACTTCTTCAATCAGTGCGCCAGCGCTGAGCGCATTGACGACGCTTTGTTCTCCAATAGGAATCAATTGGTTGTACAGTGCCTGCAGGCTGTCGTCGGCAAATACGCCTACGCTATTGGCGCCCACCGGATCGGTGAGGTAATACTTTTGAATCAGTTGCAGCACGGCGTCCATGTGCGTTTGTTCGCTCGACTGAATGTTATTAAAGACATTCAACCCCCACTTGTCGTAAAATTTGATGTAGGCATCGCGTGCCAGTTTTTCCTCTTCGCGCATAAAAAGCAAACTCGCTTTTTCCGCTTCGCTAAGGTTCTCGACCGGCAAATTATTCAGGTTAAACTGACAATCGGCCAGGTTGATGTCTGTGTTTCCATCTCCGTTGTGCAACTGGAGCATGTTGCGAGGGGTAAAGTCATTGCCGTCACGGCAACTCGTGAGGGGCAACGCCACGGCGCCCAGCGTAAGGAACGCGGCGATCGAAATAAACAGCGTTTTCATATTCCCGAAATTTAAATGGTGATGAATTTCGGGATAAAATTGACGGCAAAAATTTTTGAGATGGCGTGACTAAAGTCATGCCATCGTATTTTTACGATAATTTTTTTCAAGAACCTGTTTTAAAGCAGCGCCGCCCCGAACACCCCTGCGCTGTCGCCCAGTTTGGGTCGCAGGAAAATGGTTTCCAAACGTTTTTCCGGGCGGGTATCGAAGATGTATTTGCGGGCTTCTGCCACGCCGTCGGTGTACAGCCGTGCGATATTGCCCACGCCGCCGCCCAGCACGATCACATCCGGGTCGATCATATTGATGGGTACGGCGACAGCCTTGCCGAAATAGTGCACGAGGCGGTCGAGGGTTTGTACGGCAGCCGGGTCGTCGCCGGCTTCGGCGCGTTCGACGATTTCCCGGAGCGGGCGTTTCTGTCCGCTTGTTTTTTCATAAAAACGTTCGAGCGCCGGGCCCGAGATGACGGCTTCCACACAACCCTTTTTGCCGCAATAACACGGCTCGCCGTTTTCATCGAGCACATTGTGGCCCCATTCGCCTCCCAGGCCCTGGCGGCCGTTGAGCACCTTGCCGCCGACGACCCATCCGCCGCCCACACCCGTGCCCAGGATGACGCCGAAGACCACTTCTGCGCCGGGCAGTGCTTCCGGCACGGCGCCCATCAGGGCTTCGGCCACCGCAAAACAATTGGCGTCATTGGCCATCCGCACCGGCACGCCCAGGAGTTGTTCGAGGTCGCGGTCGAGCGGCCGGCCGTTCAGCACCGTTGTGTTGGCGTTTTTCATGGCGCCGATCACCGGGTCGAGTGTGCCCGGGTGACCCATGCCGACGTATTCCGGCGCCAGGCCCGTTTCGGCGCGCAGCAGGTCGACCAGTTTTTTGATTTGCAGGCAAATGTGTTCGTAACCCAGATGGGCTTCGGTCGGGATGCGCAGACGGGCCAGCGGCCGCGGGTTGGCGCGGCTTTCGAGCACGACGCCTTCTATTTTGGTTCCACCGAGATCAATTCCCCAAAGCGACATGAGTAATGATGAATGATAAATGATGAATGATGAATGGCAGACAATACTTTTACAGGGTAAAAGTACGACCGCCCCTTTCACCACAGATCCATCATTCATCATTTATCATTTATCATTCAAAATGTCTGTTTCCGAAAAATTTCACGCTTCCAATGCACCCAAGCCCGTCGGGTTGTACCCGCATGCCCGCCGCGTGGGCAATCTGCTCTTTTTGTCGGGTATCGGTCCGCGCGATCCGGAGACCGACGGAGTGCCCGGACTGGTGCTTTCTCCGGCGGGAAACTATACGGAATTCGACTTCGAGGCGCAGGTTCACTCCGTGTTTCGCAATGTGCGCACCGTGCTGGAAGCCTCCGGCGCCCGCTGGGAAGATCTGGTAGACGTAACGGTGTTTTTGACCAATCTGGAACGCGATTTCCCCACGTTCAACCGCATTTACGCCGACTATTTCCACGATAACCTGCCCTGCCGGACAACCGTGGGCATCGACCGGCTGCCGACACCCATCGCCATCGAACTGAAATGTATCGCGGTGGTCAGTCAGCCGGATTGATCTACGCTACTTTAACATGATTATGCGGTTGCCGGGGCTGTCTTTCCCACGCTACCTTTGTGTTTGTCTATGAATACGCCCATAAAAGTCCTGCTGTACGAAGACAACCGCGACCTGCGCGAAGGCATCTCGTTTTTGCTGCAAGCCACTGCCGGCCTCGATCTGAGAGCCGCCCTGCCGCACGTCAACAACATCCGCACCGACCTGGCCGCCCACCAGCCCGACGTGGTGCTGATGGACATCAATATGCCTGGCATGACCGGCCTCGAAGCGCTGCCCATTGTCAAAGAGATCAACCCGAATATACAGGTCGTGCTGCTCACCGTATTCGACGACGACGAGCGCATTTTCCAGGCCCTGCGCAGCGGCGCCAGCGGTTATCTGCTCAAAAACACCCCGCCCGGCGAGATCGTACAAGCGGTGTTCGACGTGCACAAGGGCGGCTCGCCCATGACCTCCACCGTGGCCCGCAAGGTGTTGCAGTTTTTTCAGCAACCGGTCAAACCCATCGTAGCCGACCACGACCTCTCCGCCCGCGAACTCGACATCCTGCGCGGCCTCATGAAAGGGTACAGCTACAAACTCATCGCCGACGAACTCGGCATCAGTCTCGACACCGTGCGCTCGCACATTCGCAATGTGTACGACAAACTGCAGGTCAATTCGAAAACGGAGGCGATTTTGAAGGCGATGAAAGAGGGGTGGGTAGGGTAAATTCTTCTTTTTCAGTCGTTTTTTGATAGAAATGCGCTCTAAATTTGCGCGCCCTCTCCCCTAAAAGGCGCGGCAATCGTCCATGAAAATCCGTTTCTATCTCCGCTTCTCCACCCAACCCGGCGAATCGCTGTCGATCCAATTCGAAGGCCTCAAAAAAGGCCCGGCACGTTTCCCCCTCCTCTACCTCAACAGCGAAATCTGGGCCTCCGAACTGATCGAGGTCCCGGCCGGCGCGCTGCGTTACCAATATCAGGTCGATGGCCCCGCCGGCCATTCCCGCGGCGAACTGGGCAAATGGCACGAACTCGATCCCGGCGCCACCCGCTCGACAGAAATTCACGTCATCGATTTCTGGGAAGAAGCCGGCGCGGTGGAAAATGCGTTTTTGACCCAGCCGTTTCGGGAGATATTTATGGCTGCTCACGCCTTACCCCCCGGCCCCCTCTCCAAAGGAGAAGGGGAGGCGATCTCAAGTGAGGGGCGCTCCCTCTCTCCTTTGGAGAGGGGGCCGGGGGGTGAGGCTCACCTTTTCCGCGTCAAAGCCCCGATGCTCCAGCCCGGACAGGCGGTCTGCCTGCTCGGCCACGGCGTCGGACTGCGCAACTGGGACAGCGCGGCGCCCCTGTTGCTGCGCCGCGAGGGCGACTGGTGGACGACCCGGCTCGATCTTTCCCGCGACGAATTCCCCCTCGGCTACAAATACGGCGTATGGGATGCCCTCGGCCACCGCTTTCTGGGCTTTGAAGACGGTCCCAACCGCCCGCTGTACGCCTCGCCGGAAGGCAGCCTGACCATACTCAACGACGGCTTCGTCCGGCTGCCCCGACCCGACTGGCGCGGCGCAGGAGTGGCCATCCCCGTATTCAGTCTGCGCAGCGACAACAGTTACGGTGTGGGTGAATTCACCGACCTGCCGGCTTTGGCCGACTGGGGCCGGTCGGTGGGCCTCAAACTGATCCAGTTGCTGCCGGTCAACGACACCTCCGCCACCGACACCTGGACCGATTCCTATCCCTATGCCGCGATTTCGGCCTTTGCCCTGCATCCCGTTTACCTCAACCTGGCCGAAGTAGCCGGTAAAAAACACGCGGCCCTGCTCAAACCCTTCGCCGCACTTCAAAAATCCCTCAATGCCCTCGATGCGGTGGATTATGAGGCGGTTTTGAAAGACAAATGGGCGATGATCCGGCTGCTTTTTGCCGAACAAAAAGCCGACTGGGCCAAAGACAAAGCCTACCAGGCTTATTTCGCCGACAACCGCCACTGGCTCGTGCCCTACGCGGCGTTTTGCTACCTCAAAGCCAGATACGGCAGCGTCGAGTTTGCCAACTGGCCGCAATACAGCCGTTATTCGGCCAAAGAAATCGACCAGCTGACGGCGCCCGCGGCCGCCCATCACGACGAGATCGCCATCCACTATTTTGTGCAATGGCACCTGCACCGCCAACTCAAAGCGGCTGCCGAGTATGCTCATTCGCGCGGACTGGCCCTGAAAGGGGATATTCCGATCGGTATTTACCGCCATTCCTGCGACGCCTGGGTGGAACCCGAACTTTACCACATGGACCAGCAGGCCGGCGCGCCACCCGACGACTTTGCCGTGGCTGGCCAGAACTGGGGCTTCCCGACCTACAACTGGGAACGTATGAAACAGGACGGATTTGCCTGGTGGCGCCGCCGTTTCGCCCAGATGAGCGGTTATTTCGACGCCTTCCGCATCGACCATATCCTGGGCTTTTTCCGCATCTGGAGCATTCCGCTGGATGCCGTACAGGGTATCCTGGGCCGTTTCGTGCCCGCCATACCGGTCAGGGAGGGCGAATTTTACGAAGCCGGTATCGGTTTCAGCCGCGAACGCCTGTGCCGCCCCTACATCAACGATGCCGTGCTGCACGAGCTCTTCGGCGATCTGGCCGATCATGTGCGCCGGGGCTTTCTCGACCAAACGCCCGACGGCGGGCACTGGTCGGGGCAAAGCCAATACACCCTCAAACCCGAATTCGATACCCAGCGAAAAGTCGAACAGTGGTTCGAAAACCTGCCGGCAGCCGGCAGCGGCGGTAAAAAAAGCGCGGGCAAAACAAAAGCCGCTCCCGCACTCGCCCCCGAGGAAAACATGCGCGTTCGCGACGGGCTGTACGACCTCATCGCCAACGTGATCCTGCTCGACACGCCCGATCCCGAGGGTTTTGCTTTTCGGATCGGCATGGAAAAAACTTCATCGTTCCGTTTCCTGCCCGACGAAGTAAAAGAGCCGCTCAAAGCCCTGTACGTCAATTATTTCTTCCGCCGCCAGGATGATTTCTGGGCGCAGGAAGCCTATGAAAAACTGCCCGAACTGAAACGCTCCACCGAAATGCTCGTCTGCGGCGAAGACCTGGGCATGGTGCCCGATTGCGTACCCGACGTGATGCGCGCCCTGGGCATCCTCAGTCTGGAGATCCAGCGCATGCCCAAGCAGGCAGGCCGCACTTTTTTCCACCCCAAAGACGCGCCCTATCTCGCCGTGGTCACCCCTTCGACCCACGACATGAGCACCATTCGCGGCTGGTGGGAGGAAGACCGCGACCTGACGCAGCGTTTTTTCAACGAACAACTCGGCTACGAGGGCCGCGCCCCCTATTTCTGCGAACCCTGGGTGGCGCGCACCATTCTGGCGCAGCATTTCCACTCGCCGGCCATGTGGGCCATTTTCCAAATCCAGGATCTGCTGAGTATGGACGGCGATCTGCGCCGCCAGCAACCGGCCGAGGAGCGCATCAACGTGCCCGCCAACCCGAAGCACTACTGGCGCTACCGCATGCACCTGAGCCTCGAAGCCCTGCAAAAAGCAAAGGGGTTCAATGCGGCATTGCGGGAGCTGGTGGGGGCGAGTGGGAGAGGGTGAGGAGTAAGGTATAGCAGACCTTACCTCGCCACGACAAGTTTGGCCGACTCCGGCCGACATGCCGAGCCATTGGGCATAAAACTCACGATATACATGCCTGTCGGCCAATCCGAACAATCGATGGTGTATTCACCCTCTTGCCCGGCAATGGCCGACAACAATCGCCGGCCCGCCAGATCGTACACGTTGAGTCGCCCGCCCGAACACGGCGAATAACGCACCGTAACCTGTCCGGACGATACCGGGTTAGGCTGTAAAATCAAGCGGTCGACCGGCAGCCAGGGTTGCCATTCGGCGGCGGGAGCATCGATTCCCAGGGTGTCACAAGGGCTGTTCGGCGCGTCGTACAGTCTAAAATACGGGAAATTGGGCAGACAAAACCCGTTGTGTGTGGGTAGTTCAAGGTCGTGCTGGCGAAAATCGCAAGCCAACCCGGCAGAATCAGGCTGATGAACAACGTGCAGGTATTTTACCCCGTTTGGGGCGCTCATGTAGATTTTCCCGTCGGGCGCCAGGCGCTGCTGGTAAAACGTTGTCCATAATTGCCCATTACTCAGAAAATTGTCATATTCGCCGAGCAATACTTTGCTTCTCGCAATGTCTCCGGCCCACAGGTCATATTGAAACATCTTCACGGTAGCCGATACGTACAGGTACCTGGAGTTGGGCGAAATGGCCACCCCCCCCAAAGCCCCCCGCGGGTCGTCGGGCGGAGGCAAACGCCGGGGGCAACTGAACTTGCCCGAACAACGGTCGAAATTGAAAATATCGATCCCGTCTGGCGAAGCGCTTACCCGGGCGAATTTGCTTCCGTCGGGTGAAAACACGATTTGCCCGCCCGAAAACTCCCGTACGCTGGTAGAAACCCCGATGCGTTGCTCGAATGGCCCTTGCAGCCCCTCGGGCGTGAGCAAAAAGGTGTAGATCAGGTCGGACGCTCCCCGGGGCAGCACGACCCACCAGTCGCGGCCGTTGCCGTGCCTTACAGCCGTCACATTGTCGATCAGGTTCGTGTCTTGCAACATCAGCCGGTTTTTTTCTACCACCGCTCCGAGGCCGTTGTTGGCGCTCATGTCGATGCGGGTAGAATAAAAATCGCGCAAATATTCCGTCCAGGGCGGCCCCGGCAGCCTATATAAGGCCAAATGAAACAGATAATATTTGTCGGGATGGCCGGGCAAGGGCAAGGCTAGTAAACCTTGATGAGATCCATAGTCAACTTCGTACCTGTCACACCAAAAGTCATAAAATTGACCCGGGTTTAATCCATCGCCGTTTGATATAACTTCATGTTCTGAATTAAGTATTTTACAACCATTAGTATAAAGAACGGTTTGCCCCTCTTCATTGCAAATTTGGGCACTATTCCCTACGAAAGTATATGTATTGAAAAATCTCATATTTATTCCGGGACTAAAATCCAGAATCGTCCCTCCAAATCCACCGGCAGAATCATTGG
The DNA here is from genome assembly GCA_016787345.1 of Saprospiraceae bacterium. Classification (GTDB taxonomy): domain Bacteria; phylum Bacteroidota; class Bacteroidia; order Chitinophagales; family Saprospiraceae; genus M3007. The sequence goes on along the minus strand of JAEUUU010000125.1, from coordinate 1,652 downwards.
GAGGATACCCCATTACCCAGGTAAAATCCCCTTTTGATTGCGCTTGCAGGGATAACATGGGTAGAAAGATGCAGTAAATAATCGTGGTTAAATCTTTCATCAGTGCATTTTAGGTCTTGAAAAGCAGCAAGGGGTATGGCCATACGCGGCCATACGTTACAAATTTACCCTAATACAAGACGCCACATCGAAAAAAGTGTGCGAGGGGTACAATTATCGGTCAAACAAAACCGCGTTTTTGCTGCTTGAATCAGGAATAACCAACTGGTTCTTGCCGAGCGCTTCTGGTATGTTCCTTTTCTAAGAACACGTTTGAGCCCGGCAGAAATATCCCATACATGCTCATATCTTTATTGCTCAAATAAAATTTTATGCCGCCCAAAAAAGTCGTACTCCGCCAATGGCTGTCCAATGGAGACACCGCGCAGGTAGTGGATGCCCTGCAGCAAATTGCAAACGAACTGGACGACAAGTACCTCCGCCAGGACATCATCCACCAGGCCGGCAGGTTCAACAGCCTGCAAAAGGATCGTTCGCTGGGTATTATCGACAACGATACCTACTTCCAGCGTTTCAACGCCATCCAGTTGGCCCTGCAAGACCTGATCGAACGTTTGCCCGACGTATTGCAGCCTGCCGCCGCGCCGCCCGTGAATGATCCTCCCCCTTCAACCGGCAACACTACCTCCCCGGCGCCGGCAACGCCACCGACGACCGCAGCCGGCCCGGTGTCGAATCTGCCCTGGATCATCGGACTGCTTCTGTTGCTGGGCCCGGCGATTGCCCTGGCCGCCTTTTTGCCCTGCCCGAGCGCATCGGTAGAAAACACCTTCCGCCTCCTGATGGCCCTGGGCGCCGGCGGCATCGCCACGCTGCTGCCCGGGGTGTTTCACCTCGAATTCAAGGGACTGAAAGCCGGAAGCGCCATCGGGATTACCGCCCTGGTCTATCTGGTCAATCCCGCCGGCGTGGTGAAAGACGACAGCCCCTGCAACGAACCCAAAACAACGAGCGTCACCGTGTTTGTACACGGCAAAAAAGGAACTCACGACATGATCCCGCGGCAACAGGGTTCCGTAATCATGGACGTGCCCGGCGGAGAGCGAAAACGCGCCTCCATCAACGAATACGGCCAGGCTTTTTTCCAAAACCTCGTCGTGGGCGACAGCGTGCGCATCGACGTGGATTTTTCCGAACCCTATCACGCCACCCGGCCCGGGCGCAGTTACCGCGTCGAGCCCCAGGGCAGCATTTACCTCGAAGTGGCCCTGCAAGGACTCGATAAAGTATTCGGCACCGTGCTTGCGGGCGACAAGGCCCTGCCCGGCGTCGTGGCGGCTATCGGCGCGCTGCGCGATACCACCGACGAGACCGGTTATTACGAAATAGCCATCCCCGAACCCCTGCAGCAAAAACAATACGAAGTCAAATTCACCAGGGCCGGCTACAAACTGCTGACCAAACCCGCCTACCCCCAAACCGGGGCGCCGCTCAATGTTGTTATGAATAAATAAGAGCATGTTTAAATTTCAGTGCCGAGGCGAAAGCGAGCAAATTTTGTTTCAGGCAAGGCAAAATTTGCAGCCATAGCCGGGTGCCTATGGCGAAAATTTTAACGAAGCCTGAAACAAAATTTGTCGCTTGGAGCCCGG
>JAEUUU010000186.1 GCA_016787345.1 Saprospiraceae bacterium | reverse complement strand
CGCTCGAAACTACTGAAAAACAACACCTTGTGCCCTGCGCGCCGCACCGTGTCCCATTGCGCCAGCACGTCGTCGAATTTGCCGGAGCCGCCCGCGTAATCCGCTTCGATCAGGCGCGGATCGCAGGCGATCTGGCGCAGGCGGGTGAGTGCCTGCAAGGCCAGGACGCGGGTTTTGGGGTCGTCGAACAAGGCCAGGATTTCGTTGCGCACGGCCGACTTGGTGCGCTCGTACAGTTTTTCCTGTGCGGCGCTCATTTCAGAAAAAAACAATTGTTCGCTCAGCGCCGGCAACTCTGGCGCCACCTGTTCCTTGGTGCGGCGCAGGAAAAACGGCCGGACGCGGCTGAACAATCGCTGCTTGGCCACCGGGTCGTCGCGTTTTTCGATGGGTACGATAAATTGTTCCCGGAACGCGCTGAAACTGCCCAAAGTGGCCGGATTGATGAATTCCATCTGCGTCCACAAGTCGCTCAGGGAGTTTTCGATGGGTGTTCCGGAAAGGGAAATTTTGCAGTCGGCGCGCAGGCTCAGCACCACTTTCGACACTTCCGACGCGCGGTTTTTGATCTGCTGGCTTTCGTCGAGTACGATGACGTGCCAGTTGACTTTCGACAGCAAATCCAGGTCTTGCCGGGCGGTGTGATAGGTGGTGAGCACCACGTCGTGGCCGGCCAGTGCGCGCGCATCGTTCAGGCGCTTGGGGCCAATGTGGGCGTAGGTGAACAGGGAGGGCGCAAATCGCCCGATTTCGTTTTGCCAGTTGAATACCAGCGAGGCCGGCAGGATGATGAGGGCATTCAACGGGCGAAGTTCCTGCCGGTACGAGTGGAAAAGATCCAGTTGGGTTGCCGAATTTGCCGCCGCCCCGTCGTCGCCTCTTTGCGCTTTGGCATACAGCAGCAAAGCGATGGTTTGCAGGGTTTTGCCCAGTCCCATGTCGTCGGCCAGGCAGGCGCCGAAGCCGGCCCGGTAGTGGCCCACCAGCCATTTGACGCCCTGTAATTGGTAAGGCCGGAGATCGGCTTTGAGATCGGAAGAGGGTTGAAAATCAATTTTTTCCGGGTCGATTTCCGGGAAATCCACGCCTTCCGTCGCTTGTCCGAGGCCCGCATTTTGCAAAAGGGTAAACAATGCTTTGGGCAAACGCAACGCGTCCTCCGGGCCATCCTGGGCGGCTTCCGCCAGTTCGGCATAGCGCGCAAACCAGGTTTCCGGTATCAGAAAATACGCGCCATCGGGCAGCCGGTAAAAGCGGTCGCGGCGCCGCAAATTGGGCCAAAGGGCTTTAAAAGGAAAGGAAAACGCGCCCACTTCCACCCGTCCGTGCACGTCGAACCAGTCGCCGGCAGCCTGCGCCCTGAGGTCCAGGCGGGCATTGAGCAAGGCCACTGGCTTGCCTTCCACCGTGGGCGATTCAAGTACAAAGCCGTTGTTTTCGAGCAGGGTTTTGTGGGTGGAAAGCCAGTGGAGGAGGGTTTCGAGGGAGGATGCGCCGGATATGGCTCCGGCCCCTCCGAAAACCCCACCCCCTCCGGGGAGTGGAGCGGCTATGAGCTCGGATTGGCTCCCCTCCCCTTGGGGGGAGGGGCTGGGGGTGGGGCCATGAGAGAGGGATGCGTTGTCAGCCACTATCTCCCCTACCCGCCACAATCTCCCTTCCTTTTCCAGTCCCAGTTTTTCCAGAAAATCCATGCGTTGTTGTTCGAGCGCGGCGTCGCGCTGCACTTGCCGGAGCACGACTTCCTCGCTGCCATCGTCGGCAAAATCGACGGCGGTGTGGTGTTCGCGGCGGTCGCCGTAGGGAAATTCAGCGCCGGGGTACAGGAAGACGAGTTTCAGGTACCAGGCGTTTTCGAGCACGTTTTCGGTCGGACTGATGCGGGTGGCATCGAGTTGGCGGGTATTGTGCAGGGCAAAACCCTCGGCTTCGATACGCGTGCGGCCGGCGCTTTTGGCGACAAACTGCCTGAAATACACCCGCGCCTTGTCGGGTGGAATATGCACCACGTCTTTGGTGCGGAAGGGTTTCACCATGTTGCCGTTGATGCCGGGCACCCGGAACAGCACATAATCGATCAGCAACCAGGCAGGGTCGGTATTGGTAAGCGGCAATACCTCGCGGCTGCGGATGGGCCATTTTTCATCTTCGGTGCCCAGTTGAAACCTGTATTCGACGCCTTCGGCGGTTTTGGTAAAGGCGATGTGCGGCACGAGTTCGTCGGGGGCAAAAGCGACCTGAACGTTTTTGGCCAGGGTTTTCCGTTCCAGATCGAGCGTCAGCGGCAGCTGGTGCTGCACCAGCGCAGACAACAGCGCATCGAGTTTTTCATGGATAAATCGCTCGACGAAGGGTTTGGTGGCCGGCTCGGCGAGCAATTGCGACAGCGGGGTGGGCGCCTTGGCTTTGGGGGGCTTGAAGCGGGTTTCGAGCTGCTTCGGTACGAGCATTTCCACCAGTTCGAACAATTGGCCCAGCAATGGACTCAATTCGATGCCCTGCGGGGCCAGGGTAGCCGGAGTAGCGCGCTGAAGTGCGTAAGTGAGTTCGCCCCCGGCGCCGGTCTGGACCAGAAACACCGAGGGCAAATACAGAGACTCGCTGAAAGGGTAGAGATTGAATACGACTTGGGCCGACATGGGGCCGCGAAGGTAGCGGATTCGGCTTCTTTTAGCTTTTCAGGCGGGTTAAAATCAGGTTGCGAACGTAGACCCTCAGCCCTTCGGCGCCCATGTCGTAATTGGACATCACCACCAGGATGTAGCCTTTTCCCTGAAAAATATCGAGATGGCTGTTCAGGCCCGGAAAACCGCCGCCGTGCCCGACGACCAGCCCGGCCGGATTTTGGTCGATCTCGAATCCATAGCCATAACTGGCTTCCGAGTGGCTTTCCCACATCTTGTCGAGCGAGTTTTGACTGACCAGTTTGCCGGTTTGTAAAGCGCGGGCAAAGCGGTGCAGATCGCGCGCGGTGGAGTAGCCGCCGCCGGCCGGACCACCTTTGAGCACGTGCATGAAGACGTTGTTTTTCCAGCCGCCGCCGGGCGCCGGGAGATAACCTTCCGCCAGATTGTTTTGCGGGCGGTCGAGTTCGTAACAATCCGTGCGCGTCATGCCTGCCGGTTGGTAGATGTTTTGCCGCACGTAATCGAAGTAGTTCATGCCCGAGGCTTTTTCAATCACGACGCCCAGCAGCAGCATGCCGGTATTGCTGTATTGAAAACGGCTGCCCGGCTCGAAAGCCAGCGTATCGCCCTGCACCAGCGGTTTGTAGTCGTCGACCTCCCGAAACAGGTCGCGCGAGCTTTTCATGTAGGTATCGTTGAAATAACTGCCCAGTCCGGAAGTGTGCGTCAGCAAATGATGGACCGTCACCCGGCTGGTGATGCTTTTGGGCAACCAGCTTTCATCGACGTACAAACTGATGGGGTCGTCGAGGCGGAGTTTGCCTTTTTCCGCCAGTTGCATCACGGCGGTGGCGGTAAACATTTTATTCATCGAACCCAGGTTGAACTGGGTTTCCATGTTGTTGGGGGCATGGTAGGTTTTACTGGCTTCGCCGCAGGCGTATTCAAACAATACCTGATCGCCTTTTGCAAGCAGTATCGACCCGGAAAAGGCGTCTTTGGAGCAAAGCAATTCCAGTTTCTGTCGTACGGATTTGACCATTTCAGCCTCCGTCAAGGGTGGCTCAGCGGCGGCCTGGGGTGGACGGGCGGGGGTAAAATTGAGGTTGTCGATGAGTTGGTCTTTCCCCTCGAAGGTCATGGAAAAACCGTGCCAGCCGCCGAACAGGCGGTCTTTGGCAATCATCACCAACTCCTTGCGCGCCGGCGTGTAGCTGCGGATGCTGTAAAAATCGATCCCGCCCGTCATCCGGTAAGTGCCTTGCAGGGCATTCACGTGTTCTTCCATTGGGACGAAATCGCGAAAATGCGCCGATACATGCTGGTTGATAAAATTGCCGATGCGTTGCGGATCGTCGCTGTTGATGGCGTCGATTAAGGCGCGAATGCGTTCGCCGGGAATGCCGGAGGGGAATTTTGTATCATCCTGAAATCCATTGCCGGAGGGTTGTGCAAACGACAGGGCCGGTAACAGGAATGCCCAAAGCAGTCCTGTTTTGAAAAAGCGAAAAAGAATCATGGTCTGTGTGAAATTTGATGAAACAAGCAAGTCATTTATCATTCAGACCACGACCACATCCGGCAGGTTGCACTTTCTACGAAAAAATTCGTAACTTATCTCAGGCGCTCCATTTTCCCTTTTTCTTCTTTTACAGCAAAAGGCTCTTTTAAGCCCCGGGCGCGCAGTTCGTCTTCGGCGATCAGGGCCTCCCTGGCATTGCGGAATCCGCTGATGACCACCAGGGTCATGCCGTTGCTCAGCGGGCGCATTTCGATGACGCCCAGGTCGCGATAGGGTTCCGGATTGAAACGGTCGGGGTTGGACAAAGCGGCGATGCGGATGAGGTACTGGGGGCCGCTTGCCGGGGCAGGAGGGGCCGGCTTGTTTACAGGAGCCGGCTGCGGGCTTTGAACGGTTGCGGGTTTTGGGGTTGGCGTCGAATAGGTGGCAGGCGGCGTATAGGCCAGGTGCGGAAGTGTATTGGCCGGGGTTTGTTCCGCTGTTTCTGTCACGACACTGGCCTCCCGGAATCCTCTGCCGATTGCGATATTTTTCGCCTGTTCGGCTTGTGAGAAATCGCTCCAGCCACCGATCCGGATGCGTACCACCCCGTTGTCCATCATGGCGTATTGGCGGCCAATGTCGCTAAGCGCGGCATAGTCGCTCAACGGCCGTGCCTGGCCCGTGCTGAAAGCGCCGACCTCGACGGCATACTGCACGCCTGTCGTTGCCGACGGAGACGTTAGGGCGCCCTTGGCCGTGGTGCCGGGCGGCGTCGGCGGGGTATTGCGGGCGATCAGGCGGACGCTTTGAGAACTGGGTTGCGGTACGGGCGCCGGGTTGGAGTTGGCGTATTGTACGGGCGCCGGGGCGCCGGGTTGTGCATAAGTAACCGGTGCGGACGCTGAGGCTTTCCAGCGCAGTTTTTCCGCAGCGCCGGTTTCTTCCGTGGCAAATACGCCGGGGTACTGTGCCGCGATTCGATCGACGATCTGCTGGGCTTCTTCCCGACTGGCAAATATTCCAAGGCGAAGTTTGAAGCGTTCGCCGTCGGGTTTTGCGTACAGTTTGCCGTATTCGGCCAGGTCGGCGTAGCGGTTGGCTTCCGAGGCGAAATTGGCAGGTCCCGAAGCCAGTTGGATACAAAAACCGTCGAGGGCGCCCGCCGTCCAGGGCTCAACCCGGGCGCGGGGTGGTATGCCGCCGGGGTGCGTGGCCAGCCAGGTCATAAATTCGGAGCTGCCACGCGTCAGGTTTGCATTGGGCAAAGTAGCGCCGGAAAGCGGCTCCCGGGCTGTTTGGTAGGTGTATTTACCGTCGGAATAGCCATCGAGGGCATACGTAATCAAGTATTCGTTTCTCGGATCAAGACGCAGGCTGTATTGCCCGCGGTTGTTGGTCTGGGTCATGTTAAAATGCACCCCGGTCAGGCTTCTGGCGTGTACGACCACTCCTGAAAGCGGCCAGCCGGTTTGGGCATCGTACACCCTGCCGTCGAAAGCGGCGCTGCGATCGTTTCCGGTGGTGACGCTGATTTTCGGTTGTCCGGATTTGACGGCTGCCACAACTTCCGACAGACCTGGCTTATTGGCTTTTAAATAGCAGTTGCTGCCGGCAGGCAGGGAAAAATAGGCTATGCCGTCGGCATTGGTCTGCAAAGAGCCCTGGCCGCAGGCGCCGAGATCGACCGTTGCGCCAGCCACGGGTTTGCCAAAGGGGTCGTGCAGATGAAATTCAAATTGTTCTTTTCCCTGTGCCCAAACTGCAACAGCAGCACAAAAAAAGAGGAGACAAAAACCGAAGCGTACAAGTGATAACATGGCGGGAGTTGGAAGTTGGGTTATGGACGTTGGGTTTTGGGTTTTGGCAAAAGGGTTATTGCTGCTCTCGGGTAGTGTTGCGGGGCTCCACCTATTGCTGTCTAAAACCAGAGGAGGTAGGTTGCAACGATACGTAAAAGTCAGGTTTTCCTTCGAAATTCAGGTTCCTGGCATGGCTGTTTATTGAAAAATTCAACAGTGAAAATGCAAGAACTCAACATAACCCGAGAGCAGCAACAACCCTTTTATACCCAAAACCCAACTCCCAAAACCCAACTCCTAAAACCTAACACCCACGACCTGTCCCGAGGCCATCAGGCGGCCGTCGAGCGTCAGGCGCCAGCCGAGGATGCCGTCGGGGAGATCTTCGCGGCTGATTACCGTACGGGTATCGGAGAAAGTCAGGCTTTTCAACGTGCGACCGCCCATGTCGAACAGTTCAAATCGGTACTCACCGGCAGGGGCATCGGCCGGCAATTCGAGCGTAGCCTGATCGACAAACGGGTTGGGGAAGATACGGACGGGCAGGCGGTACGCTCCGGCTGCTTCGTCGGTGGATACGAAGAACAACTGGTCGTATTTACGGCGCACGGTATTGGTAATAATCGGCTCGTTAAAGTCGAAATAAATAGCGGCCCGGTTTTCAACTACCGTACCCAGCGGAAGATTGGCACGAGGATGCAGCGTAAAGGTGATCTGTCCACACGAAGCATCCGGGTTGGTCGTGCTGTCGGGCAGCAGGATATTGGCAAAGCGGAATTGCAACAGGTCGCCCAACAGGAATACCTCGTAGGGATGCGTAGACGATTCCACCTGCAAACTGCCCGGATCGAGAAACGCGGAGAGAGTGTCGCGTATCACGACCAGAAAAGCCGTGTCGGTGCCCGTGTTTTGAAAACGGATCGTGTATTGCAACGGGGTGCCCGGCTGCACGACGTGGTCGGGGCCACTGCCCAGCGGGAAAGCCTGCTTGTCGTTGGGGTCGTAAGAGCCGGTTACCGTCACGCAGATTTGTGCGCTGAACGGTCCGGGGTTGCCGCCGTAACCGCTGGGTTCACTGCCGCCGCTGACGCAACCCGTCAGCGAGAACGTCACCGTAGGATCGCCGGGAAAACCGGGCTCCTGGTCGGCAATGATCGTCACGGCCGTATCGGTGCCCATCGGCAATACGCCGTGCACCTCGAAGCCGCCGGCCGGCAGTTGGAACATGCCTTGTTTCAGTACGATCTGATCTTCCACGATGACGAAATCAAGCGCCTGCGAGTTGGGGGCATTGCCGATGTTGCGGATGGTGAAAAACGCGCTGTCGCCCACACATTCACCCTCGACCGCGACGATGGCGCCGTCCCAGTCGGGCAAACAAGCCGTATTGGGCGTTACCTGTGAACTAATACAAACCTGGTTGCCCACCGGCAGATCGCAGTCGGCTTCGACGGTGATTTTGATCTGGTTGCCGCTCCATCCCCAGGCCGTCGGGGGTACGTCGCCCAGGTTGAACAGGATTTGGTTGCCGTTGACCGCCGCGGGCACCAGGTTGGCATTGAGATAACTGAGCGAGGGTGGGAGGCTCACAGTCAGGGTAGCATTTTCAGCCGTAATGGTGCCGTTGTTGCGGTAGTCGACGTACACGGCTGCCGTTGTACAGGGCCGTATGTTGGTGGTATGCAGACTGGTTTTCATCACCGCGCAATCCACTTCGGCAAAGGCGATAAAATCGGCCGTGACGGATTGCGGATCGGGCGAGTTGAAGGAAATATTGGCCACGTCGGGACCGCAGAAACCGAAACTCTGATTGAACAGATCGATGCGCACCGAGTAATCGCCATCGGGCACAAAAAACGAGTATTGGCCGTTGTTGTCTGCCGTGAAATTGATGTATTGGCCGGAACTCAGTACCAGGCGGCCATGCCAGCCGGCCAGGGGCGGTTCGCCTGCGTCGGCCGTGCAGTTGTCGTTTTCGTCGAGGGTCAACTGGCCGGAAATATGGTGGATGAGTTCCTGAGACTGTATAGGCAAATCGATACTTATACTTCCATTTACGTCGGGCGGGAAGGAGGCGCTGACCGGGGCATCCGGGCAAAGGAAAAAGAACGGATACACGGATTGGGTCGTCAGGGTATAATTGCCGCCGGGCACCAAAATTTGGTACGAACCATCGGCAGCGCAGAAAGCCCCCCAGGCTTCACCCTGGGCATTGTGCGCGGTTACCCGGGTTTGTCCTACGCCCGGCTCATTGCCTTCTGCCAGGCAGTTTTCGTTGTTGTCTTTGGCCACCCGGCCGCTGATGGTATTGATAAATATGCCCGTATTGGCTTGTACGCGCAGCACGCCGAAGTGTGGGATGGTATTCGGGTTGCCAAATATCTCACCGTCGGACACACCGATAGCCCATCCGTCGGCCGTGGGTTTGCCCAGTAGTTTGAATTGAGTGGGCTGGTTGTCGTCGGGGCTTACAGCCGTCCAGTCGACTGTGCCGTTGAGTTGAAAGCGCGCCATCACGCCTCGGTTGGTCACCGTGGAGCCGGAGATCAGCAGCGATCCGTCGGGATAAGCAGCCAGTTGGCTCGGACTGATTTCGGCCGGCGTCGGCGGGGTTGTTGCCAAAAGCGCGCCCTGCGCGTCGTATTGCCGCACGACAAAGTTGGGCGTCGAGCCCTGCGAAATACCGTAGCCACCGCCTTGAAGTGCCACCATCAGGCCATTGAGCCCGGCAGCAGGTGTCGAAGTCCAGAGGATGTTGCCCTGAAAATCGGTGCGCGTCAGGGTGTATTTCTGGGTCTGGAAACTATACGTGCGAAACAAGAGATCGCCGTTGCTCAAACGGATCACCTCGTAATTGGTCGACAAGCCGGTTATCTCTTTGCTGTACACCACTGCCCCGTTGGCATCGATGTGGACCACCCCGGCTTTCCAGCCGCTTTGAAAAAAATTGCGGGTAGCCAGCAGGTTGCCGTCGGGCAGCAAATCAAGCAGCAGCACGTCGGCGCTCAGTTGTGGCAATTCCAGGGCATTAATCAGGTCGCCGTTGGGAGCGATCAGCAGCATATCGACTGCCGAGGAATCATCCCTGAAACTCACGGCGTAGTTGCCATTATCCAGTTCGAAACCTTCGCTGACATAACGAATGGCAGCCGCCGGCGCCTGATCATCGAGGTAGGTATTATCCCAGGCCGGTTGCAAGCTGGCATTGATTTTTATCACCCGAGGGCTCCTGTAAAAACTGAAGTTGTCGCTATCATCCGCGTAGCCGGTGAGGATATACCCCCCATCCGCAGTCGGGCGCAGCGTTTGACCCGTGCTATTCTGGTAAGATGCAGGAGTGGGGTATACCACTTTTTGGTTTTGGCTGAAAAGATCAGTCGACCATACGACGATCAGCAAAGCCGTCAGCCAGGCAGCAAAAAGGATTTTCTTTTTCATGGTGAAATATGTTTGGTACGATGCAAAAGTCAACGTAATCCCCAGGCTAATAAAAATCAAAAATTCGAGTTTGTCGGAACAGTTTTTTGTTATTTTTGTCAATTAATACTGAAAATCAGCGTTTTGGGTTTTTGGTGTTGGGTATTGGGTTTTGGCAAAAGGGTTGTTGCTGCTCTCGGGGCGTGTTTGGGGGCAGCAGTGATTTACCGGATGATGTGTATTTCGGTATCCGACATTCGGTGTTCGACATTCTTTTTTATAAAATGAACGCCGAATGTCGAAATACCAGGCGCTCCCTGGCAGCGCAAGGCTTCTTTTTACAAATGCAGGACTTCTCCGAAGTCCTGCAAAACGGTGGCATTACATGGCTACAAATGCGGGATTTCTCCGAAATCCTGACCTTTTTAGTGTCGTTGCAAAATGCCCGCTCTGATTTTTCAGGCAGCAACGAGTAAAACCTGCCACGCTACCCGAGAGCAGCAACAACCCTTTTGCCAAAACCCAACTCCCAAAGCCCAAAACCTGATCCGAGAGCAGCAACAACCCTTTTTGCCAAAACCCAACACCCAACACCCAACACCCATGTCTGATTCCACATTATACGAAATCCTCTCCTCTTTGAGCGCCTGGGAGATTCAAAATCTGCGCAAATGGTTGCGCTCCCCTGCCGTCAACCATCGGGAGGAGCCCATGCGCCTGTTCGAATATTGCTGCGAGTGTCTGCGCAGCGGAAACCTGCCAGACTCGGACAAAGCGGCGCAGGCGATATGGGGCCGAGCCAACACCGATGGCAAATTGCGGTACGAAATGAGTGCATTGCTCGGCATTATCCGCGATTTTTTGATCGAACAGGAACTCCTGGCAGATTCCGGTCGCCGGGAGCTGTACTGGCTGCGCGCCGTACGCAAGCGGGGGTTGAGTAAAAACGTACAGCGGGCGTTTCGGGAGGCGGAGAAGGTGCTGGATCAAACCGGCGCGGGCGATCTGAACCGCTATTTTTTCGAGTTCGAACTGGAACTGGAGAAATATGAATGGGACATTAAATCGCAACGCGCCCAGGTGTTCCCTGCCGAAGCGCTCACTGCCCCGCTCAACAACTGGTACGCCGGCCAACTGATGCAGCTCGCCTGCATGGCAGAAGCGCAGGGTGCTGTACGCCGCCAGATGCAAATCGCCTCCGACTGGATGCCCAAAGTAATCGAAACCCTGCCCGGCGCCCCGCATGAAACCAACCCGATGGTCAAATTATACCATTTGGGATACCGGATGTTGGGCAATCCGGAGGAGACCGATTTGCCGGAACAGTTTCGCCATTTGCTGCGGGAAGCGCTTCCCGGCCTGCCTCGCGCGGCGGCCAAGGGTTTGTTGCTCCTGGCCATCAATCACAACATCCGGCGCATAAATAAGGGGCAAAAAGAAGCCGTCCGAAGCGTTCTGGGGTTTTATCTGCTGGGCCTTGAACAAAAACTGTTGCACGATGAGAGCGGCTATTTGCCCAAATTCACCTACAACAATGTCCTGATGACCTTTCTCGCCTTGCAGCACTGGGACGATGCCGCCGCTTTCCTCGAAGAATACCACGCTCAACTACCTGCCGGCGAACGTGACAATATTTACCGCTATAACCTCGCTGTTTTCCGATTCCGCCGCGGCGACTACAATGGCACGCTTGAACTCCTGCGCGACGTCAGTTTTCCCGATGCCATGTATAATCTGGAAAGCCGGAAAATGCTGCTCAAAATCTATTACGAACAGGATGCCTTCGACGCCCTGGATTCTCTGCTCGACAGCCTGATGACCTGGTTGCGCCGCCACGGCGAACTGGGTTACCACCGCGAGATGTATCGCAACCTAGCCCGCTACACTGCCCGCCTGCTCCGCCTGGCGCCCAACGACGCCGAGGCACGGCGCAAACTCGCGAAAAAAGTGAAGGAAACCCCGCTGGTGGCAGAGCGCGAATGGCTGCTCGACAAGATCGGCCGGGTCTGAAAGCCTTCCATTGGCGTCTTTGTTGACCTTAAAAGTTAAATAGCGTTAAAGACCGGCAACCCAGGGTTAATTCGGGTTAAAAACGCGGGGCTTAACTGAATCAAGGCTAATTGTGTACTTTTTTGTATAAAATTGATTTTCAGTATTTTAAGATCAAAATTCCAAATACTGTAACATCAAAATGTTAGCCTGCGTCAAGTATCGGCGCCCGCGCTCACCCAATCATGCGATTTCGGGGCAAGGTGTTTTGCCCCCACCTTTGTGTCGCGATTACAACAACTAATTTTTGAAAGCAATCTCCCGTGAAAATGAAAACTGTCCGTCTGTTCGTTTTGCTGTGCTGGGCATTGGCCCAGGTGACCCCGAAAACCGCCGCTCAACCTTTTTTTAGTTCTGCCAGCGCCCCCACCGTCAGTGTACTGCCTTCTTGTTCTACGGAAGAGGAGTCGCCCGCTGTGGTCGACCAGTACCTGCAAGTCAGTCAAACCTACACCGACCGCGTGTTGGCACTCAGCCGGCATGCGACCCGTTTGTGGGGCAATTTTGTCGACAACTGGCTGATCGACCCGGAAAAAATGTGGATTTGGATGTTTCTGCTGTTGCTGTTGTTGGCCCGCCTGTGAACGGTCCAACCAGTGGAAATTGTGCTGTGTGAAACAAGGAAGTTTGATTTTGTCTGAGCCCCGGCGGTCTTTTCCCAGGACCGGCCGGGGTTTCTGCTGTAGCGCCGACCTCCAGGTCGGCGACGCTGAGAGCAGAAACACCCCGCGATCATGCTACATTGCACCAATCGGTACTTATCTCAATCTCAAAGAGAGTAACTTTGGCTAATAATCGCGGTACATTTCTTCTTGTAACATCGCCGACCTGGAGGTCGGCGCTACAGCGCTACAGTATGGCAGAACCCTTAAAAAATATCCTTTCCCGCCCCCTGCTCGAATCTGTCGCGGCAGAAGTGAAAGCCGTTTATCCGGCGTTTCCGACACAGGATTTTATCAAAAACGTTTTTTCGAGCATTTGGGAAGGGCTCGAATTAAAACAGCGCATCCGGCACATCAGTCATTCGCTGCGCAACAATCTTCCGACTGAATATGCCGAAGCTTTGGCCGTGCTGGTCAAAACGACCCAAAACAAGATCGACCGGGAGGGCGAACAACTCAATTTCTGGTACAGTTTCCTGCCCGATTTTGTCGAAACCTACGGCGTGGACCATCCCGACGAATCGCTGCCGGCCCTCGAAACCATCACCCGGCTGAGCAGCGCCGAATTTGCCATTCGCCCCTTTTTACTCCGCTATCCCGAACGACTGCACGCCCAAATGCTCACCTGGAGCCGTCACCCCAGCCCGATGGTACGGCGCCTGTCGAGCGAAGGTTTCCGCCCCCGGCTGCCCTGGGGCATGGGTGTGCCGGCGCTCAAACGCGACCCGGCGCCCATCCTGCCTGTACTGGAGAACCTCCGCGCGGACCCCGCCGAAACCGTCCGTCGTTCGGTGGCCAACAACCTCAACGACATCGCCAAAGACCACCCCGAACTCGTGCTCGGCATTGCCCGGCGCTGGTACGGCCATTCGCCGGAAACCGACTGGGTGGTGCGCCACGCCTGCCGGGGCCTTTTGAAAAAAGGACATCCCGACGCGCTGGCGCAGTTCGGCTTTGAACAAGGCATCACAGGCGTGTCGGTCGATAGCCTGCAACTGACCGGCCCGGTCGCCATCGGCTCGGCGCTCGATTTTTCATTTGTGGTGAAAAACGACAACCCCGATACCGTCACACTGCGAATAGAATACGGGATCGACTATCTGACAGGAACAGGAAAGGTGTCGTCCAAGGTGTTTAAAATCAAGGAGATAGCCATGCTGGCAGGCGCAAGCGATTCAATCGCCCGGCGACAGCGGTTCACCAATTTTACCACTCGTAAACACTACCCCGGGCAACACCGGCTCCGGATTTTGATCAACGGCGTCGCATTGACGGAACAAACGTTTATGGTAGTTTGAAGCATTATGAAAACCTTCCTGCACTTCATCGCCACCCTCCTCTGCTACGCCGCCTGCGACCTGGCCTGGCTCAACCTGTTTGCCAAAAAATTCGTGCACGAACAGGTGGGCGAGCGCCTCGCCGAACGCCCCGATTGGGTGGCAGCGGTGGTTTTTTACCTGATTTTCACGGGCGGACTGCTCTGGTTTTGCGTCTGGCCGGCCCAGACCCTGAGCCGCGCACTGCTCAACGGCGCCTTCTTCGGGCTGGTCGCCTACGGCACCTACGAACTGGTCAACAAAGCCCTGCTCGACCGCTGGCCCCTGCCCCTGGTCGTGGTGGACATGGCCTGGGGACTAGCCGTAGGAGCGATGGTTTGCGCAGCGAGTTGGCTGATCGGACGGCGTTTGAATGGCTTCTGAATATTTGCCCGGCCCGAACGCCAATTGACTTGTGTTTACACCTCACCCATCGATGTTTCTATTGGCAAAGGCGAACGGGTATGTAGTGCAACGCCGGCACTCCCCGATGTCAAAATTGCCGCACAGGATTTGTTTGCCTGAACAAAAAGCCTACTTTTGCGCCATGTTCAACCCGATCATTATTTCCGACATTATTATTATCAGTTGCGCGCCGCACACCTGATGGGTACATCTTGTTGGAAAACAGAAACCCCGGCCGGTGTGCGAACGCGGCCGGGGTTTCTGTTTGATCCAGACCCTTTACCACCCAATGCTCAAATCATTGCTCATCGTTTCGCTGTGCCTGGTCGGGTCGTTTGGCCTTGCCCAGTCGAAGCGTTTTGTCAGCGATGCAGGGGTGGAGCGTGAATACCTCCGTTCGTACGACAGCTTGCGCACCGCCACCGGCTTTTACGATCCCGATTCGGAAGAGTGCAATGCCGATAACAGCATCTACCTGCCAGGACGCGAGTTCATATTCGACTATTGCTACGTCAGGCAGGGCGTTCCCTGCAAAATCGACTGGATGGTGGGCGGAACCGGCCTGGTCGATACCGCCCATCAGCGCCCTTCTACTATCCGGCGGGTGAGTTATAAAATACTGCCGGGCAATATGCTGGGCATGACCTACTATCAGAACATTTACTACACTGCCGAAGGCCCCGACAATTATTATGAAGCCTCCGGACTCATTGAAAATGAACGGAATGTATGGCTGCACCCACCCCGCGCCACCATTTTTTATGTCAATGAGATCAATCCTTTCCCTTACATAAAAACACCGCTGACGGTGGGCACCCGCTGGACCTGGGAACTGGAAATAGGCGACCATTACAGCAGTTCGCTCTGGAAAAAATGGAGCGACTCCATCGTCAACCGCTACGAATACGCCATTACCGGCTTCGGGCCATTGGCTACTCCTCTGGGCACGCACGACTGTTACGAAGTCAGTGCCCTGGCGAACAGCGAAATTGGCCAGACGGCCATGAAAGCCTGGTTCAATCCCGAGTACGGCTTTGTACGGCTCGATTTTACCAATGTCGACGGAAGTCAGTTCCTTATGGTTTTGACCGAAGTTAAATATCCATAGCACAGATTCAACAGCAGCATACAAGATGTACCACGAGTCCAAACACCTCCATCTTCCCTCTATCGA
>JAEUUU010000181.1 GCA_016787345.1 Saprospiraceae bacterium | reverse complement strand
GAGCGTTTTTCAAGAGCCGACAAAACGGCCAATTGACCCGATTTATCTTCTGAAAAGGCGTAAAAACCGGTTACCCGCGGCCTGCCCTCGGTGAGCGTACCCGTTTTGTCGAGCGCCACTGTGTCCACCCGATAAGCCGTTTCGAGACTTTCAGCGTCTCGAATCAGCATACCGTTTTCAGCGCCTTTCCCCATGCCGACCATGATGGCGGTAGGCGTTGCCAGTCCTAATGCACAGGGGCAGGCAATTACCAGCACTGTCACGCTGGTGAGCAGGGCATGGGCCAGGGCGTTGTCGCCGCCGGCCAGCAGCCAGACGACGAATGTGAGTGCGGCAATGCCAATCACAACCGGCACGAAAATGCCTGCGATTTTGTCGACCAGTTTTTGAACGGGGGCCTTGCTGCCCTGGGCCTGTTGCACCTGCCGGATAATCTGCGCGAGAAGGGTTTCGCTGCCGAGTTTGTCGGCCCGAAACTGAAAACTGCCTTTTTGATTGATCGTACCGGCAAAAACCGCGTTTCCGGTAACTTTTTCCACCGCCAGCGGTTCGCCCGTAAGCAGGCTTTCGTCAACAAAGGACTGGCCCGATACCACAACGCCGTCGAGGGCTACCCGTTCGCCGGGCCGTACCAACAGTATATCGCCGATCAATACCTCGGCGATACCGACTTCGCGTTCGATTCCATCGCGGAGGATGCGAACAGTTTTGGGTTGAAGCCCGATCAGTTTTTTTATAGCGGAAGAAGTGCTGGCTTTGGCTTTTTCTTCGAGCAATTTGCCCAAAAGAATAAAAGCCACAACCACGGCAGCGGCTTCAAAATAGACATGCCCGTGCAAACCCTGCCGGTGAAAAAACTCGGGGAAAAGGGTGTTGAATGCACTGAAAACAAAGGCAATCCCGGTACTGAGGGCGACAAGGGTGTCCATGTTGGCCTTGCCCAGCCGGGCCTGCTGCCAGGCGCCTTTGAAAAACCGGGCGCCCAGTACAAACACCACCGGGGCGCTCAGCGCCATCATGATCCAGTTGGCGCCGGGAAGATTCATAAAAAACATACCCAGCACGACCACCGGGATACTCAGTGTGGCAGCCCAAATGGTCTGGCGGCGCAGCCGGTGCAAAGCGATTTCTTTTTGCTGCCTTTGCTGTTCGGCGGCTTCTTCCTGCTCCTCGGCTACAATCAAATCATAGCCGCCGGCCCGCACGGCCGCCTGTATGATTTCCGGCGATACCTGCACCGGATCGAACGTGACCTGCAGGGTTTGGGTAGCGAAATTGACCGAGGCGTCCTGTACGCCGGCTTGTTGCCCCACGATGTCTTCCACACTCACAGCGCAGGCAGCACAGCTCATTCCCGTGACCGGAAACTGTTTTTGAAGTCCTTTATTTGATGTAGCCAGGGGCGATGCGCTCACCATGATCTTTTTTGATGCAAAGATCCGGGCTGCATGGGCAGGGGGCGTTACAGGATTTTGGAAAGATGTTACATGATTTATACTCCGCGCCGGGAAGTTTTGAAAGGAAGTTTATCAGGTTGATATTGGTTTATAAGGGTTTATGGAACCTGTCGTGCAAAACATGGCGGTGCGTGGCATATCAATACCCTTACACCTCTTCCAGTCCCTTGCGTTTGCGGGCGCCGAGTGTTTTGAAATGGGTGGGGGTCAGGCCGGTAACTTTTTTGAATTGCGCGCTGAGATGCGCCACGCTGCTGTAGCCGAGTTGCCAGGCGATCTCGTTGAGGGTCAGTTCGTTGTACACCAGCAATTCTTTGGCGCGCTCGATACGTTGCGCGATATGGTATTGTTCGAGGGTGGCGCCTTCGACCGAAGAAAACAGGTGGCTGAGCGCGGAATAGTCCTGATGCAGGTGCCGAACGAGGTAGTCGGACAGGTTTTCGCTGCGTTCGCCGCGCTGGTTGCGCACATACTCGACCACCGCGGTTTTGATTTGGCTCACGAGGCGGCTTTGGCGGTCTTCGAGCAATTCGAAGCCGTGCTCCTGCAGATCGGTGGCAAGGGCTTCGAGTTGTTCCGGCGTCGGGGTCCCGCCGAGTTCGACTTCGCCCAGTTCGACCGACCGCGGCGTCAGTTGATGCGCTTCCAACAATTTGGAAACCACCCATTTGCAGCGGGCGCAGACCATATTTTTGATGTAAAGCACCATGATGTTTTAACGCAGCAACACAAAGTTGCGGTATTCTCCGGGGCGCCAGCCGGTTGTTTTTTCCAGGAAATTAGAAACCTGGTCTTTCAACGACCAGCGGGCGCGGGTGGGATCGCCTTCAAATTGCCAGTTGGCCGCAGCTATGCGGGGTTGCATTACGGCCGGGTGTTTGCCTTCAAAACGCATAAGGGGTTCTGTCCCGTCGTAGGCATACGTTTCCGCTTCGCCGACCATTTCGCGCACCCGATCGTCGGCATGCCACAGTCGATTGAAATTCAACTGTTTTTGTTGTTGGGCTGCCGGGTGTTTCACCCAGCCGTAGTGGTAAATGGCGGCATCGACAGGCCGGACGCGCAGTTTGCGGCCATCGGACCAGCGGAAGCCCTGGGCATCGCGGTAGGAGCGGATATTTTTGTCGTTGCGAATAATGCGCACCTCGCGGCGGTACCAGCGCCGGCTGACGCCCAGAAAATCGTAAGAACCGTAAAAATGCCGGTAACGGAACAACAGGCCTTCAGTCGCCGGATCGCCGTGCCAGCGCGCCATGGCAGCCGAGATAGCCGGCCAGTCGGCCTCGTGCACACATTCGTCGGCCTGGATGTAAAATACCCAGTCGTACTCGGGCGGAATGGCGGCAAATGCCTTGTCGGTTTCCACAGCCAGCACCCGGCCGCCCTCGCGCAGCGAATCATCCCAGACGGTCTCTACGACCTGAATCTTCGGATCGCCGATGCCACGCACGAGGTCGAGTGTTTCGTCGTCGGAACGCCCCACGGCCACGACGAAGTAGTCGCACAGCGGCA
>JAEUUU010000120.1 GCA_016787345.1 Saprospiraceae bacterium | reverse complement strand
ATCATTCATCATTCATCATTAGTTATAACACTCCTTGTTCCGGGTTGGCGCCCGGCACGCCTTTGAAATAGTTCCAGAGCCATTCCAGGTCTTTTTCCTCGTTAACGGTCGGGTAAAACAGGTTGGGATCGAAGTATACTTCTTTTTTGGCCCAATTGAACGTGCAAAGACAGATCGGGACCTTGGCAAGTCGGGCGATATGATAGAAGCCGGTTTTGAAGCGGTCGACTTTTTTTCGGGTACCCTCCGGTGCAATCACAAGGTGCATCCGCGGCTCCCGGATAAATGCTTCGGCAGTAGCGCCTACGAAGTTGCCGGGTTTGCTGCGATCGACCGGAATACCGCCCAGCCATCGGAAAATTGCCCCGAAAGGCGGCTTGAACAGCGTGTGCTTACCCAGATAGTTGGCTGGAATACGCAGGGCGTTTTTGACCATTACGCCCACCGGAAAGTCCCAGTTGGAGGTATGCGGCGCCACGGCGACAATTACTTTCGGTTCGTGGAACGGGTATTGGCCGGTGATCCGCCATCCCCAAAGCCGGAGGATAATGCGGCTGAGAAAAGTGAGCATGAATGGAACGAATTGATCAAAAAAATGGATCAAATGAACGCCAAAGGTAGCGCCCCGGTTGAAATTTTGCCCAACAGCCGCGATCTTTGGATCGACCCTTTTTTTGATCAAAACCCTGTGACACATGCCCGCCATTGAACGTTTTGCCGACGCCGGCCATACACTGGACGATTTTTCCGACCACTTTTTTGTCGAGTGCCCCTCGTGCAGCGGCAGGGCGTTGGTGCGCCAGGGCGACCATCGTCTGCTTTGTACCCGTTGCCATCATACCGAAATGCCCGGCCGATGGTACGGCGCCTGGCGTCTGTACGTCAGCCGGCGTTGCTCGGTATGCGGTACGCACGGGTCGCGCAGCGTCGAAACCGACCAGCAGCGCGACAAACTGCTGCTGCGCTGCTCCGAATGCGGCGACGAGCGCGAATACAGGGCGCAGGGTACCCATTTGCAGCGCAACAAAGGTCTGGTCACCGATTCGGTGTACGGCCTGCCGCTTTGGCTGCAAGGCGAATTTCAGGGCGAATTGTGCTGGGCTTTCAATCCGGAGCATTTAGACTACCTTCGTCGATACGTCGGCGCCAAATTGCGCGAACGCGGCATTTTGCCCCGCAACACCATTCGGAAAAACTCCTCCATGCTGAGCCGCCTGCCCGGTTTTATCAAAAAAGCGCGAAACCGCGAGGCCCTGCTCCGTTTTTTTGACCAACTTGAACAACGCTGACCCATGTCGTCCTGGATCAAAAACAATTTCTGGATCTTCTTTTTCAGCATTTTCGCCACAGTCGGCACCCTGCTGGGCATAGCAGGGGGGCTGATCTGGTGGAAAAGCGAAAGCCTGATCGCACGGGGCGTCCGCACCGAAGGCCGGGTTGTGCGGTTGTTTTTCAACGGCAGCTCGGCTACGGCACTGATCGAATACGACACCGATTGGGGCGAAACGCGAAGTATCACAACGAGTATTTCCTCCAGCCCGTCGGGATACGAAGTCGGTGAAAAAGTCGCGGTTTGGTACGACCCGCTACACCCCGAACGTGTGCAGGTAGATGGCCTGGAGCGCTGGTTTTTGCCCTTGTTGTTCCACGGTTTTTTCCTGGTTTTCGGCGGCATCGGCTGGGGCGGTATAGTATCGCAAATATTGAAAAAACGCCGCCGCCGCTGGCTGCTGGTCAATGGCACAACCATTCAGGCCGGCCAGGTGGAAGTGGGCCGTAATCATTCGATCAAAATGAACGGGGTATCTCCTTTTGTCGTACGCTGCCAATGGCACGATTCACTTTCCAACAAGGTCTATACTTTTCAAAGCGACCCCATCTGGTTCGATCCCTCCGCCTACATTCCCGGCGCTACCCTGCCCGTACTGATCGATCCGCGCAATCCGAAAAACTACTTTATCGACCTGTCCTTTTTACCGGAAGCCGCCTAGTGGTGTTGGGTTTTGGGTTTTGGGTTTTGGGTATTGGGAAAAAGGGTTATTGCTGCTCCCGGGAGACATTTTGATGCAAAGACAGTATCTGACGGGTGCATTACGGAGCTTGAATAGAGAGGGGGTGGGCAGGATCATACATCGACATTTGGTGTTCGATATTTAAAAATTGTCGACACCAAATATCGAAGTGAATAAACCTTGCTCCCCCTACCAATCAGCATTTATGCGGCAGCGACCTGCTCCTCGAAATGTCCCCCGAGAGCAGCAATAACCCTTTTTCCCAATACCCAAAACCCAACTCCAAAAACCCAAAACCTCAAACCCCCACCCACTTCTTGTTGCTTTTTCCGCTGGCAATCACTTTTTCAATAAAGCGCATGCCGCGCACGCCGTCGTGCACGGAAGGGAAGTCGGTGTAAACCGGGTCGGGTTCGCGGCCTTCGAGGCGGGCGCGCAGGCAAAGAGCGAAGTTGCGGTAGATATTGGCAAAGGCTTCGAGATAACCTTCCGGATGGCCGGCGGGAATACGCGTATGGGCCTGCGCTTCGGGGTACAGGTTGCCCACGCCCGTGCGGTACACCTGGGTAGGGCGGTCGAGCCATTTGACCAGCAGGGTATTGGGCTCCATTTGACGCCATTCGAGCCCACCTTTCTCACCATACACCCTGATATTGAGGTTGTTTTCCTCTCCCGCGCTGATCTGGCTGGCATGCAGGATGCCTTTGGCGCCGCCGGAGAAATGGAGCAGCACGTTACCGTCGTCGTCGAGGGCCCGGCCGGGTACGAAGGTGCTGATGTCGGCGCAGAGTTCGGTGATGTGCTGGCCGGTGATGTACTCAGCCAGGTTTTCGGCGTGCGTGCCGATGTCGCCCATAGCGCCGGCAATGCCCGAGCGGGCCGGATCGGTGCGCCACGAGGCTTGTTTTTGCCCCGAACTTTCGAGCGGCGTACTCAGCCAACCTTGCGGGTATTCAACCACCACCTTGCGCAGGGCGCCGAGTTCGCCGTGGCGAATCATCTGGCGGGCCTGTTTGACCATGGGGTATCCTGTGTAGTTGTGCGTCAGGGCAAATAACTGCCCTGTTTTTTCCACGATTTTTTCCAGGGCCAGGGCTTCTTTCAGATTGAAAGCCAGGGGTTTGTCGCAGATGACCGCAAAGCCGTTTTCCAGGGCCATTTTGGCGGGTGCGAAATGAACGTGATTAGGCGTCACGATACTGACGAACTGCATCCGGCGGTCGGGACGCAGCCGTTTTTCGCGGCGGATCATTTCTTCAAAAGTGCCGTAGCATCGATCGGCAGGCAGGCCCAGGGCAGCTCCCGAGGCGCGCGATTTTTCCGGGTCGCTGCTGAATGCGCCGCAGACCAGTTCGATTTCGCCGTCGATCGCGGCCGCCATGCGGTGCACCGCGCCAATGAAAGCGCCCATGCCACCGCCAACCATACCCATGCGGAGTTTTTGCTTCATGGTACGAGGATTTTTTGTCAAAAAATGGCGGCTAGCCGCCGCTTTTGATGATGTTGATGTTTTGTTGAATGGTGGCGTCCTGGGGGCTGAGTTGAGCGGCTTTTTCGAGGTCGGTCAAAGCTCCGTTGCGGTCACCCAGTTTGTATTTGCACACGCCCCTGTTCAGGAAGGCATTCACGTCGCCGCCCGTTTGGGCAATGACGGTGTCGTAGTCTCTGATCGCCTCGTCGTATTGTTCCAGATTCATTTTGACATAAGCCCGCGCACCGGTGATCTGGGTGGCTTTCTCGGGAAGCAGGGGCAGCGCTTTGTCGAAGTCTTCAAGAGCCGCCGCGTAGTTTTTCATTTTTTCATGGGTGACACCCCGGTTGTAGTACAATTCGCCTTCTTCCGGATGAAATTCCAGACCCCGGTTGTAAGCATCGAGGGCTTTGTCGAAAGCGCCTTTGGAGCCATAACAATTGCCCAGTCCCGTGAATACTCCCACGGCATGCGAGCCCAGGGCATCGGCTTTGCTCAGGTCCGCCAGGGCGCCGTCGAGGTTGCCCGAACGGCCGCGATAGTTACCCCTGTTTTTATACGGTTCGGCGGCATTGGGATAATGTTCGATATTATGCGTCCAAAGCGTTTCGCTGTTTTTCCAGACTGCCACCTGCTGGCGGGTCAGATAGAACAACCAGCCGCAGAACAGCACCGCTATGGCCGCAAGCGGCAGGCGCAAAGCCGCCTGCCTGCCCGTTTTATTTTGCCAAAGATTGTCGAACAGCACAGCCAGAATCAGTCCAAGCCCCACATACGGCAAATAGGTGTAGCGGTCGGCTGCGATCACCATACCAACCGAAATGAACTGAAGCACCAGCGCTACCGTCAGCAAATAGAAACCTATGCCCAGCAGGTACACCCGGCTTTTTTTCAGTGCCCACACACTCCCCCCGACCACGGCCAGTGCCAACAGCGGCAAGGCGTAAAAATAACCGGGCAGATTGCCCTGCAAAGCGCCGTCGGGGTACGGATAAAAAGTTACCATCGGCGGTGGGAGGAACAGTTTATAGAGGTAAAATAAAAAACCGTATGCCGCAATTCCCATGCGTTCGATCAAGGTAAATGCCTGAAAATCGCCGATGGCGCCCGCCGATTGTATCTGAACGGCCTTTACGCCAAAATAGAGCGATACCGCCAGAAAAGGCAGTTTCTCCAGCACCGGTCGCCACACGATCTTTCGGTCTTGCCACAAGCGCCCGTCGTAAAAATCGAGCAATAACAAAACCAGCGGCAACGAAACGGCCATCGCTTTCGACAGGCAGGACAGCACAAATAACCCGAAAGTCGCCGCCAGCCAGATCACGCCGCCCCGACGCAAATAGCGTAGGTAGCTGAGCAGCGCTGCCAGAAAAAAGAAAGCGTACAACACGTCTTTGCGCTCCGAAACCCAGGCTACCGACTCAACATGCATCGGGTGGATACCGAACAACACCGCGCTCACCACGCCGACCAGCACCCTGCGGCGGCTGAGAAAATAGGCGAATAAAAACACCAGCGCCGTGTTACAGACGTGCAGCAGAATATTGGTTGCAATAAATGGCCGTGCCTGCGGCTTGGCCGAGTTCATGTCCCACGACAGGCTCAGCATGGTGAGCGGGTGGTAGTTGAGCGAAACCGGCTGACGCCACAACGCAGCCTTGTTTTCGGGGGTCGGGCGCAGCAAAAGCGGATTTTCCGTGACATAGGTAGGGTCGTCCCAGTTGACAAAATCGTTTTGCAGGGCGGGTTGGTAGGCGAGGTAAACCAGCAGGAGGATTGCCGGTATCCAAAGCAACCAACCGGCGCTTCTCCCGCTTGCCTCGGCAGCGGGTTTGGCGCGTTGTTGGGCAACGGCAGGCTTGGGTGCAGCAGGTCGGACAGGTTTTTGTTTTGCCATGAGGAATGCGGGATCAATGGTTCAACGGGCACGAAAGTAGAGAAAAATGAAGCGAACTGTCTGATCGGAAAAAAGCCCTTTTCTTTGCAGCATGTCCTTGCTGAAAGATTCCACTCTCCTCCGCCACCAGGCCTACCTTGACGGCGCCTGGATCGAGGCCGATTCCGGCCGTACTTTCGATGTCACCAACCCGGCTTCCGGCGACTTGCTTATCCGCGTTGCCGATTGCTCCGCTGCCGAAACCCGCCGAGCCATCGAGGCGGCCGACCGGGCTATGCCCGATTGGCGCGCCAAAACAGCCGCCCAGCGCGGCGCCTTGCTTCGCCGCTGGAACGACCTGATCCTCGAAAATGCTGAAGACCTCGCCCTGCTTATGACGCTCGAACAGGGCAAGCCGCTGGCCGAGTCGCGGGGCGAAGTGCGCTATGGCGCTTCCTTTATCGAGTGGTTTGCCGCCGAAGGCCAGCGGGTTTACGGCGATATTATCCCGCCACATGCACCTAATCTGCGCGTTTTGGTGCAAAAACAACCTGTCGGCGTGTCGGCAGCCATCACCCCCTGGAATTTCCCTATTGCCATGATTACCCGCAAGGTCGCGCCAGCCCTGGCTGCCGGTTGCACGGTGGTGGTCAAGCCTTCCGAAGAAACGCCGCTCTGCGCCCTGGCGCTGGCCGAGCTGGCCCACCGCGCCGGTTTTCCGCCCGGTGTGATCAATATCGTCACCGGCATGGACGCCCCGGCCATCGGCCGCGAACTGACAGGCAACCCGCTGGTGCGCAAATTCTCCTTTACCGGCAGCACCGAGGTAGGCAAACTGCTCATGCGCCAGTGCGCCGACACGGTAAAAAAAATCTCCCTCGAACTCGGCGGCAACGCTCCCTTCATCGTCTTCGACGATGCCGATCTCGATGCGGCCGTCGATGGGGCTATGGCCTCCAAATATCGCAATGCCGGCCAAACCTGTGTCTGCGCCAATCGAATGTTTATCCAAAGTGGCATTTATGAGGCTTTTCTTGAAAAATTCACGGCGGCAGTGCAAAAGCAGAAAGTCGGCCCCGGTACCGAACACGGCGTCAGCATCGGCCCGCTGATCAACCGGGAAGCGTTGGAAAAAGTGCAGCGCCTCGTCGAGGATGCCCGCGACAAAGGCGCCGAACTCCGCACCGGCGGCTCGGCCCTTGAAGGCACCTTTTTCGAACCGACCGTGCTGGCCGGCGTTGTGCCGGGTATGGACATCATGCAGGAGGAAATCTTTGGACCGGTCGCTCCGGTGATTCGTTTCGATACTGAATCAGAGGTTGTTGCCATGGCCAATGACACGCCTTACGGACTGGCAGCTTACTTCTACGGCCGCGACGTGGGCCGGGTATTCCGCGTCGCCGACGCCCTCGATTACGGCATGGTGGGTGTCAATACCGGCATTCTGGGTACGGCCATTGCGCCCTTTGGCGGTATGAAAGAAAGTGGTATTGGCCGCGAAGGTTCCAAATACGGAATCGAGGAATTTCTGGAAGTGAAATACGTCTGCGTAGCCGGCCTGTAACGCCGCCGTAGCGCCGCTGTAGCGCCGACCTCCAGGTCGGCGACGCTGAGAGAAGGAATATCCCGCGATTATCAGCCAATGCCAGTATCAGGAATCAGCCGGCATTTCGCTCCTCGCATTCAGCACAATCGCGGAATACTTCTGCGCTCAGATTCGCCGACCTGGAGGTCGGCGCTACAGCGGCGCTACAGAAAAAGCCTCGTGCACTTTTGCCGAGGCTTTCTTCTTTATGCCATGAATGTTGAAATCGGGAATCGGGATGGCGCTGGGGGCGCTTGCAAATTGTAAATCGGTTGGGATGGCCGGCGCGTTATTGGCCGGAGGCGTTGATGATTTTCCCGGAAGCTACCGGCCTGCCGTCGGCGGCAAGCCGGTAGTAAAACGCTCCCGGAGGAAGCTGAGGTCGGAACAATTGGAATGTGGAATGCGAGTAAAATTGATTAAAAACTAATCGGCCTTGGGCGTCGTAGAGTTCGAGACGGAAGGTCTTGGCTACTACGCCGGTAATTTCAAAAGTGGCGCTTTGCATAAAAGGATTGGGATAAACCTTTACGTCGGCGCCGGGATAATCGATGTCTTTGGTTGCCACGACCGGCAGGAAAAGCGAGTCGGGGCACACGGTATTAAAAGTCTGGTTCGTGAGAACCGGAGCACTGAAGTCGAAAGTGATAGCAGCGGTGTTAAAGATTTGCGTACCGCAAGGAAGATTCGGCTGTTGGGATACGCGGAATTTGACGTAACCTTCGCTGCCGCTGCTACCAGGGAGGAGATTAAGGTTTGGGATGGTAAATTGCACGATCCCGTTGCCGTACAGATCGAAATCGTACGGGTGGCTGGATGTGCCCGGCAACACCGTGGTGGGGTCGAGCCATGCGGACAAAGTGTCGCGAATGATAACCTGGTGCACGGTGTCGGTACCGGTGTTTTGGAATCGGATTAAAAATTCTAAATCGGTTGTCGGATCGACGTACTGGGGCACGCCGTAGCCCTTGGGATGACCTCTCTTAAAGAAAGATGGCGGATTGTAATTGGCTTCCACGCTCTCCTGACAATCGGTGGCGACAAACGCCTCGCCGTCAGGATTCGGGAACATGGTATAGAACCCAATGGATATTGGGTTTTGGGATGTATCGGTGATGCAGCCTTCGACAGCCGCGGTGGGATAACTGAATCCGGGATAAAACGCGCTTTGTTCGGCGATTACGCGGTAAGTTTTGCCGTCGGCTTCACGGTTGAGCAATTCGCGGGTCTCGCCGGGCAAAAGGGTCTGGATTGACTCAAACTCCGGAGTACCGGGTTGCACCAGCATGACTACGTCTTCGATGATGACATAATCGAGACTGGCAGGGTTACTGTAGGTTCCGGTTCCGCTGTTGCGAACGCTCAGTTTGACCGTATCATTTTCGCAGCGACCGATGGCCTCGATAATCGACTTGTCCCAGCTCGGATTGATGTCGCAGAACGAGTCGGGGGTGATATGCGCCGTCATGCAATGGGCCAGGCCTACCAGCGCGTCGCATTCAAGGAATGCGGTGATTGTGAAACTGCCGCAATCGCCGTTGTTGAGGGTGCCGACATTGAAGGTCAGCGTATCCTGATCCTGCGTATAGCTGATCGAGCTGCCGACAACCGTCAGGTTGGGGTCGAGCACCACATTGATTCTGGTATCGAGCGAGGGCACGGTACCGGTGTTGCAATAGCGCACCGTGTACACGTTGTTTTCGCAATTGCGGAGCAACGGAGTGGCAATATCAATCTCGTTGCGCGGGCAGGAGAACTCGGAATATACCGGAATGTCGGTAGAGACCGTATCGTAAAACTCCAGCACATCCACCGGAACACCGTCGAGGCAGGCGCCCCAATAGGAGTTGGGCGTGATGAGTTGAAGATCGTAAGAGCCTGTATCGACCAGCAACAGGAAGTTGCCGTTTTCGTCGGCGGCAGCATAGCGCACAAAATCGGGGCTGGCCACTTTTACCAACCAGCCTTTGAGTGGCGCTTCGCCGGCGTCGAAGGAGCAGTTGGTATTGAAATCGTGGAAGACGTTGCCTTTCAGGTAGCTGGTAAAGACTTTGCAGTTTTTATCAACTTTGGCCAGATAAGGATTTTCTTCAAAGGTCGTTACGCCAGGCTGGCTCGAACCGGCAGCGGCAGCGCCGCCGTCGGGAGTAGCAACGATAGCAAAACCGATATCGGGGCCGCCTTTGCCCACCGTGGCGTCGCAAATTTTGTCGCCGTCGGCATTGGCATGGAGAATGTACAATTCGCCATTGAGCGCCGACACGTCGCGGCTGCCCGTGACAAAAAATCCATTGTCTTTATCCGTTACCAGACCGCGAAAATCGGTAGCGGGGAAAGTTTTGTACCAAATTACAGCGTCGCCGCCCGCTTCGTCGATCTTCAGGAGCAAGCCGCCGCCGCCGAGGATGGAGTTGGTAAAGCCCGCGATCACGAATCCGCCGTTTTTGGCCGCTACGATGGAGCGGCCGAGGTCGTCGGCGGCGGTACCGCCGCCAAGGTCGAAGAGGCCGTAGGTATTTTCCCAGATCACGGCGCCATTGAAAGCGGAGAGCCGGGCAACATAAATATCTTTTGTCTCGGAAATGCTTTGGCGTATTTCGCCGGTGAGCACCAGATCGCCGTCGGGAGCAATGGTGACGCCGTTGCTTTTGACGAGTTGGGCGCCGGAGCCCAGCAATTTGACCCACATATTGTTGCCCGTGGCGCTTACGCGAGCGATAAAAGCGCGTTCACGGTTCGTGGTCGGATCGGTCTGGAAGCCGGAAATCACGAGGCTACCGTCGGCCAGTTCGAGGATGGAGGCGCCTTCGTCGTTTTTGGTATTGCCGAAAGTTTTGGTCCAGAGAGGGTTGCCGTTGGCGTCGGTTTTCAGCAAATAAATGTCACGCTGATTGCCCGAGCCCTGGTCGATAAAACCGGCCACTGCATAACCGCTGTCGCGGGTAACCAGCACGGCATTGCCGGAAGCCTGAACGGCCGGAAACGTCTTCGTCCACTGCAAATCGCCATCCGCATCCGTCTTGATCAGGTAAACGCGGGTGGTGGAGCCGTAATAACCCGCCATGATATAGCCGCCGTCCGGCGTAAGGGCGAGGCCCTTGGCGACATCCTGGCCTCCGCCGCCATACGTACGTTCCCAGCCCTGCGCGGTCAGGAGACCGGCGGAACTGAGCAACAAAAAGAGGAGGACAAAATATCTGTTCATGAATACGGGTTGGATTAAGAACCGCTGTGAGTTTTTTAAGACGTTACAAAAGTGCAGGACCGGATTTGCGTGGTAAAAGACAAAAAATCGCATTTGTTGAACTATTTTTAGCGTTACTTACGGCAATAAAAATGTATGTTTGTCGCTCAATTAAAAAACATTTTTGTTGAAAATCAGTATTTTAAATCTTTACTGATGCTCTTATAACTTTAAAGGTTGCCTGGGCTTTTGTTGAAAAGATAACAGATTGTTTTTATGCAAAAAAGTGTTTTGGTTGAAATCATCCGTTCGCTGAACAAGAAGGAAGTGCGGGAAATTCAGAAATGGCTGCAGTCTCCTGCGCACAATCAGCGTCAGGACGTTGTTCGCCTGTTCGATTACCTGGTCAAAACGGCTTCCGGCAACCAGGAAGACCTACTGGCCAAAACGGCCATTTGGCCGGTGCTGTTCCCGGGTGAACCCTTCGACGATGCCCGTATTCGGCAAACCATGTATTTTTTGCTCAAATCCACTGAAGAATACCTGGCTTTTACGGAACTCAGCAAAGACACGGTGCATATCCAGACGGTTTTGCTCAAGGTATATCGCAACCGACTGCTCGAACGCCCGTTTCGCCACATGATGGAGGCAGCCCGCAAACGGCAACAAACCTCGCCTTATCGCAACAGTATTTTCCTGCGGGAGCAGCACATTCTCGAACAGGAACTTTATTTCTACCTCGGCACCCGCAAACGCGACCTCGATATCAACCTGCAGGAAACCACCGACGCCCTCGACCTGGCCTACATCGCCGACAAACTTCAGATCGCCTGCCGCATGCTGGCCCACAAAAGTGTGAACAAACAGGCCAACTATAACATGGGCTTGCTGGAACCGACGCTGGAATACGTGGAGGAACAGGGTTTGCTAAAAGAACCGGCCGTCGCCGTATATTATTATGGTTTCAAGGCGCTTACGGAAAAAGAGAGCGATCCGTTTTTCACCGAACTGGAAAAGTGCATCTTCGAACATGGCCATTTGTTCCCACTCGCCGAGCTCCGCGAGATTTATCTACTGGCCATCAATTACTGCGTAGGGCGCTTCAATTCGGGCGAAACCGACTACGCCAAACGGGCTTTCGACCTTTTTCGCAAAGGTTTTGAAGACAATATCCTGCTCGAAAACAACCTCATCTCGCGCTTTACCTTCGGCAAT
>JAEUUU010000150.1 GCA_016787345.1 Saprospiraceae bacterium | reverse complement strand
GCGCCGCGCAAGCCTGCAAAGGCATGGCAGTCGGTATCCGAATACCAGGAAGAAGAAAAAACGGGCGTTTCCATCGCGGGACTGACGGCTTTGTCGGGACTCGAACCCCTGATTTTCCGGCCCGATCTGAATTTTGTCAATATCGGCGAACGAACCAATGTGACAGGTTCGTCCAAATTCGCGGCCTACATCCGAAGCGGCGATTATTCGGAAGCCCTCACTGTTGCGCGGCAACAGGTAGACGGTGGCGCCCAGATACTGGATGTCAATATGGATGAGGGCTTGCTGGATTCGGAGAAAGCGATGGTGGCGTTTTTGAATATGCTGGGCGCCGAACCCGATATTGCGCGGCTGCCCATCATGGTTGATTCGTCCAAATTTGCCGTCATCGAAGCCGGTTTGAAATGCCTGCAGGGCAAAAGTGTCGTGAATTCCATTTCCCTGAAAGAAGGCGAAGCCGAATTTCTCCGTCAGGCCAAATTGTGTCGCCGTTACGGGGCGGCCGTGGTTGTTATGGCTTTCGATGAAGAAGGGCAAGCAGACACGATCGGGCGTAAAGTTGAGATTTGCCAGCGCGCTTACAAATTACTGACCGAAACGGCAGCATTCGACCCGACCGACATCATTTTCGACCCCAACATATTTGCCGTAGCAACAGGAATCGAGGAGCACAACGGGTATGCCATCGCATTTATCGAAGCGACGCGGATCATAAAAAATACTTGTCCGGGCGCCAAAGTGAGCGGCGGCGTAAGCAACCTGTCTTTTTCCTTCCGGGGCAACAACGTTGTGCGGGAAGCCATGCATGCCGCTTTTTTGTACCATGCCGTACAGGCTGGCATGGATATGGGGATTGTAAATGCAGGCATGATCGAGGTGTATGAGGCCATACCCAAAGATTTATTGATAAAAGTCGAAGACGTCCTGTTCGACCGTCACCCGAATGCCACAGAAGAACTGGTCAAGTACGCCGAATCGGTCAAGGGAAGTGGCGCAAAAGCCAGTGGCGAAGACCTGGAATGGCGGAAAAAAAGCGTTCAGGACCGCATTGCACACGCCCTGGTGAAAGGCATCGACAAATACATTGAAGAAGATACAGAGGAAGCGCGGCAAGCCTACCCGGCGCCCTTACAGGTCATTGAAGGACCGCTGATGGACGGCATGAACATCGTGGGCGATCTGTTCGGCTCCGGGAAAATGTTTCTGCCACAGGTGGTAAAATCAGCCCGGGTGATGAAAAAAGCAGTGGCCTACCTCGAACCCTTTATCCAGGCGGAAAAATCGGATACCGTTCGCGCAAAGGGAAAAATCCTGATGGCCACGGTAAAAGGCGACGTGCACGACATTGGTAAAAACATCGTGGGCGTGGTACTGGGCTGCAACAATTACGAAGTCGTCGACCTGGGTGTGATGGTCCCGGCCGATAAAATCCTGGACACCGCCGCGGCCGTCGGGGCCGACGTGATCGGCTTGTCGGGCCTGATTACGCCCTCGCTCGACGAAATGGTGTATGTCGCCCGTGAAATGGAGCGACGCGGTATGAATCTTCCGCTCATGATCGGCGGCGCCACCACTTCACGCACCCATACCGCGGTCAAAATCGAGCCGCAATATCGTCGGGCGCCAGTGGTGCACGTGCTCGATGCCAGTCGAGCCGTAGCCGTAGTGAGCGCCTTGCTCACCGAAAACAAGGTGGAGCGCAAGGCATTTGCCGCCAGTATCAAGAGCGAATACGAAAAAATCCGCGTCGACCGCGCCAGCCGCCAGGCCGCGAAAAATTACCTGAGCCTCGAAGCCGCCAGAGCCAATCGGTTCCAGCCGGATTTTGAACAATACCCGCCAGTTCCACCCAATTTCACAGGCATCCAAAGTTTCGAGGATATTTCCCTGAATCTGCTCGTGCCATATATCGACTGGACGCCGTTTTTCCAAAGCTGGCAGTTATACGGCAAATATCCCGTCATTTTCGACGATCCGGCCATTGGTGCGGAGGCCAAAAAACTTTACCACGACGCCGAATCGATGCTGATGCGTATCGTCGATGAAAAATGGTTGCAGGCCCGTGCCGTATTCGGAATCTACCCAGCCCGTTCTGCCGGCGACGATATCGAAATTTTCGACCCAGTTCAAGGCCAATCCATCGCCGTCGCGCGGCATTTGCGACAGCAAAACCATAAAGCAGCCGGGCAGGCCAATTTTTGCCTGAGCGATTTCGTTTCCGGGCAAGCAGACTGGATCGGCGCTTTTGCCGTCACGGCCGGCATCGGTCTGGAAGAACGGGTCAGAACCTTTGAAGCGCAACACGACGACTATTCGGCCATCCTGCTGAAAGCCCTGGCCGACCGGCTGGCGGAGGCCCTGACGGAATACCTGCACGAACGCGTGCGCAAAGAGTACTGGGGATATGCCAGCGATGAAAAATGCAACAATCAGGATTTGATTGAGGAAAAATATACCGGCATTCGTCCGGCGCCAGGATATCCCGCATGCCCCGAGCACACGGAAAAACGTACGATCTGGGCGCTTTTACAACCCGATGCCCTGGGTATAACGCTCACCGAAAGTTGTGCCATGTACCCGGCGGCTTCTGTCAGCGGCTGGTATTTCGCCCACCCGGAGGCCAGGTATTTCGGTCTTGGCCAAATAGGCAAAGACCAGGTAGAAGACTATGCGCGGCGTAAAAACATGACAATTGAAGAAGCCGAGCGCTGGCTGGCGCCTGCGCTGAACTACGAGCCTGAAAACGATTGAGCCCTTCATTCATGCAAAACAAATCAACCCACCCAAGCGATCCAGCTGAATTGCGCCAGGACGACGCCTTGTCGTTCCGAGACATCGTGTTGTTACTGCGCGGTCATTTCGCCGAATACCGACGGCGCTGGTTTTGGGTGTTGGGCGCTGGACTGGTTGCCGGCTTGTTGCTGGGATTGTACGCCTGGCTGAGTCCGCCCAGATACACCGGTTCGCTCACATACATGCTGAACGACAATCAGGCCGGGCGCGGAAGCAGTTTTTTGTCGCAGTTTTCCAATCTGCTGGGTGTTTCGGCGCCGGGAGGGCAAACGTATGCCCAGTTGACAGAGATTTCGCGCTCTTTCACCCTGGTATCTTCGGTTTTACTTCAAAAACACACGGTTGGCGGACAGGAGGACTATCTGGCCAATCACCTGATCCGGGCTGAAAACCTGCACGAAACTTTGTGGGCGCCTTCGTCCAGAGACGAGGAACGGGGATTTACGCTGAGCGATTTTTATTTCACCCGTCCGACGATCGATTCCTTTTCACGGCAAGAGCAGGTAGCCATCAAGAGTTTGTACAATGCACTGTTGGGGCTGCCTGCCGGCAGAGAACAACTGCTTGTTTGCGATTACAACGACGAGACCGGAATCATGACCCTTTCTTTCACGTCGCGCAGAGAACCGGTAGCCGCCCTTTTCCCGCTTGCTTTGTTTGAAACGTTACGCGAGTCATATCTGCGCAGCAGTACAGAACTACAGGCCCGTACGCTGGATCTGGTCACGCAAAAAACTGATTCCATTCGGCGGGTACTTGAAGGCCGGGAGCGTTCGCTGGCCCGTTTTCAGGATCAGGACAACGCGCTGCTTTTTCAGGAAGATCGCCTGCCAGGGGTGCGTTATGAACGCGACCGGCAAATGCTCGGCTTGATGTATGGCGAAGCGGTCAAAAACCGGGAGATCGCCGATTTTGCGCTTCAAAACGCCGTGCCTGCCTTGCAGATCATCGACAAACCATTTTCACCCTTGTCGGCCAGCCAAAAAAATCCGATAGTTTTTGCCGTTTTGGGCAGCGTTTTGGGTGGATTTCTGGTTTGCTTATATCTGTCGTTCCGTTTGTTGTGGCGTGAGGCCATGGCGCCGGCCGCAACCTGAACCACTGAATAGATGAGACAAGAACTGATGGAAAAAACGGTTGAATTACCCACTGCGAAACAAAATATCGTCCCCGATACAACACCGGGCATGTACGAAGCCCTGCTTCGGAAGGAGAAAACGATTGCCGTAATCGGACTCGGGTATGTAGGGCTACCCCTGGCCCTCGAATTTGCCGGCAGCATGCAGGTGCTGGGCTTCGACGTCAAACAGTCGCGCGTAGACGAGCTCAATCGACAGTATGATTCGGCCCGACAGGTGAGCGAAGAACATTTTTTACAAAAAGACATTCGATTCACCGCCGATCCCGCCGCCCTGCAAAACGCACATTTTTACATCGTAGCAGTTCCCACGGCCGTCGACGACCACAAAGTACCCGACTTGCGCCCGCTTTACAACGCTTCGGAAACCATCGCCCGCTATTTGAAACCGGGCGATTATGTGGTTTTTGAAAGCACTACTTACCCCGGTTGTACGGAGGAAGAGTGCATTCCCAGACTCGAAGCCGGCTCCGGTTTGCGCCTGAATACCGATTTCAAGGTGGGATACTCCCCTGAGCGAATCGACCCCGGCAACCGCGAAAAAGGGGTGGCCGACATTTTGAAAATCGTATCGGGCAGCGATGCGGAATCGCTGTATACCGTGGCCAAAGTATACGGCGATATTATCAAAGCCGGTATTTACGAAGCACCCAGCATCAAAGTAGCCGAAGCTGCCAAGGTGATTGAAAACACTCAGCGCGACCTAAATATTTCACTCATGAACGAGTTGTCAATCCTGTTCGACCGACTGGGGCTCGATACCCAGGAGGTGCTCAAGGCAGCCGGCACGAAGTGGAATTTTGCCCGTTATACGCCCGGACTGGTCGGTGGACATTGCATTGCCGTCGATCCGTATTATTTACTGCATAAAGCCCGGCAACTGGGCTACGATCCCCAGGTAATCCTCAGTGGCCGCCGGGTGAATGACGGCATGCCGGCGCATATTGCTAAAAAAATCGTTCAAACCCTGATTCGACGAGGCAAAACACCCCAGCACAGCCGGGTACTGGTGATGGGTATCGCTTTTAAAGAAAACGTACCCGATATCCGCAACTCGCGGGTTGTCGATCTGGTGGAAGAACTGCGTGATTTCAATATCAGCGTCGACATTATCGATCCCCTGGCCGATCCGGCCGACGTGCGGCGCGAATACGGTCTCGAGGTATTGGATCAACCCCGCGGCCTCTACGATGCCATTGTGGTCGCGGTTGGCCACCATGCTTTCCGCTCGCTTTTGCCTGTATATTTTAAAAATTTGTCAAACCAGGAACCTATCCTGTTCGACCTCAAAGCCTTATACGACCGCACGCTCTTCGAGCCGGAATTTGAATACTGGCGCTTGTAAACCAATGCTCCCTTTTCCAAATGAAAACCCGAAATCTCACCTGTTCAAACTGGTTTTGAAACCGGAAACAACCGTTTGGCTCCTTTCAACTGCGATATATCCCTTGCGACATATCGGCGGCGAAGCCTTGCTAACAAAGCGATGAAAGTGTTTGCCCTGGTCGGCGCCCGGCCTAATTTTATCAAAATAGCCGCGCTCGAAAGGGCGTTTCGCAGCAAAAGTGCCGTCGATTTCAACATCATTCATACAGGTCAACACTCCGCGCCGGAGATGTACGACCGTTTTTTTGAACAACTATCGATTCCCAGGCCGCACTACGAAATTGCCCTGCACAGCAAAATTCCGCATCGAATGATCGCTCAGATTACACATGAATTTGGCGACCTGCTTTTTTCGGAAAAGCCGGATGCGCTGATTCTCGTGGGCGATGTCAACTCCACCCTGGGCGGCGCCCTCGCGGCCCTGAAAACCGGCGTGCCGGTCGCTCATGTGGAGGCCGGATTGCGTTGCGCCGACCCAAATTTGCCGGAAGAAGCCAACCGGGTACTGACCGATCGGGTTTCGCGCTGGTTGTTTACGACCGAAACCTCCGCCAATACCCATTTGCTGGCCGAGGGCATCGATAAAAGCCGTATTCATTTTGTCGGAAACGTCATGATCGACGCTTTGCTGCATTACCTGCCGCTGAGCCGCTTGCTCGACGTGCCGAAGCAACTGGGACTATCGGACCGGTCGTACATTTTGTGCACGATTCACCGCAATTTCAACATCACCCGAGAAGCCGTGCTGCGCAAAATCGTGACCCTGATGAAAGACGTCTCCCGGTATGCGCCAATCGTTTTTCCGGTGCATCCGAACACGGCGTTCTGGCTGCAGAAATTCGATCTGCTGCGGGATTTGGAACAACTCGAAACCTGTATTTTATTGCCGCCGCAAGCGTATCTCGAATTCGTCAATCTGTTGGAAAATGCCGCGCTTGTGGTCACTGATTCAGGCGGCGTGCAGGAAGAAAGCACTTTTTTGAACATTCCCTGCATCACTTTTCGGCCCAGCACCGAGCGCCCCGTTACGCTGACGAATGGCCTCAACCGATTGATTTACCACGAAACAGTAGAAGAAATGGTAGAAATTGTCGGCGCGCATTTGAAAAAAACATCCAATACTGCCCGGACAGGCGGGGCGCCCGAACTATGGGACGGGAAAGCCGCCGAACGCGTAGTTGAAATTTTGACACAAGAACTTTAAATACCCATGACAATTATGACACCGCTGCAAATGGTGGACCTGAAATCCCAGTACCTCCGCCTCAAACCCGAACTGGACGCCGCGCTCATCGAAGTGCTCGATTCCACCCGTTTCATCGGCGGGCCCAAAGTGGACGCTTTTGCCCAAAATCTGGCGCAATACCTGGGCGTAAAACACGTCATCCCCTGCGCCAACGGCACCGACGCCCTGCAAATTGCCATGATGGCGCTGGGCCTGAAACCGGGCGACGAAGTGATTGTGCCCACCTTCACCTATGTCGCTACCGCCGAGGTAATTGCACTGCTCGGCCTTGTCCCGGTGATGGTCGACGTTGATCCCAAAACGTTCAACATAACCGCCGACCTGATCGAACCGGCCATCACCAGCCGCACGAAGGCCATTGTGCCCGTGCATCTCTTCGGTCAAAGCGCCGATATGGCGCCGATTATGGCTTTGGCAGAGAAACACGGGCTGTACGTGATCGAAGACAATGCACAGGCGATCGGCGCAACGTATACTTTCCCCGATGGTTCGCGGAAAAAAACCGGGGCAATCGGCCACGTCGGTTGCACCTCATTTTTCCCCTCCAAAAACCTCGGATGCTACGGCGACGGAGGCGCCATGATGACCAACGACGACGAACTCGCCGCCAAACTGCGCATGGTCGCCAACCACGGCCAGTCGCGCCAGTATTACCACGATGTCATCGGTGTCAACAGCCGCCTGGATGCCATGCAGGCCGTTATTCTCGACCTGAAACTTCGCCACCTGGACGAGTACAACGCCGCCAGAGCCGCTGCTGCCGGCCGCTACGACGAGGCTTTCGCCGCCCTGCCTCAACTCGTGACCCCGTACCGCGATCCGCGTTCCACCCATGTGTTCCACCAATACACCTTGCAGGTCGTCGATGGCGACCGGAATGCCCTGCAAAAATTCCTGGCGGAACGAGGTGTGCCTTCCATGATCTACTATCCGGTGCCGCTCTACAACCAGGCGGCATTTGCACACTACTGGAAAGGCGGCACTTTGCCGGTCACCGAGCATTTGTGCAAAACAGTCATTTCTTTGCCCATGCATACCGAACTGGATGATCAAACCCAGCAATACATCATCGAACAGGTGTTTTTAATGATGAATGATAAATGATGAATGGTTGATAAAGGTTGATATAGTTTAAAAAGGTTTATATCAACCGCGACCAATATTCATCATTTATCATTCATCATTCATCATTAAAAAACATGGCTTCATTTGCATTGATCGGCGCCGGCGGGTTTGTTGCACCGCGACACATGCAGGCGATCAGGGCCACCGGCAACCAGTTGGTTGCAGCCGTTGACAAGACCGATTCCGTCGGGATACTGGATAGTTATTTTCCGGAGGCGGCTTTTTTCACCGAGTTTGAGCGATTTGACCGTCATTTGGAAAAACTCAAACGGAGGCAGGAAGCGGTCGAATGGCTGTCTGTTTGTTCGCCCAATTATCTGCACGATGCCCATGCGCGTTACGGGCTTCGCTACGGCGCCAACGTGATCTGTGAAAAACCGCTGGCGCTGAATCCCTGGAATGTGGATGCACTCGCTGAAATCGAAGCGGAAACCGGGCGACGGGTGTTCACGATTTTACAATTACGACAGCACCCGAGCGTGATCCAGTTGAAAGAATGGGTGGAAAACAGCTCACATACCCAGCCCTTTGAAGTCGAATTGACCTATATCACCGCCCGGGGGCCCTGGTACTACGCCAGTTGGAAAGGCGACGCATCCAAAAGCGGCGGTATCGCGACCAATATCGGCATCCATTTTTTCGACATGCTGTTGTGGGTATTTGGTCCGGTAAAAAGCCTGGAAATGCACCAACGCAGTCACGACCGCGAAGCCGGCATTTTACACCTGGAACGCGCCTCGGTGCGCTGGTTTCTGAGTATTTCGGCCGACACCCTACCCCAAATGGTTCGAGAAAAAGGCGGCAGAACCTACCGCGCCCTGCACATCGACGGCCAGGAATTTGAGTTCTCCGAAGGTTTCACTGATCTGCACACCGAAAGTTATCGCCGCATACTCGAAGGCGAAGGCTGGGGCTTGTCGGCAGCGCTGCCCGGCGTTCGGCTGGCGCACGATATTCGGCATACGTCGCCGGTAAAACCCGGCGAGCTGGCACACCCCTTTGTCCATCTGCCGGTATCCGGCCACCCTTTCCAGCCCTGACATGGAGATACATCCTGTTTTTGAAAAAATGCTCACCCGAAGCGAACGCGAAAAACACTTGGGGCAACGGGGCAAAGTGCTGTGGTTCACCGGCTTGTCGGGAGCGGGTAAAAGTACTTTGGCCATCCAGCTGGAACGCGAACTGTTTGCCCGCGGCTTTTTCGCGCAGGTACTCGACGGCGATAATATCCGGATGGGACTCAATCAGGGACTTGGGTTCTCGGAGGCCGACAGGAAAGAAAACATTCGGCGGATAGCAGAAGTATCGAAACTATTTTGCCAGGCAGGCGTCGTCACTTTGTGCGCATTTGTCAGCCCGACCCGTGACATGAGGGCGCTGGCGCAGTCGATCATCGGCGCGGAGGATTTTCTGGAGATATACGTGAGCACCCCGCTCGACATATGCGAGCAACGGGACGTAAAGGGCCTGTATCAAAAAGCTAGGGAGGGCGCGTTGCCCGGCTTTACCGGAATCAACGCGCCCTATGAAGCCCCTGAACACCCGTGGTTGGAAATTCCGACGCAGCGTATGAACGTCGGACAAAGTATAGAGGAGATACTCGCGGCATTACTCCCCTATATTCGAGGCGTGTGATGGATCGGGGTAGGTGGATTAAATCTTTCACTCAAACTTTCTGAAACAAAATTCGGCGCATCGAAACCGGGCAGGAATGACGTGCCTCAACCTTATCGATGATTTTTCTTTCAAAATATGACCTATAACCTGGATTATTTAAAAGAACTGGAGAGCGAATCCATCTTCGTCCTGCGCGAACTGGCGGCGCAGTTCGAACGCCCGTGCTTGTTGTTTTCCGGGGGTAAAGACTCCATTTTGGTCGCCTGGCTCGCGCAAAAAGCGTTTTTCCCGGCCCGCATTCCTTTTCCCCTGGTGCATATCGACACCGGTCACAACTTCCCGGAAACGATTCAGTACCGCGACTGGCTGGTAGAAAAACTGGGCGCCCGGCTGCTCGTCGGCTCCGTCCAGCAGTGGATCGACGAAGGACGGCTGCAGGATGAAACGGGTTATCAGGCCAGCCGAAACCTGTTGCAAACACCTGTACTGCTCGATATTCTGGAGCGCAACGGGTTCGACTGCGCGATTGGCGGCGCGCGACGCGATGAAGAAAAAGCGCGCGCCAAAGAGCGTTTTTTCAGTCATCGCGACGAATTCGGCCAATGGGACCCCAAAAACCAGCGCCCCGAATTGTGGAACCTTTTCAATGGCCGCAAAGGACCGGGCGAGCATTTTCGCGTTTTCCCGATTTCCAACTGGACGGAACTCGACGTGTGGCAATACCTGGCTGCCGAACAGGTGCCTTTACCCAGCCTCTACTTCACACACCGGCGGGCAGTCATCGAACGCGACGGCATGTTGCTTGCCGACAGCCCGTTTTTGCCCAAAAAAGCCGGTGAATCACCCCGTGAAATGCAGGTCAGATGCCGCACAATCGGCGACCTGACTTGCACCGGACTTTGGCCCTCGAATGCAGGAACCGTGGACGACATTATTGCCGAAATTGCTACCAGCCGGCTGACGGAAAGAGGCGGGCGGGCCGACGACAAACGCTCGGACACCGCCATGGAAGACCGCAAACGCGAAGGCTATTTTTAATTCTAAACACAACTACCGCCCTTGGAACTCCTTCGATTTACCACTGCCGGCTCGGTCGACGACGGAAAAAGCACCCTGATCGGGCGCTTGCTCTACGATTCGAAAAGCATATTTCAGGACCAATACGAGGCGCTCGAACTCAGCAGTCTGCGCAGAGGAGAAAGCGGCGTCAACCTCGCCCTGCTGACCGACGGACTGCGTGCAGAACGCGAACAAGGCATCACGATCGACGTCGCCTATCGCTATTTCAGCACGCCGCGCCGAAAATTTATCGTGGCCGACACCCCGGGGCACATCCAGTATGTCCGCAACATGGTCACCGGCGCCAGCACGGCCAACGTTGCCCTGATTCTGGTGGATGCCCGCCAGGGCATCGTGGAGCAAACCCGCCGACACGCTATTATCGCTTCGCTGCTTCGGATACCGCACCTGGTCCTTTGTGTCAATAAAATGGATTTGGCGGGTTATTCGGAGGCAGTGTTTCAGGACATTCGACAGGAGTTCGAGTCCTTTGCCGCCAAGCTGGATATCCACGACCTGTATTTCATCCCGGTTTCGGCATTGCATGGCGACAACATTGTCGACCGTTCGGAAAACACGCCCTGGTACCAGGGGCCGACCCTCTTGTATTACCTCGAAAACGTCCATATCGCCAGCGACCACAACCTGATCGATGCACGTTTCCCGGTTCAGACGGTGCTGCGACCCAATACCGACCAATACCACGATTACCGCGGCTATGCCGGCCGGGTAGCCGGGGGCGTGTTCAAACCCGGCGACGAGGTCATGCTCCTGCCCAGCGGGTTCACTACCCGAATCGAAAGGATCGACACCTTCGACGGACCGGTACAAGAAGCATTTCCACCCATGTCGGTCACCATCCTGCTGGAAGGCGACCACGATCTGGGGCGGGGCGACATGATCGTGCGGCCCAACAATCAGCCTTCGGTGACGCAAGATCTGGAAGTGACGCTTTGCTGGTTCGACGCCAGAAAACCGCTGCAAACCGGCGGGAAATACATTTTGCGCCATACCACCCGCGAAGTGAAAACGATGGTCAAAGAAATTCGGTACAAACTCGACGTGAATACCCTGCACCGCAATCTCGAAGACAGGAACATCGCCATGAACGACATCGGGCGGGTTTCGCTTCGCACGACGCAGCCTTTGTTTGTGGATGAATACCGGCAAAACCGGATCACCGGCAGCCTCATCCTGATCGACGAACAAACCAACAATACCGTGGCTGCGGGGATGATTCTTTGAACATGTCGCTCCAAGTCGATATTGCCATTGTGGGCGTGCAAAAAGCGGGCACGACCTCGCTGCTACGCTGGCTGGGCCAACACCCCGCCATTCAGGCGCAGAAAAGCATGGAACTCGCTTGTTTTATCGATCGAAGCGCGCTGCCCGCCGGGGAACTGGCAAAAATCCTGGGCAACGAATTTCCGGACAACGGCCATCAAAACCCTCTGCATTTGCTGAAACACGTCGGCTTGTTTGAAGACGAACAGGCATTGCGGCTGCTCCGGGAACACAACCCCGGCGTTCGATTGATCGCCGTACTTCGCCAACCGGCCGACAGGGCCTGGTCGGCCTTCTGGTATGGCCGAAGTCGGGGTTACGAAACGGAAACTGATTTTGAAAAGGCCGCTTTTGGGCGAACGGATCGGCATTTCGATGCACCGTTTTTGCGCCGCAGCACGGATTATTTGGGGCGAGGATTTTATGAAAAAAACATCACGGCCTTGCTTCGGCATTTTCCCAAAGAACAACTGCTGTTGCTCACTTTTGAAGATTTGAAAAACGAACCGCAGCGGGTGTGCGACAAGGTATTCGAATGGCTGTCGCTCCCCTCCCACCCTATTGCCCTGCGTGCTGAAAATACGACCCGACTCCCGCGTTATGCCTGGCTTTCGCGCCTGGTTTATCTGGCCAAACCCTTAAAATCACTTCTGCCCGCTTGGGTGCATAAAACGCTGAAATCCAAATTTAAAAAAGTCAATAAGAGTACCCAAGCCCTTCCCGAGATGCCCACTCCGATACGAACCCGACTGAACGAGTTGTATCGGGAGGCTAACCAACGGCTTTATGAACAGTATGGCGTCGATTACCGCTGAAACCAACGACACATCAAGGCCGGACTCTATGTCTTCTGTACTGCCCAATCTCGTCATCGCCGGGGCGCCCAAATGCGGCACCTCGTCGGTATTCTACTGGCTTCAAAACCACCCGGAAGTGCTGGCTTCGAGCAAAAAAGAAGCGCAGTTTCTAATGGATCGGGATTCGTCGACGTTCCGGCCGGCCCTGAATTACCACGATCACGGCCTGGCTGCCTATGCCCGGCATTTTGACGTGGACAATAGGAAAGCCGGGCAAAAAATCGTGCTGGAGGCCACGCCGGGATACCTGTATCAGGAAACCGCCCTGCGCGTATTCGCTCAGGAGATGACTCAAACCCGCTTGATTTTCATCTTGCGCGAGCCCGCTCGTCGCCTTTTGTCAGCGTATCATTATTTTTCACAAAATCGAAGGGACCTCGATCGGGGTTTCTCGTTCGAAGCATTTGTCGAAGCCGTTCGCAACAACGACGAACGATTGCGCGACAATGAATACCTGCGCGAGGCAATTCGCCATGGGCAGTATCTGGAGTATCTGCAACGCTG
The DNA here is from genome assembly GCA_016787345.1 of Saprospiraceae bacterium. GTDB lineage: Bacteria > Bacteroidota > Bacteroidia > Chitinophagales > Saprospiraceae > M3007. Next base: position 18,448 of record JAEUUU010000150.1, on the reverse strand, counting down.
GTCGGATCAATGCGGGAAAGTGCGTCTGCTGGTGTATTTATTTGAAGATCTGGAGCGCGATCCGCGAGGATTTATGCAGCGGTTGTGTGCAGACACGGGCATTGCCCCGGCGTATTTTGGACCGGATTTCAGGTTTGTCAAAGAGAATTATTCTTACAAAGTGCGTTGGCAAATACTGCACAACGGCGTGGTCCGGTGGCGGCATCTGATTCCCAGGGGGGCTTTTCGCAAAAAGTTGAAAGCGCTTTATCACCGATTCAACACGGACAAAGGTCAGAAGGCCACACCGCAACCAACCGAAATGCAGACACTAGAACGGATGAAAGCCTATTACCGGCCTTACAATGAAGAACTGGCCGCTTTTTTCAACCTCGATTTGAGCGCCTGGAAATGAATGCCGACAAGCCGCGCATCTTGTTTCACAATTCCTATCCGGGGATGCAGGGTTCGCAAAAAATCGCCTTGCAATTGCTCGAAGGTTTGCCCTCCGACAAGTTCGAAGCATGGGCCGGAGCGCCGTTTGACACCGAATTTTTACAAAATGCCCGACAGCAGGCGCCGACTCTCGACTTTCAACTGCCAACCGCTCTGCGGAGCTATCAGGGCGGAATGTTGAGAAAACATCCGTTTGGGCTCTTGTGGCTGTTTTTCAGATACCTGGCGCCCTTTTGGCGACGCGCAGCCCGCTTGTTGCGCAAAAACAGGATCGCTCTGATTTACGCGGGTAACGAGCGCTGTCTTTTCTTTCTTGGCATCCCCGCGCGATGGGCAGGGATACCGGTTGTCTGGCATATTCAATCGGGTTTTCGAAGGGGGCGCCCCTGGCTGCACCGGTTGTTGGCGCGGCTTGCGACACATGGCGTTGCCGTTTCGGAAGCCGTCAGAGAAGATGCGAAACAGGTGCTGGGCGAGCGTTGGGCAAGTCGTATCGAGGTTGTTCACAACGGGATCGGCGACCTCGACATGCCCGTGTGTAATAAGCCTGAAAATGTGCTCACCCTGCTGTTTGCAGGTTCCCTGATCCCCGAAAAGGGGCTTCATGTACTCGTCGAAGCCCTTCGAAATACGCAGGGACTGCCGGTCTGGCAACTTTGGGTGGCGGGCCGGTTCAGAGAAGCCTGGTACGAAAATCGGGTTCGCAGCATGGCCGACGGCCTTCCCGTTCAGTTTTTAGGCTTCCGCGACGACTTGCCGCAACTGCTGTCTGCTTCGGACATCCTGATCGTTCCATCAATTGAAAAGGCATTTTTCCCAAAAATCGGTGAATTCCGGTGGAAGGAAGGGTTTAACCTGGTTGCCCTGGAAGGTATGCGTGCGGGAATTCCGGTCATCGCTTCGGCCACTTACGGCTTAAAAGAAGTGGTCGCAGACCGTGAAACAGGTTTGTTTTTCACACCTGGAAACCCGACCGATTTGGGTGAAAAACTGGCCGGGTTGATGGCCGATCCGGTGTTACGCACTGAAATGGGCGCTGCCGGCAGGAAGCGTTTTTTGCAATATTTCACCCTGGCAAAAATGCAGGAGCGGTTCAACACCCTATTTGCCCAAAAACTGGGTACAACGGTATGACGATACGCCCAAAAATTCGCCGATGGCTCGGCCATGAACTGGTGCGCGGAAGCGGGCTGACCCTTGGCATACGATTGGCCGGCATTGCACTGAGTTATGCTTTCAGTCTGGCCGTGACGAACTGGCTTGGCCCGGAGGCATTCGGAGACTATACCTTTTTTGTGTTGATGATCAACGTGTTGGCTATTTTCTCAGCCCTGGGTTTCGATGGGCTGGTTGTTCGGCACATTGCCGCCTGTGCAGCCAGAAACGAGTTGGCTGGCATCGCCGTTTTTCACAGGAGTGCGATACGGGCACAAGTGATGACGGCAACAGGCCTGGCGATCCTGCTCCTGCTGCTCCATCAAACCGGCTGGTTTTCAAGTTGGACCAATGGGGTGTGGGTATTTGGCGTAACGCTTGCCATTTTGCCGCAAACCTTGCTGAAATACTTTTCCCAAGCTTTCAAAGCACTGCGAAAAATTAGGTGGTATGCCCTGTTCAACTATGTGGCAACGCCGCTTTTTGCCCTCATTATTCTGCTGGGCATACAGGCTGGCGGCAACCCCAAGGCGCCTGTTTGGGCTCAAACAGCGGCGCTTTGGATCGCTCTGATCGCCGCGGTGTATGTGTGGTACCGGACGTTCCATGGCGCTGCGTCAAAGGAAGAAACAGCCCCGGAAAGGCCAATCAGTATGACGGGCTTTGTGCGGCAGTCCTGGCCCTTTTTGTTGACCACTTCGGTCATGTTTTTCAACCATTGGGCCGACCAGATCGTCCTGAAAACGCTGCGTGGTAGCTATGATCTGGGGATTTATGCCGCCGGGAACCGCATTGTCAACCTGGTAACCATCCCGCTGATGGCCGTCAATTCCATTGCGGCGCCCAAACTGGCGCGCGCCTGGGCACAGGCTGATCACAACGAACTGCGAAAATCGGCGCAGCAAGCCACACGATTGATTTTCTGGACCTCGGCGCCGGTATTGTTGTGCGTTGTGGTATTGGCAGGGCCCCTGCTCCGGCTTTTTGGTCCGCAATTTTCGGAAGGTGTGCTGGCCATGCAAATCCTGGCGCTCGGGCAATGTTGCAATGTGATGGTCGGGCCCACGGGCGCCGTCTTGAACATGACCCGATACGACCGGCTGATGAACAAACTGGCCTTGGCAAGTCTGAGCGTGAATATCGTTGTCTCTCTGCTTTTTACGCCCACCTGGGGCGCCGCGGGCGCCGCGATGGGTAGTGCCGCGGGGCTTGCTGTACTGAATGGTTCAGCCTGGTTTTTCATCCGGCAAAAACTCGGCTTTTCCACAATTCGGATATGAAATGGTCGGATCGGATACGGATAAATGCCCTCGGCCTGTACGGCTTGTGCCTCTTCTTTTTGCCGTATACCAAGCTGGGCATTCCGCTCGGCTTGTTCAAATTCATTTTATCCGATTTTTTTCTGCTGCTTTCCGTGGCCGTCGTACTGATCTGCCGTCTGCGAAATGGCGACTGGCGCATGCCGGGACGGCTGACGGGGGTGGTTGTTTTTTTCGGGCTCCTGTTTGCGGTCTTGTTGAGTACGATAAGCGTGGCTGTAGACTACTTTCGCTTTTTCGCCTCCGTATTGCCCTGGGTGTACATCGCTCTGTTTTTGTTGTTGTCGGCCCTGCTTTATCAGCGCCACCAGGCAAAATTCATTCGCATAGTCTTTCTTTTTTCAGCGGCGTCGCTAGTGGTGTCGACGATCCCCTTGTACCTGAATTTTCTGCTGGGCATCTCGTTTCCCGGCATGTTCGACTGGATTCGGTACACGTTTATGACCGGCAACCCCAATCAGTACGCCGCCTATTTGCTCACGACCACTTTTGTACTGTTGCTGATTATCGAGCGTTTTTATCCGCAGCGCCGGTGGTGGTCGTATACCTTACTCGCCCTGGTAACATTACCGGCTTTTGGCACCGGCTCCCAGACCGCTTTCGTGATTATGCTGGCCCTGATTGCCAATTACTTCTTTTACCGTTTCCTGTTTTTGAGGTGGTGGAAAAAAGCGCTCATCGTGGCGCCGGCGATTTTGGCGTTGTTGTACCTGAGCGCCAATTATCAGCAAATCCTGTTGTCGATGGAGCATATCGGAGGCGTGCGGCGTGCGGCCAAGATTCTGAGTCTGATTCTGGAAGGCGACCCCTCGCAATCGGAGAGTAACATCGACGTGCGGGTAACGCAACTGGAAGACGCGGCGGAAATTTTTCCGGAGCATCCGATTCTGGGGGTCGGGCTGGCCAATTTTAAAGCCTATCACAAACGCCACGAACTACACAATACATTCGGAGCAATTCTGATCGAAGCCGGATTGATCGGCTTTATCTCCCTGCTGTTGTTTTTCGGTGCGATTGGCTGGCAAATTGTTTCAGCCGGAGAATCGTGGCCAATGCGGCTTTTTGTACTGGGCAATTATTTGTTGTTTATGGTCATGAACCTGACGCACCTGTATTTGCGCGAGCGCTGGTCGTGGGTATTTTTGCTCGTCACGCTGTTTAGTCTTTTTTATAAAAAACGGTGAATAAAACGTTTGGAACCGGGGTTTTCGTCATCGGCTTTCGCAAATGCGGCACGACGACGGTTTTTGATTTTTTAAAAAACACCGGCCTGTACCGTGCCTGCCGGATCAAAGAACCCCAGTTTTTTTGTCTGGCCCCCCAACTGGTCGATGTTCAAATCGGGTGGTACAAGAATCTTTTTGAAAAAGGCTCAAAACCAATCCTCGACGGTTCTACGCTGTACGTCCAATCCGGATCTGCCCGCGACAAAATACTGGCGCAGGTCTCGCGACCGAAGTTTGTGGTTTGTGTACGCGACCCGGCCCGGCGAATGTATTCGGCGTACTGGCACCAGCGCGCCAAACCTGGCGGCATTGAAAAACGCAGTTTTGAAGCGGTGCTTGAAAGTTTGAGACCTGGCCAACATGACCTCTGGTACAGGGAGTCCACCGCTTTGACCGCGGCAGCACAAAAAGGCTTGATCGACACCCGCGATCTCGGAAACGACTATCACCGGCGTCACTACGGCGCGGATTTCGACACGGTCGGCCCCGATCCGTTGTCATTCTTCCGCTACGCGGGTGAATCCATGTACAGCAGGTGGATAATGCCCTGGCTGAATCGGCCGGACACACACCTTGTTTTTTTCGAACTACTGGTTCGTCAACCCGAGGAAGAATTGCGCCGCTTGGCTGCATTTCTCGAATTACCAGCCGACACGCCCCTGCTCCTGCCAGCCAACCGCAACCGGAATTACGACGCAAGCCAATCGTTTTGGCTCAATCGGCTGGTAAAAGCAGGTATTTACGAAAAGTTGAAACGACTGGCGCCCGACCGACTAAAAGCCTGGTGGAGAAACCGGGTGCTGCCGGAAGCAGGTAAAATTTCTTTATCAGAACAAAAAACAGTTCGGGAAATTTTGACTGAGGAATATTCGTTCTGGGAAAATCATTTTCCCGAAACCAAAAGACTTTGGCAATAATGCGGCCGAAAGAAACACGGGTGGCCATCGTGTCAAACACAGCCTGGAGTATTTGGAATTTTCGGAGGGGGCTGATTTCCAATTTGTTGCAGCATGGCGTTTCCGTCACTGTGCTTGCGCCGTCCGGTCCTTTTGTTGAACAAATAGAGCGCCTGGGTTGTCGTTTCGTACCCTTGAAACGTCTGGCGCCAAAAGGGAAACAAGTGGGCCAGGACTTGTTGCTGATCCGTGAGCTTCGCAAGCTATACAAAGAAGGAAAGTACGACTGGATACTGACTTACACGATCAAGCCCAATTTGTACACCGGACTGGCGATGGCCGGGTTGCCGCTGCGTTGGGCGCCCACGGTAAACGGGCTGGGCGTTATTTTTTTGAAAAAAAACTGGCTGGGCCTGCTCGCCAAGGCGTTGTATCGCCGCGCCTTCCGGCGTGCGGATTGCGTATTTTTCCAAAACCCGGACGACCGGCTGTTTTTTGAAAAAAACCGAATGGTTACGTGTGAAAAAGCGCGGCAGGTTGCAGGCTCGGGTGTTAATTTGGAGGAATTCGCCCCTGTCGATGCCCGGCATTTTTCACAAAGTCCTGTATTTCTGCTGGCGGCGCGGCTGATTGCGGAAAAAGGCGTTTTCGAATATCTGGAAGCCGCCCGATGGGTCAAAGCCAAATTTCCGGAGGCCCGTTTTTTGTTGGCTGGCCTGCCGGCTGAAAACCCAAATGCCTTGTCCAGAAAAGCCCTGCTCGCTCGTTTGCAAACCGAAACGGTTGAGTTGATCCCGCCCACCGACGATATGCCGGCCTTGCTGGACACGGTCCATTGCGTCGTTTTGCCGTCCTATTATGGCGAAGGCGTGCCCCGGGTTTTGCTGGAGGCATTGGCAAAGGGGCTGCCGGTCATCACAACCGATATGCCCGGCTGCCGCGACACGGTAGTTGCAGGGCGGAACGGGTGGCTGGTGCCGCCGCGCAATTCGGCAGCCTTAAGCGCTGCAATGTTTGCGTTTTGTGAAATGTCGCCGCAACTTCGCGCTGAAATGGGCAAAGCGGGAAGGCTGTTGGCACAGCAAATCTTTGACGAACAATTAATTATCCAAAAATACCTGGAATTGGTAACAGCATGAAGACTGCTTTGATCACCGGTGTAACCGGTCAGGACGGCGCCTACCTCGCCGAATTGTTGCTCAAAAAAGGCTATGAGGTGCACGGTATCAAGCGCCGCAGCTCGCTGTTCAACACCGAACGGATCGACCATTTGTATCAAGATCCGCATGAACTGGGTCGTAATTTCATCCTTCATTATGGCGACCTGACCGACTCCACCAACCTGATCCGGATCATGCAGCAGGTTCAGCCCGATGAGGTGTATAATCTCGGGGCGCAAAGCCATGTGCAGGTCAGTTTTGAAACACCGGAATACACGGCTAACGCCGATGCAATCGGCGCTTTGCGCTTGCTGGAAGCGATTCGCTTGCTGGGTTTGTCGGAAAAGACGCGCTTTTATCAGGCCTCAACCTCAGAAATGTACGGCTTGGTGCAAGAAACGCCGCAGAACGAACGAACGCCATTTTATCCGCGTTCACCATATGGCGTCGCCAAATTGTATGCCTACTGGATCACGGTTAACTATCGCGAGGCTTATAACCTGTACGCCTGCAACGGCATCCTGTTCAACCACGAAAGCCCGATCAGGGGAGAAACCTTCGTGACGCGTAAAATAACCCGTGCAGCCGCCAAGATCGCCCTGGGTTTGCAGGACAAACTCTGGCTGGGCAACCTGGATGCAAAACGCGACTGGGGCCATGCCCGCGATTATGCCGAAGCCATGTGGCGCATTCTCCAGCATCCGCAACCGGAAGATTTTGTCGTGGCAACCGGCATAACAACTTCGGTGCGCGACTTCTGCCGGATGGCGTTTGGCGAGCTCGGCGTTACGCTCGAATTCCAGGGAGAAGGAGTGGAAGAAAAAGGCGTTGTCGCTTCGGTGTCCGACAAAAGTTTTCGTTTTCACCCCGGTCAGGAAGTCATCGCCATCGATCCGCGCTATTTCCGTCCGGCTGAGGTCGATTTGCTCGTCGGTGACGCCTCAAAAGCCCGCGAAAAACTGGGCTGGGCGCCCCGGTACAGCCTCGAAGACCTTGTGCACGAAATGATTCACCACGATCTGACGCTGTTCCACCGGGAGCGCTTCCTGAAAGAAGGCGGGTTTGAGATCAAAAACCAGTATGAATAGGCCGGATATGGAAAAAAGCGCCAAAATCTACATTGCCGGTCACCGTGGAATGGTGGGCTCTGCCATATTGCGAAAGTTGCAGGAGGAGGGCTACAAGCAGTTTGTCTTGCGCGACTCGACGCAGTTGGACCTACGCAATCAGTTGGAAGTCAGTGAGTTTTTCAGAAAAGAAAAACCCGGGTACGTCTTCCTTGCCGCTGCAAAGGTTGGCGGCATTCTGGCCAACAACACGTATCGGGCCGAATTTCTGTACGACAACCTGATGATCGAGGCGAATGTGATCCATTCTGCCTGGCAACACGGGGTGAAAAAACTCATGTTTCTGGGCTCCTCCTGCATTTATCCCAAACTGGCGCCACAGCCCTTGCAGGAAGATAGCCTGCTGACCGGCCCACTCGAACCCACCAACGAACCCTACGCAATTGCCAAAATTGCCGGCATCAAACTCTGCGACGCCTACCGCCATCAATACGGCTGCAACTTCGTGTCAGTGATGCCCACCAATTTATACGGCCCCAACGACAACTACCATCCGGAAAACAGTCATGTGCTACCCGCTATGCTTCGCAGGTTTCATGAAGCAAAAGTCAGGAACGAGCCTTTCGTCACGATATGGGGTACCGGCACGCCGCGTCGTGAATTTTTGCACGTCGACGATCTGGCCGACGCGTGCTTTTACCTTATGCAACATTACAACGAACCCGGGCTGGTCAATATCGGCGTAGGAGAAGACGTCTCGATCCTGGAACTCGCGCAAATGGTGGCCCGGATTACGGGGTTTGCCGGCGAAATACGACATGACCTGTCCAAACCCGACGGTACGCCGCGCAAACTCATGGATGTCGGCAAATTACACGCCATGGGCTGGCAAGCCCGCATTGGGCTGGAAGAAGGTATCACACGGGTATATCAGGAAGTTCAACATCAACTTTAAAATATGAGCAATCAACATACTTATGTAGCCATTATGGCCGGCGGCGTGGGCAGCCGCTTCTGGCCCGGCAGCCGCGAATCGCGACCCAAACAGTTTCTGGATATGCTGGGTGTCGGCAAAAGCCTGCTCCAACTTACCTACGAGCGTTTTTTGCCGGTTTGTCCGCCTTCCAATTTTTTCATCGTCACCAATGCCGCATACCGGGATCTGGTCAAGGAACAACTTCCGGGTTTGTCCGACCATCAAATCCTGTGCGAGCCCAGCCGCAACAATACTGCCCCCTGTATCGCATATGCTTCCTTCAAAATCAAGGACCTCGATCCACAGGCCAATATCGTCATCACACCGAGCGATCATATTGTAGTGAACCAGCCGGTGTTTGTCGATATGATTGGCAAGGCGCTCCGATTTGCTGCCGGAAAGGAAGCCCTGGTCACCCTGGGCATCCAGCCAACGCGTCCGGATACGGGCTATGGGTATATTCAGTACGACAGCCCCGCGGACAACAGTGTTTATAAAGTGCAACGGTTTACGGAAAAGCCCGACCTCGCCACGGCCCGGCAGTTTCTGGAGTCTGGCGACTACGTATGGAATGCCGGTATTTTTATCTGGAATGTCAGCGCCATACTGAATGCTTTCGAGCAATTGTCGCCGGATATTTTTGCTATTCTCCAAAAAGGACAGGGCAAGTATAACACCCCGGAGGAGCAATCATTTATCGACGAATATTACCCATCTACCCCCAATATCTCCGTGGATTTCGCCATTTTGGAAAAAGCCGGCAACGTGTATACCATTCCGGGCGATTTCGGCTGGTCGGACCTCGGCACCTGGGCTAGTTTGCATGCGGAATGCGCCAAAGATGAAAACGATAACCTGGTTCAGGGCGATAAAGTCATGCTGGTTGATACAGACAATTGCCTGATAAGGGTGCCGGCCGGAAAACTGGTCGTCATCAAAGACCTGAGTGATTACATCGTAGTCGACACCGGCGACGTGCTACTCATTCACCCCAAATCAAAAGAGCAGGAAATCAAGCAAGTGGTAGGCGATGTGAAGACCATTTTTGGGGAAAAATATCTTTAATATCAAGTAGTTAAAAAAAAGTCCAAAGATTGTTTGGTCATAACGAACGGCTTCCTACATTAGCGCCGTTAATGTTTTTTTAATCCCTTCACCTTGTTTGTATAATCCCGGTCATCACTTTGTAGCACTTACAAACAGCACCGGACAATGCGTAACCTTTCTTCAATCAGTGTTCACCCCGAAATCCAGGATGGTGCGCCCGTATTCAGCGGCACGCGCATCAGAGTAGAGACCTTTATGGACTTCATGCGAATTGGCGTAAGCGTAAATGAATTTTTGGATGAATTTCCCTCCATTACGCGCGATCAAGCCCTTGAAGTGTATGATTTGGTCGTTCGGGAATACTCCTTGGATCAAATGAGAACACTTGCAGATGGCGGCCCTATGTATCAGGATTCCGGTCGGAATAATCTGCATTGATTTCTACCTCCTCCCCCCTGTAACGGCATCAACCGGTTTTTCGGTTGATGCCGTTTTTCTTTGTTGGGCGGTTGATTACCCTATTTTCATCGGCACTTCCATCAGCAGTACTTCGGCCGCATCCGTTGCTTTGATGGAGATGGTTTCGGCTTCCCAAATCCCGAAACCGTCGCGAGCGCCAAGGTCCTGTTCACCGACACGTATATTGCCATTGAGAACAAATATGTACAGGCCGTTGTCGGGCCCGCCTTTGATCCGGTATTCGGTTTCAAAGCCTTTGTCGAGGGTGCCGATGTGAAACCAGGCATTCTGGTGGATCCATACGCCTTCGTCGTCGGGGTTCGGCGACAGGATTTGCTGGAGTTTGTTTTTACGGTCGACCAGGTTGAGCGTGATCTGATCGTAACGAGGCGTCACGTTGCGTTTGTTCGGAAACACCCAAATTTGCAGAAACTTGACCTGTTTATTGCTGTTTTTGTTGTATTCCGAGTGATAAATACCGGTGCCCGCACTCATCACCTGGACATCGCCATTGCGAATAACCGCGACGTTGCCCATGCTGTCTTTGTGCTCCAGATCGCCTTCGAGCGGTATGGAAATGATTTCCATGTTGTCGTGCGGGTGAGTGCCGAACCCTCTGCCTGCCTCTACAGTGTCGTCGTTGAGCACGCGCAGGACGCCAAAATGCATCCGTTCCGGGTTGTAATAATTGGCGAAGGAAAAAGTATGATAACTGTTGAGCCAACCATGGTTGGCATGACCGCGCGTATCGGCGCGGTGCAAAACGCTGTTTGCCATAATTTTGGAATTTGTGTTTGGCAGGTGATTGAAACCGAGCAGATCCAGCGGCCTCAATTCATCGATATTGTTGGTAATCACGGCGCCCGTAACGCCGGTAGTCGCCAGCGCGCCGGCGCCGAGCAGGCTTTTTTTGATAAATTCTTTTCTGTTCATGGCCGAAGAGATTTTGTTTTTGACAAGACAAAATTGCGGGAACACAGTTCGCGCCACCAATAAACTAGATTAAGAATTTCACCCTTCAACCGGTCAGTACCTACGGACGTCGCATTAATTCACTGCGCATTTTGCTCAAAAACTCCGGCGTAACCCCGATGTAGGCTGCAATCTGCTTTTGCGGCAAATAGTTGATCAGGGTCGGATAACGCTGGCAAAAGGCTTCGTAGCGTTGCTGAGCGCTCAGACTGAGGTTGTCCAGCACCCTTTGCCGGCTGGTTACCAGGGCATTTTCAGTGATAATTCGGAAAAAACGTTCAAATTTCGGCACATCGTGGTATAACTGTTTCTGGTCTTTTTGGGCCAGCAGCAATACCTCGGAATCTTCAAGAGCGTCGATGTTCAGATTGCCGGGTCGGCCGGAAAGCAGACTATACATGTCGGCAATCCACCAGTCGGGCGGCGCAAATTGAAGGATGTGCTCAAAGCCGTTTGAATCAACTGTGTAGCCGCGCAGACAGCCTTTGACGACAAAAACCGAGTGTTTGCAAATCTCTCCTTCCTGAAGAAAAAACTCCTTTCGCCGCAAAGCATGCGGGATCAGCATGGCCGAAAAGTGCGCTTCTTCGGCAGGCGTCAGATCGATGTGTTTGGAAACATTGCGACAAATTAGTTCGTGCAGCATGGGCTATTCGGACAGGTGCAGACGACGAAGATAATCCCGGCCGATGGTTTCGAGCAACAAGGCTTGTGTTGTTCTCGGCCAGTGCGGCGCTTTTTTTTCCATTAATGTTTCGAGCCAGTTTAGCCAGAGGTCAAATCCTTCCTCCGAAACCACCCCCTCTGTAACCGATACACTGACCAGCCCCGGCTGCTTGTCCCAAAACGCGACAAACGGATCATTTTCGACATAAGACAAATGGAAAACGGGCTTTCCGGAAGCCAGGTACTCGGCAGATTTGCTCGGCAATTGAAAGTCGGTGGTATTTCCGATGTGTAAAAGACCCTGTACGTTCTGCATGGCAATTCGGGAAACATCACGCGGTTGCAGGCCGTATAAGACTACGCAAGGCGCGTCGAGCAGATCAGCAACAAACTCCGGGAAGATCTCCCCGTAAAAATGAACCGACAACCGCTTCTGCCAATTTGGGCGGGCGGACAAGGTTCGTTTCAGCAAATCTATCACGACCGCGGGTGTTCTGACCGGTGCGTAAAACGTACCGAAATAGCCGAGGTGAACTTCATCGTCAATCGGCAAGTCTGCCCCGATGGATGTCATTGGCGGATGCAAAAGTGGTGGAATCGCGACGAGTTTTGAACGAACAGCCTCGCCAAATACTTCAACATATTTATTTGTTAATGAAGATGTTGTCACCGTCACGCAATCGGCCCTCCGCAGCAAATCATGTTCAAGGGCAGCGGCTCTTTGTCGCGCTCCGGCCTGCTTGAAACGCGGCTGAAAGCTGAATGGATCACCGACATCGGCCAGCCAAAAAAGGTGCGGGTATCGCTTTTTGAGTACCTGACCGACCAACTGCGGCACAAAGGGCAAGGACACCGTGATGACAGCCTGAAACTCATGTTGGCGGCACAATTGAACCGCTTTTCGCCGAGCAGGCCAATACCACAGGATCGAATCGTCGGGAAAGGCTATTTTTTTCCAGATACGTTCATATAGCCAGTTTCCGCAACGCGCCAGCAAGCCCGGTTTTTCGGGCCTTCTCCCTACCCTACCCCTGCCAGACGAGATGCAGAAGATAAAGTAAATCAATTCTTTAAGTGTGTCAAAACCGGTTCGATGAACGATCAATCCGGGCTCGGGCGCCAGGTTTTTGTCTTCTCTGCAACGCGGACATACAACATGAACCTCCAGCCCCTGCGCTGCGAAATAACCTGCCAGTGCTGTCCAGCGGTGCGCACGCGGACCGATAAATGGCGAAAAGCGAGCCGTTACGATCAGGATTTTGGCCATCAGAGCAATGTTTTGTACAGCGCCAATAAACGTTCCGAACTTCTTTCCAGCGAAAAATTAGTCTCCACGTGTTGCCGTGCATTTTGTCTATAGTATTGATAATCGCTGTTTTGCATGAAATAAAACTGTTTTATCGCATCCGCCAGCCCCGGCGCATTGCCCTCCTCCGCCAGCCAGCCGTTGAAACCTGTAATGACCTGATCGGGCAGGTCGAAATGCCGGGTGGCCAGCACCGGCAAACCCGTAGCCATGGCTTCGAGCAAAGCTACCGGCGTAGCCTCATGATCGCCCGCGGCAGTCGTCCGGCTGGGTTGGATAAATGCGTCGAAACGGGCTAGGAAATCTGCCATTTGCACATGCGGAACAAAATCAAGCCATTCGACAACCTGATGCAAATGCAGGGTCCTGATCAACGTTTCGACTTCGCGTACGGTGCCACGATCGTACTTTTCACCGGCAAGGGTGAGCCGCAGATTTGGGCAATCGGGCAAAGCCAGCGCCAGTGCATTCAGTGTCGTCGCGTGGCCCTTTTTGGGAGTAAATGTCGCGGCTTGAACCAGATTCAGCTGCCCGGCAGGCTTTTCGCTGTGTACAAAAGGAAAGCGCTCCAGCGCGGGACTGGGCGCTACCACGGCCAGTTTCTCCGACGGACAACCCATTGCCGCCAGTGCTTCGGCTCCCGTAGCGCTGGCAGCGATTACCCTTGCGGCCCTGTCGAACAAACGGCGGTATTTTTTGATAAAAACCGGCCTTCTGAGCAACAACTTCCGGTAGTCGAATCCATAAAACGTGACGATCAATGGCCGGTCCAGTTTTTCCGCAAGCGGAAGATACAGGCATCCCGTGGGGCCGAAATGCGCATGAAACATGTCGGGTGGGCTGGCCCGCAATTGCTCGTACAACCACCGGGGGTATAAAGGCATAAATCGCTGTGAACGAGCGAATAAGCGTTGCCCCAGCGGATATTGCCACTCCGATTGAACATTCGGAAAAAGCCGATTTTGCAGCGGAAAAACCAGGCTTTGCATACCGGCGATCAGGTATTCTCCCTGTACAATCCAGGGTGCAGCAACCGAAATCTCGCAATGCTCCTGTAAACGGAAAAGCAGGCGTCCCACCCAGCTCAATGTCGATGGCAAATACCAATCGAAAAGATGAACGACTTTCATGTTTGCCCCCGCCTGGCCGTGCTGACAAGCGTTTGATAAATATGTTCCGCTGCCCGATCCCAGTCGAACGTTTGCCGCCGCAGCCGCCCTTTTTCCACCAACGACTGCCGCAATTGCTCATGCTGTGCAACTTGCTGCAATGCGCGGGCAATGCTGTCCTCGGATTCAGGATCGACCAACAGCGCCGCGTCGCCGGCTACTTCCGGCAGGGCAGTCGCATTGGCCGTAATGACAGGTACCTCCGCGTGAAAAGCTTCCAGCAGCGGAAGACCAAAACCTTCCGCAAGAGAAACGTACGTCAGAGCCAATGCTGCACCCAACAGCACGGGCAGTTCATCATCGGGCACGTAACCCAGAAATACGATGTCTTCTTTAAAAGCAGATTGATCGTAAGCCTGGGTCACTTCGCCGGTTTGCCAGGCAAAACGACCGGCCAGCAGCAGTTTTTCGGCGCCGCCCGTGCGTTGTTTGTACTGATCAAAAGCACGGATCAGCCTGGGAATGTTTTTCCTCGGATGAATGGCGCCCGCATAGAAGAAGTAATTCACTCCTTTGGCATATTTTTGCCTAACTGCTTGTTTTTCTGGATCATTTAAAGGTCTAAAACCTTCTCTGCACCCATTGTATACCGTCTTTATTTTATCGGGACTGATCCGGCAACTTTGTTCAATATCGCGGTTGACATAGTTTGAAATGGTCAGGATATGATCCGCCCTTTTCAGAAACTTTGGAAAGAAATACTGGTAATATTTTCTGGGCGCCCAGGGTATTTGACCGGGCGCATGCAGGGGCGCCAGGTCGTGGCAGGTCATCACAACCGGCGTCGGGCTGCTTAGACTGAGATAGCTGTCAGGAGAGAAAAACACATCGGGCCGGATGCGCCGCAACGCTCGCGGAACCGACCACTCGAACCACCAATACCAGAGCAAGGGATGCCTTGCCGGCGGAAACAACACCAGGGGTTCCACATTCGGGCCATACACGAATGCAGGATCAAATGGCCTGTCGAACAAAAAATAAAACTCGTCGGCAGGATGAGCAGCTACCATGCGCCGCATGATTTCATGCGTATACCAGCCCAACCCTTCCAGGCGGCCTTTGAGTAGAAACCGGGTATTGACAGCGATACGAATGGCCAGAAAAAATAAGTGTTACAGTAAGGCAGATTCGGGCCGTGGTTGGCCGATGCCGCTTATTTTTGCGGGCCAAAATTCAACATTTCCTTCATCATCATATCCCCTTTCCCGTGCTAGATTTTTCAGCCGCCAATTTGCGCCGCCTGGCCATCACCTGGGTCGGCAACAAAAACCGGAACGAAGGCATATCCGTCCCCAAACAAACCCTCATCCCCACCGATGCCTACGCCGAGGAATTGCTCACCGGCGCTTTTCTCCGTCCGTTTGAGAAAAACGAGGAGTTTTTTTACTTCTTCCACGAAGAAGATGTGAGCAACCATCCCGTTTTTCAATCCTGCCATACCATTTTCCAAAGTCCGGAATCGATACACGAAGAAGCCGGCAAACTCACCCAATTGCTGTATCTGCACAGCGAATTGCCCAAGATTATCGGGGGCGAGTTTTTTGTCGCCCTGTTTGAAAACCTGATGTTGCAGGACGAACCGGTCAGCGCCATCGCACTGGTCAAAATTCAGAGCAAAGACCCTTTTCTGCGCACCGAACGCAGCCCGGAAAGTTTTACCCTGAACGTCACGGAAGGAATCACCCTCCAGAAACTCGAAGTGGCCGCCTTGATTTTCAACCTCGATGAAACGGAAGGTTACCGGGTATGCGCCGTCGACTCCGTTTCCAAAAAGGACGAACACTCTTTTTGGAAAGACGGGTTTCTGCGCCTGCGCCCCATCGAAGACAATTACTTCAACACCCGCCACTACATCAGCCTTTCCAGCGAATTCATTACGCAGAAAATGCCGTACAAATTCGGACTCGATCGCACCGACCAGATCGACCTCCTGAATCGTACGGCCCTGTATTTCAAGGAGAACGAAGAGTTCGAACTGGAAGATTACTCCAATACCCTGTTCCCCGAACCCGAGCAACAGGAGGCTTTCAATGATTTTCGGGAAGAGTATACAAAAGCCTATTCCATCCCGCTCGAATCCAAATTCGACATCAGCGGGCAGGCCTTCAAGAAGGAGTTCAAGGTGTTGAAAAGCGTTATCAAACTGGATAAAAATTTCCACATCTACGTCCACGGCCGGCGCGACCTCATCGAGCGCGGATTTGATGAAGAAAAGGGTAAGAAATACTACAAGGTTTGGTTCGACGACGAGGAGTAAGCCACTGATTTGCCACTGATTTGCCCTTAATTTAACACATAAACCACCCGGATTTGACGGGATGAACGCACATTTGCACACCTGTGCTGCTACAAAAACAGTCAGGCGCTGCTATGTTGCGTCAAGTTGTTCCCTTTGTTTTTCTGCTGGGCTTTTTTTCCGTTCAGGCCCAACCCTTCGCGCCTGCGCACGATCCAGGCCATGCCTCCGCTGCGCAACGCGACCTGATTTTTAACCCGGATTTAAAACCATTTTACCACGGCGTTGCTTCGGGCGACCCGACGCCCAACAGCGTGGTGATATGGACGCGGGTTACGCCCGAACAGGCCGGCCCGGTGGAAGTCGCCTATCAGGTGGCCACTGCGCCGGATTTTCAGAATATCGTTGCCAGTGGCAGTGTAAATACCAGTGAAACAGAAGATTACACGGTCAAAATAGAGGTCGGAGGATTGCTGCCCGGTAGCACCTACTACTATTATTTCAGTGCGCTGAATACCAATTCGCTCGTAGGGCGCGCCAAAACCACCCCGGAAGGGCCTGTCGGTCACCTTCGTTTCGGCGTGGTGTCCTGTTCCAATTACGAAGGCGGCTACTTCAATGCCTATGGTATGTTGGCGCAACGCAACGACATCGACGCTGTACTGCATCTGGGGGATTATATTTATGAATACGGGACCGGTGTGTACAGCGTCAGCTTGCCCGGCCGCACCAACGAGCCTCCCACTGAAATTCTATCTCTGGCCGATTACCGCACCCGGTATTCGCTTTACCGGCTCGACCCCAACTTGATACGACTGCACCAGCAGCACACCATGATCAGCGTATGGGACGACCACGAGTCGGCCAATGATTCTTACAAAGACGGCGCGCAGAACCACCAGCCCGACGAAGGTGACTGGAACCTCCGAAAAGCCATCTCCAAACAGGTCTATTTCGAATGGATGCCGGTGCGCAACAACCCCTCGCAAGACGTTTACCGCAAAATCGGTTATGGCGATCTGTGCGACTTGCTGATGCTCGACACCCGCCTGGAAGGTCGCGACGCCCCGCCCCCGCACTTCGACACGCCCGACAACCCGCCCCGCAACATGATTAGCCCGGTGCAAATGGAATGGCTGACCGATGAACTCAAAAACTCGCCCGCGCACTGGAAGGTGCTGGGCAATCAGGTGCTGTTTACCGATTTCAATGTGGGTTTTGCCGGCGGGGCATTCGACGGCTCGCCCGACCCGACCAATCTGGACTCGATCCGCCAGGCAGAAGACATTTTTATCGATAATTGGGAATCGTACCCCACCCAGCGGAATGTGCTCCTCGATACCCTGCGCAATGCAGGTATTTCTGACGTTTTGATCGTCACCGGCGACTCGCATTCCAGTTGGGCCTTTGAAGTCACCAAAAAGCCGGTCAATTACCCGGTTCCGACTTTTTTGAACCTTCCGCAGCCCAACCCTTACAACCCTGCGACGCTCGAAGGCTACAACAGCGCCACGGCCGAAGGCGCCTGGGCAGTTGAATTCGGCACGCCGTCCATTTCCTCTCCCAACTTCGACGAAGCGATCGGACCGGACTTAACCGCTCAGTTTGAGCAATTTATCAACAACCCTTTGCCTGGTTTCAACCTGGAATACAACCCGCATCTGAAATACGTCGATCTCGACCGGCACGGCTATATCCTGCTCGATCTGACGCCCGATACCGCCCAGGCTAACTACTATTACATCCCCACGCAGTACGCCGAATCTTTGGCAGAGTATTTCGGGCAAGGCGTATTTGCCCTGGCAGGCAGCCCCAAGCTTCGTTTGCGAAATACGCCATCGGCGCCCAAAGCAACGCAGGATGCCGCCACGCCCACAACGCCCTTCGGGAGCACGCGCGTAAACGACCAACCTGCAACAGCAGAATTGCTCGGCCTGCATCCCAATCCGGCTGTCGATTATTGTTATGTGCAGGTCGGCCTGAATGAAGCCGCCGATCTTCAAATCACATTCACCGATGCCAGCGGCCGGGCCTGGCAACTTCTTCCCTATCAACATTTTAACAAAGGTTTTTATCAAATTCAATTGCATTTGGGAGAACTGCCCAGTGGCGCCGGAATATTAAGTTTGAGCAGTAAAACGGGAATTGTAGCAAGCCGGAAAATGCTCCTCCGGTAAAAAACGTTATCCCTGTAACGAATCAGCCATGCAAGATTTAATCCATTCCCTGCTGAATACTGTTCAGCCTTTATATCAAAAAATGAAGGCTACGGAACGGCAATGTGCAGAAATCATCGCCGGCGTACATCCGAAACAACAAGCCAGCGCGGCCAACCTCATCCACTATTTCTCCCTTCGAT
>JAEUUU010000131.1 GCA_016787345.1 Saprospiraceae bacterium | reverse complement strand
CATTAGCACATTAAAAAATTAGCACATTAAACTACACTTCGCCGTACATACGCCGGACGCTTTCGATCAGGTTGGATTTTTTACGGCGGCTGACTTCGATGGTTTCCCCGGTTTCGAGAATGAGGTAACCGCCTTCGCCTTTGATGTAGGTTTTCATGTAGTTCATATTGACAATGTGCTTTTTGTGCACCCGTACGAAGTTGAGGCGGAGCAGGGTATCTTCAAAAGCCTTGATTGTTTTGCTGGCGGTAATTCGTTCGCCG
This sequence comes from Saprospiraceae bacterium, assembly GCA_016787345.1. GTDB lineage: Bacteria > Bacteroidota > Bacteroidia > Chitinophagales > Saprospiraceae > M3007. The sequence continues at coordinate 45,387 of JAEUUU010000131.1, read as the reverse complement.
GAGCTGAGCCAGAAGTGGGTGTAATTGTCTTCGGCTTCGAGGCGGATGATCTCGCTGAGGCGCACGAAATGCACCCCATCGAGTCCGGAAATGCCGATTTTTTCAAAAGCATTGGGGCTGTTGGGGGCATAATTTTGTTGCAGTACTTCGAGGCGCTGCTTGGTGCTGGGGCTTTTGCGGCCCAGGCGGATACGGCTTACGGCGCGGCGCAGGTCTTCCGGGTCGATGGGTTTGAGCACGTAGTCGATCGCGGAGAAGTCGAAGGCCGTGAGGGCATAATCGTCGTACGCCGTGACGAATATGATGTCGAAAGGGATGTCCTCCAATTGCTGAAGACCCTGAAACACCAGGCCATCGGGCAGGTTGATATCGAGAAACGCCACGTCGAAAGCGCCGTCGCGGTCGTCGCCTACGAGGCGCAGGAGGTCGGCATTGGATTCACCGGTGGCGACCACGTCGACGTCGGGGCAATATTTTTCGATCAGATTGAGGAGGTTGCGGAGGCTTTCGGGCTCGTCTTCGATCAGGAGTGCGCGCGTCATACAAAAGTCGGTTTTGGTTTGGATTGAAAAGTTGAAAGGAAGAAAGGCAAAGGTCGCAGTTCCGGGTAAAAAAAGAAGGGGTTCCAGGGCGAATGAAGGCGCTTTTCTCCAGTTTTTATTGTTACCGGTGAAAAGAACAAGGGCGCAAAAGACCCGCGCATTGGATTTTGCGGGTTTTCTGCGCCCTTGCGGCATATTTCGCCGGAAACTGCCGGCGAATGTATCAGCTCAAAGTTGTTTGATTTTCAGTCGTGTCCCCACTTTAATTGCCGAATCGGCCACGCCATTCATTTTGCGGATACTCTCCGGTGTTACATCGTATTTGCGGGCGATATCGTCGAGCGATTCATTGCGCTGTACGATATGCCACTGGAACTCCGGCGCGCGGGGCGGGGCGGGTTTGGCGGCCGGTGGCGGACTGGCGGATGGTTTTCCTCCCGGAGCTGGTTTGGCAGCCGGAGCGGCCGGGTCGGTTTTCTTTTTGGGTTTGTCGTCGGAGGGGGCTTCGATCCGCACATTGTCGTGCTTTTGCACGTAAACCGGGTACCAGATGGTGAGTTTCTGACCGGCTTTGACGTTGTTGTCGGTGATTTTGTTCCAGGCTTTGAGGTGTTCGGGGTGGCATCCGTGCTTCTTGGCCAGGTTGTCGACGTTGTCGGCCTGCGCAACGGTCACGATTTTTTGCCAGTAGCGGCCGTCGCCCAGGTGAAGCGGCTCTACATAGTATTGGTTGTCAAAAGAATAGTTGTGGCCGCCCAGGCTGTTCAGGTAGCGCACGAAGGGAATCATTACCCGGCGGGGCAGTACCACGTAATGGCCGGTCGTACTCGGCGGCACGTAATCGCGGCGGAAGCCGGGGTTGAGATTTTTGATCGTATTGTAGTCGACACCCGTGGCATCGGAGATATCGCGGAAAGAGATGCCTTCGTACACGAGGATGTAATCGGTCATCTGCTCGTCGAAAGCCGGCATCGAGGGTTCCAGATCGTGGAGGGCGTAAAAATTGCAGATGTAGGTAGCAGCGATGAAAGCCGGCACGTAATTGCGGGTTTCTTCGGGCAGGTAGCGCTGGATTTGCCAGAAATCGCGGCTGTGTGCGCGTTTGATGGCCGAATTGACGCGAGACGGGCCGCTGTTATAAGCGGCTAGGGCGAGGGCCCAGTCATTGTATTGTTTGTAAAGCGCTTTGAGGTAGCGGGCAGCAGCATCGGTACTTTTGACCGGATTGCTGCGGTCTTCCACGGCGCTGTTGGTATACAGGCCGTAATCGTTGCCGGTGTAGGGCATAAACTGCCAGAGGCCCGTGGCCCCCACGCGCGATACCGCTTTCGGATTGAGGGCCGATTCGACGACTGCCAGGTATTTGAGGTCGGTGGGCAGACCGTGTTCGCGGAGTTTTTCTTCAAAAAGAGGGAAATAGGTGAGGCGTTTGCCCAGCATTACCTGCGTTTTTTCACTTTTTACCTCGGAATAGGTGCGGATATAACCTTTGACCACACCAGTGGGACGAAGCGACACACAACTGTTCAACTGGCCCAGGCGGCGGCGGAGTTCTTCATCGGTGAGCGGAGCGGCGTAGGAGCCGCCTTTGGCTACCAAACCAAAATTGGAAGTGTCGGCAGGGGCAGGAAGGTCGGCGTCTTGTGCGAATATAGGGGTCAGGCAGGCGTAAGCAAAAACAAAGAACAGGGCTGTAAAGCCCTTCATCAGGGTGTTCGGCTGCATGTAGGAAATTTGCTTTAGAGATTGAAAACCGTGTCGTAGCGATTAAAAACGTGTCAGAAACTCACATCAGGTCACGCAGGGGAAGGTTTGAAGCGTAGTACGGCTTGATAAGATGCCGAAAAATCGGTTCGGATAGCGAATTGATCAAACGATAATCGACAAACTTTATTTTGCAAGCCGCGAAAAACAATTGAAAAATTCCTTAGACGGGGCATTTCACCCGCATTTGGAGGAACAAAAGTCTGTACTCAACGCCATTTTTAGCTGCCGGGCAAATGATTTTAACATGTCGTTCAACATCTTTTTTTGCAGGATAGCGCCCTCGGCCAAATATTCCGAAGGAAAAAATGTGAAACAAGGGCTCGCCCAACGAAAAAAGAGGCAAAAGCGCGAGACCCCATTTTTTTGTAAAATTTCATTTGGCACCCGAAAAAATCCTACCTATATCCAGTGTAATCTGAGGATTGTCCTTACTTTTGCGCGATTTTTGAAGGAGGGCCGCCTTGCAAAATAAAAATAAAGCAGCCCGCCGTTTTGAACGCTCAACACACAACATTTTATGGCTAACATCGGTCGTATCAAACAAATTATCGGCGCCGTGGTGGACGTGGACTTTTCCAGCCCCGACAGCAAACTGCCGGAAATCCTCAGCGCTCTCGAACTCAAACGCCCCGACGGCGGCTCCGTGGTACTTGAAGTGCAGCGCCACCTGGGTGAAGACAGTGTGCGTACCATCGCAATGGACTCCACCGACGGTCTGACCCGCGGCATGGAATGTGTCGACACCGGCGCCCCGATCGCCATGCCGGTCGGCGACGAAGTGCGCGGCCGCCTGTTCAACGTCGTGGGTGAAGCCATTGACGGCATCGGCAAAGTGGAAAAAGGCAAAAACGCCTACGTCATCCACCGCAAACCGCCGACCTACGAAGAACTTTCGACCGAACGCGAAATCCTTTACACGGGCATTAAGGTTATTGACCTTATCGAGCCCTACGCCAAGGGCGGCAAGATCGGCCTCTTCGGCGGCGCCGGTGTAGGCAAAACGGTACTCATCATGGAACTCATCAACAACATCGCCAAAGCATACGACGGTATGTCGGTTTTTGCCGGTGTAGGCGAGCGTACCCGCGAAGGCAACGACCTGCTGCGCGAGATGATCGAGTCCAACGTAATCAAATACGGCGAAGAATTCAAACACAACATGGAAGAAGGCGGCTGGGACCTGTCCAAAGTCGACCACGACTCCCTGCGTAAATCGCAGGCTACCCTGGTGTTTGGTCAGATGAACGAACCGCCCGGCGCCCGCGCCCGCGTAGCCCTCTCCGGCCTCACCATGGCAGAGTACTTCCGCGACGGCGACCTCAACGACCCCGCCGGCGGCCGCGACATCCTTTTCTTCGTCGACAACATCTTCCGTTTCACCCAGGCAGGCTCCGAAGTATCGGCTCTGCTCGGCCGTATGCCTTCGGCCGTAGGTTACCAGCCCACGCTGGCCACTGAAATGGGCCTGATGCAGGAACGCATTACCTCCACCAAACGTGGATCCATCACCTCGGTACAAGCCGTTTACGTACCCGCCGACGACTTGACCGACCCGGCCCCCGCCACTACCTTCGCTCACCTCGACGCCACCACGGTATTGAGCCGTAAAATCGCCTCGCTGGGTATCTACCCGGCCGTCGACCCGCTCGACTCTACTTCCCGTATCCTCGATCCGAAGATCATCGGCGACGAACACTACAACTGCGCCCAGCGCGTGAAACAAATCCTGCAGCGCTACAACGAACTCCAGGACATCATCGCCATCCTCGGTATGGAAGAACTCTCCGATGAGGACAAAATGGTCGTTTCCCGCGCCCGCCGCGTACAACGCTTCCTCTCGCAGCCCTTCCACGTAGCCGAGCAGTTCACCGGCCTCAAAGGCGTACTCGTACCGATCGACGAAACCATCCGCGGTTTCAACATGATCATGGACGGCGAAGTGGACGAATACCCCGAGGCAGCGTTCAACCTCGTGGGCACCATCGACGAAGCCATCGAGAAAGGCAAAAAAATGCTGGCCGAAGCAACGAAATAATTTAATGATGAATGATGAATGATGAATGACTTACGATGAATGTCTGTTGCGCCTATTACGCACTTTTCATTTATCGTAAGTCATTCATCATTCATCATTCATAATTCATCATTAGCAGAATTATGAATCTGACCATACTTTCTCCCGAATCCGAAATCTTTTCGGGCGCCGTCAAATCGGTCAAGGTGCCGGGCAGCTTGGGTTATTTCCAGTTGCTCGAAAACCACGCCCCTATCGTTTCCTCGCTGGGCAAAGGCGATGTCACCATCGTCAAAGACAACGGGCAAACCATGACGCTCTCCGTGGAAGGCGGATTCGTGGAAATGCTGAACAACGACGTATCGTTGCTGATTTCGGGTGTAAAGGGGTAATTCCTCTATCCAAAACCGGAGTAAAAGCCGTTTCATCTCTTTGTGCGGGATGAAACGGCTTTTTTGTTGAAAACAGAAGAGATGAATACAATTACCATACGCATCCTCCCTCCCAACAAAATCCCTCTTTTCGTCTCCTTCTGGCAAGTCTTTTTCTCCTCACTCCCCAACAAAGCCCTACTTTTGCGCGGCTTTGACCCACTTACTTTGAATTTGATGCGCATGAAAAAGTTGTTTTTTCTGATTCCCCTCGCGGCGCTGTTCTGGGCCGCCTGCTCCAATGATTTTGAAGTAGCCGCCCCCTGGAAAGAAATTCCGGTGTGCTACGGCATCCTGTCGCCCAAAGACACCGCCCATTACCTGCGGATTGAAAAAGCATTCCTCGACCCTGAAAAAAGTGCCGAAGAAATCGCCCAGATCGCCGACTCGCTGTACTATCCCACCAACGCCATCAGCGTTTTCCTCGAACGCGTCAGCACCGGCGAGCGCTACCAGATGTCCCGCGTCGACGGCAACCTCGAAGGTTTCGTGCGCGACTCCGGTTTTTTTGCCAACCAGCCCAACTGGCTCTACAAATACAAACCGGCCAACGCCGACCAACAACTGAAGGAAGGCGAAAAATACCGCATGGTAGTGGTGCGCGCCGACGGCAAGCCCGACATCACGGCCGAAACCACCCTGCCCGGCGCCTTCCGTTTCAACAAGCCCAGCCAGATCGAAATTCCGCCCCGGCTTGCCTTCGGCCCCGGCGCGCCCACCACGTTCGAGTGGAGCTGCGACCAAAACGCCGTGTACTTCAACATGACCATGCTGGTGCAATACCGCGAACAAACGCCCGGCGGCCAGTTTATCAGCCGTAAAACAATCCCCTGGACCGTGTTCACCAACCAAAAACGCAACGCCAGCGGCTCGGGCGGCCCATTTGGTTACCGCGGCTCGGTCAAAATCTCGGCCAACCAGTTCTACCAGTTCCTCGCCGCCAATATCGAACCCGCCGACCAAAGCTGCGGCGGATGCTACCGCTACTTCGAAGGCATCGATCTGGTGCTCGAAGGCGGTGGCGGCGAAATTGAAAACTACCTGATCACCGCCAATGCCAACGAAGGTATCACCGGCGCCGAGGTACTACCCACCTATACCAATATCTCCGAAGGCTTGGGCCTGCTGACCGGTAAAAACGAACAAATCCTGACCGGCTGCCGCTTCTCCACCCAAACCGTCGACTCGATGACAACCCACCCGACGGTCGGTCTGCTGAATTTTAAAAACTAATAGCGCCAAAGCACGCTTCGATAGCCCCGGCAATGAGACGACCTCGCCTCGCTGCCGGGGCTCTTTATTTTTACTACTCAGGTTTTCCCCCTACCCCGCTTCGGTATTTTCCCTGTTTTTAAAAAAATATTTATGCTCAAAAGCGCCTAAAAAATGTTTTATTTTTCACAAATACCCTCGAAAAACCTTTGTTTTTTCAGAGCACAAATAATTGATTGTCAATTTTATAGACAAATAATTTTGTTTAAAAACCTCATAGAATAAAATTCACAACCGGCAAAAAATGTTATTGGTAGGCGATCAAGTCCACTGCACTTTTGTATCGTGAAAAGGCGGTGATTAAAGAATTATCGCCGAAGAGATATGTTCATGGGATTATACAAATTCAGGTGAGAGGGCAAGTCGCCTCACCGAAAGTGGGGTGACTTGCCAACATTTTTTCAGGATTGACGAATGATTTGTTAAGGCTTGTTTGGGTAAAACTTTGTGCTTGAATAACCCGTTTTACCTCTGATTTCTCCAAAAAACGCCGTTCTGCCAAGGCGGAACACCTTCACTCGAAATGTTCATGGGATTATAATTTGTTGTTTTACGACCGCGCCGAACGAGGCGCGGTTTTTTTATTTTTAGGACCTACCTTTCGGCCGTATTCCGTACACAACCCATTTGTTCCGAATCATGTCTGCTACTACCGGAGAGATCAAACGCGTGACCACCCACGTGATCCAGGCCATGAAAAATCGCGGCGAAAAGATCGCCATGCTCACGGCCTACGACTTTTCCATGGCCCGGATACTCGACGAAGCCGGTATCGATATCCTGTTGGTAGGCGACTCGGCCTCCAACGTCATGGCCGGCCACGAAACCACGCTGCCCATCACGCTCGATCAGATGATCTACCATGCACAGTCGGTCGTCCGGGCCGTCAACCGGGCGATGGTGGTGGTCGATCTGCCCTTTGGCAGCTATCAGTCCAATTCGGAAATCGCCCTGTCGAGCGCCATCCGCATTATGAAGGAATCGGGCGCGCACGCCGTCAAACTCGAAGGCGGTTCGGAAGTGGAGGAATCCATCCGCCGCATTCTGCACGCCGGTATCCCGGTAATGGGGCACCTGGGCCTCACGCCCCAAAGCATCTACAAATTCGGCACCTATACCGTGCGGGCCAAAGAAGAAGCGGAAGCCGAAAAACTGCGTCACGATGCCCGCCTGCTCGACCAACTGGGCTGTTTTGCCCTGGTGCTCGAAAAAATACCCGCACAACTGGCCAAAGACGTTTCCGAAAGTATCGAAATCCCGACGATCGGCATCGGCGCCGGGCAACACGCCGACGGACAAGTGCTCGTAACGCACGATATGCTGGGCATCACCAAGGAGTTTAAACCGCGTTTTCTGCGGCGTTACCTCGAGTTGTTCGACGCCATCGAAGACGCCACCAAACGTTACATCGCCGACGTAAAAGCGCGCAATTTTCCCAGCGATGCCGAACAGTACTAGACTACTGTAAAATTTAAGCCTGTACACGACGTTTTTCTTTGCCTTTCCGGTTTCTCTCAGCCCGGAGAGTGCCCTAATTTTGCGCCCGAAACCAATTTAATCATCCCCCTATGGAGCAACAATCAACATTTAACTACAACGACTACACCCGCGCAACGGCGATGACTCAACGAAAACTCTCCCTCTTTACACCCGGTAAAATCGCCCTGCTGCTGGGCGCGATCGCGCTGCTGGGCTCCGCATTTTTCTGGCGCCCGATCAAAGCCATGTATTTTACCCACGTGCCCGAAACGCTGGAAAACCGTTTTGTGCACATCCCCACCGGCTCTTCCTTTGAAGACGTGGTGCGCATCCTTAAACAAGGCCGGTTTATCACCGACGAGGCCGATTTCCGCTGGCTCGCCGAACAAATGAATTATAAAAAAGACAAGATGCGCGCCGGTCGCTTCGAAGTACAGCCGGGCTGGACCAATCGCCAGCTTATCCAGCATCTCCGCAACGGCGAACAAGCGCCCGTCAAGGTCGTGCTCAACAACGAACGCCTGCTCGAAGAAGTGGCCGGAAAAGTGTCCCGCTTTATCGAAGCCGATTCGATGAGCCTGATCCGTACGTTCAACGATCCGGCTTTCCTCAACGAAATCGGCTACAAGCAGGAAACCCTGATGGCGGCTTTTATTCCCAATACATACGAAATGTACTGGAATACCGACGCCAAAGGCTTCGTCAGACGTATGCTGAAGGAGCACGAGGCTTTCTGGAGTAAAAATGACCGCCTGACCAAAGCAAAAGCCCAAAACCTTACCCCGACGCAAGCCTATATTCTGGCCTCCATCGTCGAACGCGAAACCAACGTCAACAGCGAAAAACCGACCATCGCCGGTGTGTACCTCAACCGCCTGCGCATCGATATGCGCCTGCAGGCCGACCCGACCTGCGTGTTCGCCACGCGCGACTTCGCTACGCGTCGTGTAACCGACTGGCATACCAGCTACGACTCGCCGTACAATACCTATATGTACAAAGGTTTGCCTCCCGGGCCCATTAGCATGGCCTCCATCCCCAGCATCGATGCAGTGCTGAACCCGCAAAAACACGACTATATCTACTTCTGCGCCAAACCCGACGAATCGGGCACCCACGCATTTGCCGTCACCCTGGCCGCTCACAAAGTGAACGCCGACAAATTCCAGGCGTATATCCGGCAGCATCGGGGGTTGTGATTGGAGGTGAGGATTTGAGGATGCGAGGATTTGACTAAAAGGGTAATTCCTGCTCCCAGTTGATTTTTGGTTATTCGGTGAATTGGTGAATTGGTGATAAAAAGGAGGTGTATCCTCTCTCTGATACGGCCATAAAGAGTCACGTGGGCAGCAGCAACCCATTTGCCCAAACCCATCCGGGAGCAGAAATTACCCTTTTAGTCAAATCCTCGCATCCTCAAATCCTCAAATTCATCCACTCCAAAGTCAATTCAAACACCTTTTCCTGTTCTGTTTCATTGTGAATTTCGTGATAAAGCTCGGGCCATTCGGTATAGGAAACATCACCACTGACGCGTTCTGAAAAGGCCCGGGTTGCCGGCGCGGAGGTAATTTTGTCGGAAGCGCCGTGCTGGAGGAGCAAAGGAACGGGGTATTTACCTTCAAATTTATCGAGCCACAATCCGCCCTCGATGAGGGCCAGTCCGGCAGCGGCGCTGAGCTGGTCGTGTACCAGCGGGTCGTTTTTATAGGCGCTGACGACTGCCGGGTCGTGCGACAAAAAATGCGCGGCCAGTCCGGTGGGCAAAGTCAGGGTAGGCATAAAGCGGCGCAGCAGTTTGGCCGCGACCATTTTGGCCATGGGCGCTTCGAACGCCAGGCGGATGAAGGGGCCGGTCACGATATGCCCGGCCAAACCCTGCGGTTGGCGGCGCAGCACGTAATTGAGGGTCAGGTTGCCGCCCATCGAATGTCCGTAGAGGAAAACCGGCACGCCCGGATAAGTTTGTTTCACCCGGTCGAACATCTGGCCGATGTCGTCGAGATAGGCATCGATATGCCTGGCATGACCGCGTTTGCCGGCACTGCGGCCGTGCCCCTGGTGATCGAAGCCCAGTACGGCGATCCGGCGGGCGTTGAACCAGCGGGCGAGGTGGTCGTAACGCGCGATGTGTTCGCCCTGACCGTGTACGAGCGCAATGACGGCGCGCGGGTGTTCCACGGGCCAGTGCGCGCCAAAAATGGTCAGTCCTTCGGCATTTTGCCAACTGAGTTCCTGCATAGCATTCCGGTTTGAATTCAGCGGCCAAATTAGGGTTGTTTGATCCTGATTTCCCAGAGGCGGCAAAAAATCCGGACATTTGCCCTCCTTTTACCCGCAACGACACTGTCCGCCATGCGTATTGTTTTTATGGGCACGCCCGATTTTGCCGTGCCTTCGCTCGATATATTGGTACAAAACGGCTATGAAATACCCGCCGTCATTACGGCCCCCGATAAGCCCGGCGGCCGCCTGGGTATGCTGGAGTCGGCCGTAAAAAAATACGCGGTAGCCCAGGGTTTGACCGTTCTTCAACCCGAAAAACTCAAAAACCCGGACTTTTTGGCTCAATTAAAGGGGCTAGAAGCGGATTTGCAGGTCGTCGTCGCGTTCCGGATGCTGCCGGAGGCCGTGTGGGCCATGCCGCCGATGGGCACACTCAATCTGCACGGCTCGCTTTTACCCAAATACCGGGGCGCCGCGCCGATCAACTGGGCCGTCATCAACGGCGAAACGGAAACCGGGGTCACAACCTTCCTGTTGCAACACGAGATCGACACGGGCGACGTGCTTTTTCAGGAAAAAATAACCATCGGCGAAAATGAAACTGCAGGCGAGTTGTACGAACGCATGATGCATATCGGCGCTCAACTGGTGCTGAAAACCGTACAGGCACTCGAACGCGGCGAAACCCGCCCCCTGCCGCAACAGGAGACCGAAGCCTCGCACGCCCCCAAAATTTTTACCGAAACCTGCCGGATCAATTTTGACCGCCCCACCGCCGAAGTACACAATTTTATCCGCGGTCTGAGCCCTTTTCCCGGCGCCTGGACGCTGCTCGACGGCAAAACCTTCAAAATCCTGCGCGCCGAAAAGTCGACCCAACAAAAAACCGGCGGGCTGGAAGCCGGCCGGTTTTTCTCCGACGGAAAGTCTTATCTCGCCGTCAGTACGCAGGATGGATACATGCTGATCACCGAACTGCAACTCGAAGGCAAACGCCGCATGGCCGTGCGCGAATTTCTGAACGGGCACAAACACAACTGGTCGACCATGTAAACAAGCCTGTTCAGGCGCCGATCTTGCGCACCTTGATCTCCATCCGGATATTTTCGCGGTGTTCTTCTTCAGTGCAGGGCACGCCCGGCTTGCAACGGTTGCGCGGTTCCGAACCGCCTTTTCCGATCACATTGATGCGTTTTTCCGATATACCCTTGTAAACAAGGTAGGTCTTGGCATTTTTACCGCGTTCGCGGGAAAGGTCCAGGTTAGTTTCGGCATTGCCGCGGGTATCGGTATGCACCACCAGATCGACCTCCATGGTCGGATAGCGCTGCATCAGATCGTACAAGGCATCGAGGTAGCGGATAGCGCTCTGGTTGAGCGAAGCCTGTCCCTGTTCGTAATTGATCTTGTCGAGCAGAATGACCGAGCCTTCGCGCAGCGGCGCACCCAGCGCAATTTTGGAATCGACGCCGGCACTGACCTCGGTGGGGCGTAAGCGGATTTCCTGGTAGGAGCGCTGGTTGGTTTCGATACGAACGGAGCGGCTTTCGGGCTTGTACCCTTCGCGCTCCACCTGCACGAGATAATCGCCTTCCAACGGGAGACAAAGGTCGAATTCGCCGTTGAGGTTGGTGCGCACGATCTCCATGCGGCCCGAGTTCTGGTGCACAAAACGAAGCGTAACGCTCGGCAGTCGCACGCCCAACTGGTCGGACAACACGATACCGCCGGCGCGGTTGCACACGGGCGCATCGCGCAGGGCAAAACGGAGGGTGCCCATTTCGTCGGTTTCCGGCGTCACGAGCCGTTCGGCTGTTTGGTAGCCCGGCATACTCACGAGCAGGAAATAACTGCGGTAGCGGTAAAACTCGGCCGAAGCCTCGCCTGCGCCATTGCTGTACAGGTCTGGGTCGCCCAGATCGACGGCATTTTTGCGGATCAATTGCAAACTGACGGCGTTGGGGCGGTCCTGAATCGGTTCGAGTGTGATGTCGTAAAAATTCTCCTCATTGCTCACAAAGCCGTCTTCCGCGGGTTTCAGGATGCGGATTTCGGCATTTTGCAGGGGTTGGCCGGTTCTCGCGTCCACGACCAGGATTTTGGCAGGCAAAGCCTGCGGTTTTTCCACCCCTTCGATCCCTTTTTCAATGGTAAAGGCGTAGATATCGTCTTTCCCGAAGCCCTTGTCGCGGCTACTGGTAAAAAAGCCGCGCAAACCGTCGTCTTCGAGGATCAGCCCCAGATCGTCGGCTGGCGAATTGAAAGGTTCGCCGAGGTTGGTGACCACGTATTCGCCTTTTTCATCTTTTTCGTAAAAGAAAAGGTCGAGCCCGCCGAGGGTGTTGTGGCCGTTGGAGGCAAAAAACAAGGTACCCGAGACGTGAATAAAGGGGAATACCTCGCTGGCAGAAGTATTAACGTCGGGGCCCAGGTTTTCCGGTTTGCCCCAACTGCGTCCGTCGGCGCTGCGCGTCACTTTCCAGATATCGGCGCCGCCGTAGCCGCCGGGCCGGTCGGAAGCGAAGTACAACACGCGGCCATCGGCCGACAGGCTGGGGTGCATGCAGGAGAAGCTGTCACTGTTGAAGGGCAGTTCGCGCAGATCTTCCCAGTCGATCATGCCTTTTTTCGCTTCAAAAATTTTCAAACGCACTTTGCCGGCAGCATCGGCTTTTTGCACCCCTTTTTTGCTGTTGTTGCGGGTAAAAAACATGTGTTTGAAAGAACGGTCGAAGCAGACGGGGCCCTCGTGCAGCGAAGAGTTCACTTCCAGTGAAAACTTGGTGGGCGGTGTCGGCCAGCGCTCCTCGGTCACATCGAACGCCGAATAGTAGAGTTCGAAAAACGTTTCCTTGGTTTTACTGTCATAAGCGCCGCTTTTCTGGCGGGCCGACACAAATACAATCCCGTCTTTGTAAAAAGCGGGACTGTAGTCGGTGCCGGAACTGTTGATCTCGCGCACATTGCGCACCCTGACGACACCTGTATTCTTTCGATAACGATCTTTTGCGCTTCCTGTGGGCAATTGGGCGGCCAGGGGCACAACCCAGGCCCAAAAACCTGCGGCGAACAATAAAAAACGGATTAGACGTAGACTCATGGAAATTCAGGCCATTTATTTGGCAATGGAAAAGGAATAAATATCGGTCATCCCCATACCGCCGGGGCGGTTGCTCACGAAAAAGCCATACGTCCCGTCGTCGGAGAGGACAAAACCGAAGTCATCGTCGCGGGTATTGAAGGGTTCGCCGAGGTTGACGACCGCGGGTGCGGGCGAAGTGGGGTCGAAGGAAAAAATATCGTACCCGCCGCTGGTAGTCGGCCGGCCGTTGGAGGAGAAATAAAGCACGTTTTCCTGCGAAATAAAGGGGAAGTCTTCGTTTTTGTCCGTATTGACCGCGTTGCCCAGATTGACAGGTTCGCCCCAGGCGCCGTCGGCGCCCAATTCGGCTTTCCAGATGTCCATACCGCCATAGCCGCCGGGGCGGTCGGAGGCGAAGTACAGGGTGCGGCTGTCGGCCGACAGGCTGGCGTGAAGACAGGAAAACCCGTCGCCGTTGATCGGCAGTTCGACCAGTTCGGACCAGCCTTTGGCGGCGCGTTGGGCAGTGTAAATCCGGTATTTCATACCGCTGAAATCGGTGGCCGATTGCGGCATGACCGCACAGGTGAAAAAGGCGGTTTGCCCGTCGCGGCTGAAACTGGCCGCCTGCAGCGAGAGCGGGAAATTGACTTTTACATCGAAGCGAAACGGCGCGGAGGGCAATCCGCTCGCATCGAGCATCGAGTACTGCAAGGGCATTTGCATGGCCAGGCCGGGGGTGTACACGATTCCATTTTGAAAAAATACCGGGCAGTTATCGGAGCCTTCGGTATTGATGGCGTTGGCGCTGTACACGCGCAGGTTGCCGATCTCCGTTTTTTCGCGAAAACGGTCTTTGGATTTGCTTTTTGACGATTGTTGGGCGGCCAGCGGCGTCAGGCTGAGGCCGAGTACGAGAAGGGGGAGACAGATTAATTTGAAAGTCATTGGTCAAACATGATTTTGGTACCCCTGAAAAACGAAGTGTGGCGGGGAAAATTTTACCCTACCAGTTGCGGGGGTTGATTATTTCTTCACCTTCGGGCGGATTGAACCACCAGCGCGCCGTGGCTTCGATGGAGCCGTTGTTGAATTTGCGCAGCTGGGTGAGCCCGATATCATAGGATAGACAGAAAAACAGGTTTTCGGTCACTTGCATACCGGCCAGCGCGTCGATGCTTTCACCGGCGCCGTTGGATTCGCCGCCGGTGCGATAGGTCAGGCCGCCGTAAAATTTGCGTTTGACCATAATGCTCATATTCACATCGGCATCCACCGGGGCATTGGAAACATATTTGATCAAAACCTGCGGCGTGAATTCAATATCATCGGCCACGTTGAATGCCACGCCGACCATGCCGTTGATGTGCTGGGCCTCCCGCGACAACACGCCGCCGTTTTCGGCAAAATCGATATTGTTGCTCACCAGGCGCGGGGCGGCGATGCCGGCAAACCAGTGCGGACCGGTGTAAAAAAGACCGAAGCCGAAATTGGGCACCAGTTTGGTTTTGGGCTCCAGTGGTACGGCGGGGTCGTCGGGGCGGGAAGTAATGAGCCGGTCATCGGTCCAGTCCTGGTACAAATGCCGCAAACTGGCCTGCAAACCGATACCCAGGTAACCGCGCCGCATCGGAACACGGTAACAATAGGCGACGTCGAAAGTCATGGTGCGGGTGATGCCGAAACTGGCGCGTACCAGGTTGCCCCCCACCCCGACGCGGTTGTTGAGCAAAGGCTGGTTGTAGGAAATCGCTTGTACGTTGGGCGCGCCTTCGATGCCCATCCATTGCTGGCGGTAAACAGCGATCAGGGTGGGCGACTCGAAACTTCCGGCATAGCCCGGATTGTATGCCATTTTATTGAACATAAACTGCGTGTATTGCAGCTCCTGTTGGGCAAACAGCGGCACGCCCAGCAGCCCGAAGGCATAAAAAACCAGACAGAGTCTTTTCATTTTCAATGACATACAGGGTTAGCGTTGAATGATTAAAAAGCCGGTTTTTATACCGTCTGGTTCGTTATTGAACCGCACGACAAAGTAGTAGGTGCCGGCCGGTAAGGGTTCGCCGTTGTACGTGCCCTGCCACTGGTTGTCATAAGGTTGCGCATGGAAAACCTCATCACCCCATACGTTGAAGATCGTGACTTCATGGTCGGGGAAATCCTTGAGGCAAGGGATAAAAAATTCGTCGTTGTAGTCGTCGCCGTTGGGCGTGATCAGGGTGGGTATTCCGCAGCCTTTGGCTTCTTCGATGTTCAGGATGACGACCGTTTCGCCACTACACGCGCCTTCGCCCACGCAACTGAGGTTGCAAATCCTGTAATGCAGTTTATCCGCTCCGGCAAAATCCAGGTCGGGTTGATAAAACAGGGTATTTTGATCAAAACTTCCTTGCTGGGGCCAGATCACGACTTCCAGACGGTATTGATCGGGCAAATTGTCGTTGTCGAGAATATTGAGAGGCAAGGTCGTTCCGAAGGGTACCGTGATCGTATCGGGCAGCGTGGTGGGCGTCATTTCATAATGCACGATGACGGAATCGGTCGAGCGGTCGCCACAGAAACCGCCATTGGTCGTCCAGACAAACAGGTTGTCGCCAACCTGGAGGCCGCAAGCCACGGTTGTTTCCAGGTTTGGACTGGAGAACGTGATGCCCGGGTTGTTCGGGCTGGTCCAGGCCCCGGTTTCAAATTCGCCGATATCGGCGGCTTGCAGCACAAAACAGGAGTCGTTGCTGCAAAAACTTCGATCAAGCCCCGCATAAGCTTCGCTTCCGATAGTGCGCACCTCCACCTTGGCCTGCGACAGGCCGCAGGCGCCGTTGTCGAGGGTCCAGAAAAATATCCAGGTAGCGCCGGCCTGAAGGCCACAGACCGTGGTGTGCGGATTGGTGGGATCAAGGATCACCGAACCGAGGTCGGCCTGATTGGGTTCCTGCCACCAGTAACCGCTGACGTTTTGCCCCTGCACGGCGTGCAATTCGGCGCAGGTAGAAAAACAGGTGTCGATAAACGCCGCCAGTACCTGGGCTTGTTCGGGTTGGGTAATGGTGAGGGATACGGTATCGCTGCTGTAATTTTTACAAGCGCCGGCGGAGAGGGTCCAGACAAACTGATAATGCACCCCGGCCACGCCGCCGATAATCTGGGAGTTGTTGGCTGCCGGATTGGCGATGGTGACAGGCAGGCCGGCGATTTGCGACCACTGGCCTATGCCCGGGAAGGGCGGCGTAGCATTCAGAAAAATCGGCTGATTGTTACAAGCTGCAATGCTGTCGCCGGCAAAAGCGGTGTTGCCGGGCGCTTCATCGAAATTGACAGTAATCGGCGTTGAGGTGGAAGAACAGCCGTTTTCGGTAGCCACCACATAGATCGTATGCGTTCCGGCACTGAAACCCGATAAATCGGTGATCTGAACAGAATGGGAAAAAGTCGGCGGCGCCAGGGCTTGCTGGCTGCCGGCGTCGTACCAGGTGAATTGCGCGCCGGGCTCCGCCGAAGCGACTGTAATTTGCAGTTGCAGTACATCGGGCTGATCCAGACAAACCGCCTCCGCAGCCAGGGCAACGGGCTGTTTGGGTCGTTTGCGCACCACGATTTCAAGGGGTTCGCTGTACGGCGAAAAACAGTTGTTGTCCATCACACGCAAGCGGTACAGACCGGTGTGCATCATACTGTCGACGCCGGGAAAAACCGGGCTGGGTATGGTAGCCGTCAGGCCATTGGGGCCCGTCCACTGATAACCGTCGAAACCGGCCGGACCGATGAGCCACAAACTATCGCCCTCGCAGGGCGTGGCGTTCAGCGTGGTGATAAGCGGTGCATCGGGCAATTCATTGACGATTACGTTGACCGACGCAGAAGGGGCCGAAGCGCAAGTGGAAGTGGTCGCATAAACGGAATAGGTGCCGTTGTTCTGCATCGTCGCATTCTGGAACACCAGGGATGGCTGGCTGGTCACCGTGGAGGTGCCATTGGGCGTTTGCCAGATATAACTGATTCCCGGCAAACTGCTCGGATTCGTAATGGTCAGAATGATCGTTCCGCCTTCACAAACTGCACCGACGGGCGCCAGAATGGGCACCATAGGCGCATTTTCTACGTCGATCACCGTGGTAGCCGGCACTGATTTACAGCCAAAATTATCGGTCACCACAAGCATGTACGATCCGTTATTGGCCTCCGAAACCGCCGGAATAACCGGATTGGGGTCGGAAGAAGAGAACGTACCGCCCGGGCCGCCCGTCCAGGAATAGAACAACGGCGTATTCGGCGAAAAAACGATCGATTGCAACTGCGCATTCATCGTACCGTCGGCGCACAATGGAGCAGTATTGGTCACCACCACCGTGGGGGGCGTCACCACCGTGACGGCTACGCTCGAAGATGCGGAACAGCCGAATGAGGTCGTGGCCGTGACCGTGTACGTACCGGAAGCCGGCGTCGGATCGACCGGGTTGGGAATATTGCCGGCTGTAAAACCGTCGGGGCCCACCCAACTGTATGTGACATTCAAATTGTCTGAAGTGGCCTGCAAAGGCAATGGCTGGCCCTGACAAAGCGGCGCAGCCTGGCTGGCCGTCACCTGGGGGTAATTTTGAACCTGTACCAAAATCGGCGCCGAAGCATCCGAGACGCAACCGTTTTGAACAATACGCACCCGCCAGGCGCCGGAATCGGCCGGCATCACATTCGACAATATCAGCTGATTAATACCCGTAAAAACCGTGTCGCCATCAGGCGCTATCCACTGGAATTGTCCCATGGTCGGGATGGCCGTCAGGGTCACCGTACCGCCGGTACAAATGGCCGAAGCGCCCGATAATTGCGGCGTAGCCGGCTTTTCCCGTATATCGACCGACACTGTCGCCGGAAGCGAGGAGCAGCCAAACTGTGTGACCACCAGCGAATAAGTTCCTTCGTGAATCATATCGGCGCTCGAAGTCACCAACGGAAACTGTTGATTGCTGGTAAAATTGGCCGGCCCCGTCCAGGCATAGGTAACCCCTTGCACCGGAGTGCCCAAGCTGAGCGGCTGGCCCTGACAAATGGAAATGGCCGCCTGTGAAACACTGGCTACCGGCCGGGCATTGACTGTGACGGCCAGCGGTGTAGAGAAGTTCGACGAACAATTGTTGGCAAAAACCTGCATCACATACTGGTGATTGCCCACCGAAGGTTGCACCACCGTGTAAGAAGCCAGCGTCGTGGTAGACAAAAGTACATTGCCGTTCGGCGTCACTTCATACCACTGGTACGTAACATTGGAACCCGGATAAACCGAAGTGCTGAGCGTCACGTTTTGACCTTCGCAGACCGACTGCAAGGGTGTTGTCACAGTGGGCGTACCCGGCAGGTTGATCAGGTCGACATTCACATAACCCACCGCGGTACACAGCGTGGGGCCGGTGATAATGACCGTATAAACCCCCTCATCAGCCAAAGTGGCGTTCGTAATGGTGGGATTTGCCATCGTCGTCCAGTTCGAGCCGTTGGGCTTTTTCCAGAGATAAGTGTACACAATATTGGGCGGGCCGGGCGGATTGGCAAACAGCGATACCATACCGCCCTCGCAGACGTTGCCGGATGTCGTCGGCTGAAAACTCATGGTTTGCACATTCACCTGCGTCGTGCAGGTCGATACGTTCATTGACGCATCTGTGACGGTCAAGGTGACGAAAACGGGCGTACCCACCTGATTGCAATTAAAACTGGAGGGCGCAACGGAGTAACTGAGATTACCGGGGCAGTTGTCCGTGCTGCCGTTGTTGATCTCGGAGGGTTGCAGCGTATAATTGACAGCGCCGGAAGGGTTGGTAAAAATAGTCGTCGGCGTACAGGCCGCCACCGGATCGATGGTATCCCTGACGGTCAGGGTAAACTGCGCCGAATTGGGCGTTCCACCGGCATCCACAACGGAATAAATAACCGTGTACACACCGGGTTGCAGACTCACCTGGGTATTGGCGCCGGTCAGCTGGCCCGCTGCCACCTGAAGGTTTCCGCTGTTGAGTATTTCATAATTTACCACGGCGAAGTTGTAACTGAGGCTCGCTTCCAGGGCGCTGATGCCATCGAAATTCGAGGCGTTGAGCGGGGCGCAATTATTGATAAAATCCGTGTAACTGCCGGCGTCGTTGTTGGGAACCAGAATAAATGAAGCCGATTGGTTGGCGGCCCAGCTGTTAATCTGGGCAGCCGACACATTCAGGGTGGTTTCGTTAAACGCTGAACATTCTCCGGCGGGCGTACCGTAATTGGTAGCCGGGATCAGGGAAACGTTGTTTTCATCAAAAATTTCAAAAAACTCACCCGATTGGCTGTTGTCGCCGCGATGGCGAATTTTCAAAACACCGCCCGTCACGGCATTCGGAATCAGCGAATTAATGGTCAATGTTGTGGTTTGGGGAATCCAGCCGGCATTCGGATCTTGTTCAAATTGCACCAAAACCTGATCGGATACCCGCTCGATATCGCCGGAAAAACCGCAATTGTCCGATAAACCTGGAAAAGGCAGGGTGACATTGGCTGAACAATTGCCGCTGCTGACGTACGCAGTTTGCGCGGCCGGCGCCACGATGGCCGGCGGATCGAGGTCCTCCACTTCGAGCGTGGTGGAGGCGCTGCTTTGGTTGCCGGCGCAGTCCTGGGCATAATACGTTATCGTATGCAGACCCACCGGCAGGAAAAAACCCGTTGCCGGCGGATAAGGTTGTTGCGGACCGCCATTGACGCTGAAACTGACTACGGGCGGAATTTGCTGCACCGCCATGACGTAGCCCAATTGCGCCTTCGCTTTACCGCCCCCGCACACCAGGTTGATCGCCGTGGCGCCGGTACCAAAGGGCGCCAGTTTGAGGGTGAGCGTGCCGTCGGTAAGCCAGTTGTTCAACAAATCTTCGGAAATGGTGATGGTCGTTGTGCCATTGCCGCATTGGGCATCCGTAGGCATGGTCGTGCCCAGCGGATAATTGTCTTCTCCCAAAATGGTAAAAAACTCCCCGGCCGACTCGGCGTCGACCGATTCCAGTTGAATAGTCAGGGTGGCGGAACCCACGACCGGCATATTGGGCGGAAGGTTGGGCGAGGGCCAGGAAAAAACGACCGTATCGACCGGACTGCTGTTGAGCGGCAAGCCGGAGGTGTTTTTCAGGGTGACGGTCGACTGGAGTAATATCGTACTGTCGATCGAAGTACAACGGTCGTACAAAGCCAGCGGTGTAGGCACCGAGACCGTGGCGCCGCACAAGCCGGGTTCGTTGGGCCGCGCGACCGAATCCTGCGGCACGATTACCGGACCGGTATTGTCCTGCACGCTGATATTTTGGGTGTACACCCGGCTGTTGCCGCAGTTGTCGGTCACGGTCCATTCGCGGCGAATCATGTAGTTGGTCCAGTGCGCGCAATTGGCCGGATTCGGATCGCGAAGTTCGGTTTCCAGAAATGTAATTTCGGGAGCTTCATCGCAATTATCGCTGGCCACCAGATTGTCGGGCGGAGCGGGAATCGCGTCGCATTCGACAAAAACCGGCGCGGGCACGCCGTTCAAAGTCGGCTTTACCGTATCCTGAATATTGAGGTTTTGTTCAAAAAAAACCGTATTCCCGCATACGTCCGATACCCGCCAGATATACGTCAGCGTGTAGGAGTCGGCGCAGGAGCCGCCGGTGAAAATCTGATCGAACAACTCGGGCGAACCCAACACGCCGCTGCACAAATCGGAAGCCGCGGGCGGGGGCGTCAAGGGTTGTATTTCACACACCAGCACCGTGTCGGTAAAACCCGTAAAACCCGGCGGCTGGTTGTCGATGATCAAAAATGACTGGCTGGCGGTGGCGCTGTTGCCGCATTGGTCGTAAGCGGTGAAGGTGCGCGTGACGGTATAGGTGAAATGTGCGCAGACGCCCGGATCCGGGTTCTGCGTCGAAGTTTCTGTGATAAACAGGGTATCGATCTGGCCGCAGGGGTCCGTTGCGATCAGGTCTACCCCGATTTGCGGCAAAGGTGGCAAGGCCGGATTGTAGCAAGGGAATGTGTCGGCCGGGGGGACCAGGGTAAATACCGGGCGAACCGTGTCCTGAACAAAAATTTGCTGCGTAAAAGCAGCGGAATTGCCGCAATCGTCGGTGGCCGTCCAGGTCACCAAAGCGGTGTAGTTGCCCGCGCAAACGGTATCCTGATAAGCCACCGTACGCACTACAGTGGGGTTCAGGTCGCAATTGTCGATGGCTGTACCGGGAAAAAGTGCGGGAAGCGCGGCGGGGCAATAAACGGTATCAGTCGGCGGCACACCCGAAATGAGCGGCGGCAGGTTGTCGATGATCCGGAATCGCAACACGCGGGTGGTGTCGTTTCCACAGTCGTCGGAGGCTTTGAACGTCACATCGACCCACCAGTTGCAATCATGCGCGGGCGGTTGTGGGTATGGGCCCACGCCGATGGTCCCGGCGCCCGTCTGGCCATTGTCGGTGATCCAGGTAAAGTCGGCCTCCCACGAAGGTGTCGAACAATCATCGTCGAGGGTCGCGTTGCCGTAGTTTTCGACCCAGGATTGCAGGGCAAGCACGTTGCTGTTGCCGCATTGTTCGTCGGTCACTGCCGGCCCGATGATTTGCGGCGGCACGGTATCGATGGCGCCGAAAACGCCCTGACCGGCAAAAGTGGGCGGTCCGCAGGCATCGGCCACAAACCAGTCGACCCGCACGTAACCTCTCACCTGGGCGTAGGTCTGGCTGCCCAGAAATTGAAATCCGCAGCCATTGGCAAACGAAGCCAAAAAGTCATTGACCACTCCGGCGGAGTCGCGCGCCTGACCGTTTACCTGCATGGTATAAGTCAGCGGGCCCGGACAGGAATCGACGGCGATAATACCCGCCTTGTCGTGTATCCAGTCGGCCAGTTGATCGAGGTGATTGTTATCGGGCGGGGAACAGGCCACTACCCGGTCCTGCGCATCCTGCACAATCACCGGCGCCTGGTTGTCGGCGCTGTTAAACACGACGGTTTGTGTCGTATGGAGGTTGCATTGGTCGGTTGCCCGAAAGGTGATGGTCAACGGCTGGATACAACCGGCAGGATACGGATTCGGTGCTGTGTTGCTATACACAACAGGCCCGGTGGCATCAGTGGCAAAGAACGCCGACATCTGGGCATTCAGCCAAGTATTGTAGGCGCCGGGCAATTGCGAACAGGGCGCCGAGCCGTTTTGTGGCACCACAAGCACCTGGGGAGGCAGGGTATCTTTATAAACAATGATGTTTTGGGTAAAAACCGCCAGGTTGCCCACTTCGTCGGTAGCCGTCCAGGTACGGGTAAACGAACCGCCCTGGCAAATAGCCGGCGGCGTGGTTTGGGTAAATGTTTTTATCAAATTCTGGGAAAACGTGCAGTTGTCGCTCACCGGCAGATCAGGCGCCGGCGGCACCTGGGTAATGGAATTGACCACGAATGGATTGCTCATGCCCGTCAGGTCGAATTCCGGCGGCGTCAGGTCTTTGATCGTTACGGTAAAGCTGAAATTCGCCATGTTGCCCTGGTTGTCGCCCACCTTCCACCATACGATGAGGGTCACGCCCGGCGTCCATTCGTCGGTAAACTGAAAACCGGACATATCCGGATCGAATTCGGATTGGGTAATCGTGGCGCCCACGGTGGAGTTGACAATTGGCGTACCCACGCTGCCGGCCAGCGTAACGCTGCAATTAGGCCCTACCCCGATCATACTGGGCCCCGGATACGAAAAAGTGAAAGCCGATTGCTGGGCAGACAGGTTGTAAGCAAAGGTGGAGATCACCAAGGCCAGCAATACGGGTAGCGCCCGTGGGGGGATGCGTAACCGGTTTTTCATACTGATGGAGGTCAAATGCGACGCAGCCGGGAAACTGCAACGCGATGTTCATGGTTAAAGGATTAAATATCAGTGTTTTCGGGCAGAGCTGCGCCTTTATTCGTCGCCGCTCAGTTTTTTATCTTTTACCTTCTCATTCAAAAAGGCATTGATTTCATCCACTTTGTAATCGCGGACAATCTCTCCGAACTCATTGATCCGGATGTCCATGTCCTTGATGTCGCCGTGTACTTTGGGCTTTGCCTTGTCGGCGTTTGCCGGTGTTTTTGTTTTTGTTTTCGCTTTTTTAGCCATTGTCGATGAGGATTTGAGGATGCGAGGATACGAAGCAAACGAGCCTCTATGCCCTACCCTGCCGATACGACTGCCTGGTTGAACACCTCGATGGCCGTCCGCAGGCGGTTGACCGTTTCGGTTTTACCCAATAAAGCCGCCATGTCGAACACCGCCGGTCCTTTCATGGTGCCGGCGAGGGCCAGGCGCAGCAAAGGCAGTACGTCGCCCGGTTTAAGATGCTGTTCCTGGATAAATTGCTTCACCCGTTCTTCGAGCGCGGGCGCGGCGAAGTCGTCCGTTTGTTCGATGGTGGCGACAAGCGACTCAAAAACAGGCTGTTGTGCAGGATTCCACTTTTTCTGAATGGTTTCAAAATCATAATCCCGCACCGGCTCGAACAGGTAAGCGCCCTGTTCGGTAAAGTCGGGCAGGAAAGTGACCCGTTCTTTCATCAGTGCCGCGGCCTGACTGAGATAAGCCTCGTCGGTCCTGTAGCCTTTGGCCTCGGCATAGGGTCGGATCAGGCGGGCCAGTTCGGCGTTGCCGCTGGCCTGGATGTATTTTTGGTTGAACCATTTGGCTTTTTCAAAGTCGAAACGCGCCCCGCTTTTACCGATGTGTTCGATGCTGAACGCCTGCACCAGTTCGTCGAGGCGGAACATTTCCTGATCGCCGCCGGGGTGCCAGCCGAGCAGGGCCAGAAAGTTGAGGGCGGCGGCGGGCAAAAAGCCCGTTTCACGGAAGCCGGTAAAACTGTCTTCGGGTGTTTCGCCTTTCCACGACAGCGGGAACACGGGCATGCCGAATTTGGCGCCGTCGCGTTTGCTGAGTTTGCCGTTGCCCACGGGCTTGAGAATGAGGGGCAGGTGGGCGAATTTTGGCATGGTATCCTGCCAGCCGAAACCTTCGTACAGCAACACGTGGTGCGCCGTGCTGGGCAGCCATTCTTCGCCCCGGATCACGTGTGTGATGCGCATGAGGTGGTCGTCGACGATATTGGCCAGGTGGTAGGTCGGCATGCCGTCGGCCTTGAGCAGCACTTTGTCGTCGAGTTCGTCGCTCTGAAACACCACTTCGCCCCGGATCAGGTCGTGCACCGGGATGTCGCGTCCCGGTTCCACTTTCAGGCGGATGACGTAAGGGAGACCGGCGTCGAGGCGGCGCTGCACTTCATCGGCAGGTTGGGTCAGGCTGTTGTCGAGGCTGAGGCGGGTACGGAAATTGCAGGTAAAATTCTCTTCTGCGTTGCGCCTTGCTTCCAGCGCCTCGGGCGTATCGAAAGCGTAGTAAGCATGGCCGCGCTGCACGAGTTGTTCGGCGTACTGGCGGTACATGGGCTTTCGGTCGCTCTGGCGGTAGGGGCCGTCGGGGCCGCCGCCGAAGCCCTGGCCTTCGTCGGGTGTGAGGCCCAGCCATTGCAGCGATTCGATGATGTAGTCTTCGGCGCCGGGCACGTAGCGGCCCTGGTCGGTATCTTCGATGCGCAGGATAAACGTGCCGCCGTGTTTGCGGGCAAACAGGTAGTTGTAAAGCGCCGTACGCACCCCACCGATGTGGAGCGCGCCGGTAGGCGAAGGGGCAAAACGGACGCGGACGCTCATGTACAGGCCAGAAAAAACAACAGGTTAAGGATAAAGCGACCGATGAAGTTTTATTCAAACCTCATCGGTCGTTATTTGATAATTTATGGTCAAAAACAGACCGTCAGGGCGCGAAAACGGCTTATTCAGGCGGCCAATCCGGCGTCCGGACGTAAAATTAATGTCACAAATCTTAACTTTCGGGCAAAAGTAGCAGTTTTCCCCGGCAAATTCCTCCCCTCATCCGGTAGTCCAAGCGGCACAAATCCATGTATTTGGTAAAAACACCCAAAATTATTCAGGCCCTTCGGCCCGCTTTCATGTGGCGCTTGCCCAGCGAGGAACCGGTCGTACACCTCACTTTCGACGACGGTCCCATACCCGAGGTCACGCCCTGGGTGCTCGATTTACTGGCGCAGTACCAGGCCAAAGCCACTTTTTTCTGTGTGGGCGACAATGTGCGCAAACACGCGGCCATCTATCAGCGCCTGCTCGACGAGGGCCACAGCACGGGCAACCACACGTTTCACCACCTCAACGGCTGGCAAACCGCCGACCGCACCTATTACCGCGACATCCGGCAGTGCGCCGAGGTCGTGCACAGTCCCCTGTTCCGCCCGCCCTACGGCCGCCTCCTGCCCCGGCAGCGCGCCTACCTCGAACGGCGCTACCGCATCGTGATGTGGGATGTGTTGAGCGGCGATTTCGACACCTCGCTCAGCCCCGAAGATTGCCTGCGCAACGTGCTCGACAACGTGGAGCCCGGCTCCATCGTGGTCTTTCACGACAGCCTGAAAGCCGAGCCGCGCCTGCGCTACGTGCTGCCGAGGGTGATGGAATATTTTAAGGAGCGGGGGTGGCGGTTTGAGGGGATTGGGGTGTGATCCGGCCAGGTAGTTGCAATACCTTATTTTTTCATGGCCGCCGGGTTTGTACATTCGTTGCCTTGCCCGCCGCTCCGTCAGGGACTTAACATCTGTTGTGCGTTTTACCGACGTTGCGCCCCTGACGGGGCGGGGCATAAGGCAATCTTTTCATCCATAGGGAAGATGGGATTGGTTTGACAGGGGTAAAAATAGAAGCAAGAGCGTTATTGCCGAGTTTTTTTGTCAAATGCAAGCCATTCCCAGCAGCCAAACCACCCTTTCACACGTTCTCCGGTCACTTTTCCGCGAATTTTCCCGAAACTCGCCTTTCATTTGTCCGTTCGTTTTTCAACGGACTTCCATTCACCAACCACAATTTTCACCATGAAATTGATGTATCGCCTGT
The DNA here is from genome assembly GCA_016787345.1 of Saprospiraceae bacterium. Lineage (GTDB taxonomy): Bacteria > Bacteroidota > Bacteroidia > Chitinophagales > Saprospiraceae > M3007. The sequence continues at coordinate 19,599 of JAEUUU010000131.1, read as the reverse complement.
TTATCGTGGCGAGCCTTTTACTGACAGGCCTCGCCCCGCTGTTTGCCCAAAAAGAACTGCGCCTTCCGCCGGGCGTCCAGAAGATCACTTCGGTGGAGGGCATCACCGAGTACGCCTTGCCCAACGGCCTGCGCGTATTGTTGTTTCCCGATGCTTCCAAGCCCATTATCACGGTCAACGTGACTTATAAAGTCGGCTCGCGCCACGAAGGCTACGGCGAAACCGGCATGGCCCACCTGCTCGAACACCTGGTGTTCAAAGGCACGCCCAAACACCCCAACATCCCGCAGGAACTGTCGGAACACGGCGCCCGCCCCAACGGCACCACCTCCTTCGACCGCACCAACTACTTCGAAACCTTCGACGCCACCGAGGAAAACCTGCGCTGGGCCCTCGACCTCGAAAGCGACCGCATGGTCAATTCCTACATCGCCAAAAAAGACCTGGAAAGCGAAATGACCGTGGTGCGCAACGAATACGAGCGCGGCGAAAACGACCCGGGCTCCGTGCTGTACAAGCGCATGCTGGCCGCCGTGTTCCAGTGGCACAACTACGGCCACTCCACCATCGGCGAAAAATCGGACATCGAACAGGCGCCCATCGAACGCCTGCAGGCATTCTACCACAACTACTACCAGCCCGACAACGCCGTACTGGTCGTGGCCGGTAAAATCGACGAGCAAAAAACGCTCGACCTCGTGGTCGAATACTTCGGCAAAATCCCCAAACCCGAACGCCAGATCATCCCGACCTACACCCGCGAACCCATCCAGGACGGCGGTCGCGTCGTGACGCTGCGCCGCACCGGCGAAGTGCAGGTGTACGCCTGCATGTTCCGCACCCCCGCCGGTTCGCACCCCGACTACGCCCCGCTGGCCGTACTGGCGAGCATCCTGACCGACGAGCCCTCGGGCCGCCTGTACAAATCGCTGGTCGATACGAAAAAAGCCGTCAGCGTGAGCGGCAACGCCTCCGGGTTCGCCGAAGGGGGCATTCTCGCCTTCTTTGCCGACGCCCGCAAAGACCAGTCGATCGAAGAAGTGCAAAACACCCTGCTGGCCGGCCTGGAAGACCTGAAAAAGAACCCGCCCACTGCCGAAGAGGTTGAAAAGGCCAAAACCCGCATGCTGAAAAACTGGGAAATGTTTTTCAAAAGCTCCGACCGCGTGGGCCTCAACCTGTCCAACTACATCGGCTACGGCGACTGGCGCCTCATCTTCCTGTACCGCGACAACCTGGAAAAAGTGACTGCCGAAGACGTCAACCGCGTGTATCTGCGCTACGTGAAAGCCGACAACCGCACCGAGGGTTTCTTTTACCCGGAAGCCAATCCCAACCGCGCCGACGTGCCCGACGTGCCGGATATCGCCGCCCTGCTCAAAGACTACAAGGGCAAACCGCCGATCGCCCAGGGCGAAGACTTCGACCCCAACCCCGAAAACATCGAAAAACGCACCCTGCGCAGCAAACTGCCCAACGGCATGAAATACGCCCTGCTCTCCAAGGAGAACCGCGGCGACGCCGTCAACGCCAGCTTTACCTTCCGCTTCGGCACGCCCGAATCGCTGCGCGGAAAAGCCACCGCCGCCGGCTACGTACCAGCCATGCTCGATAAGGGTACCACGACCATGAACCGCCAGCAGATCAAGGAAGAACTCGACCGGCTTAAAGCCCGCGTTTCGTTCTTCGGCGGCGCCGGCAGCCTCACCATCAGCATCGAAACCGACCGCGAACACCTGCCGGCAACCATCCGTCTGGTGGGCGAAATGCTGCGCAAACCCGCTTTCGACCCGGCCGAATTCGACAAACTCAAAACCGAGCAACTCGCGGCGCTCGAAGAGCAGAAAAACGACCCGAACACCCTCGCCAACGTAGAATACGCGCGCCTCACCGATCCGGGCCGCGCCAAAGACGACCCGCGCTATACCATGACCATCGAAGAGGAAATCGCCGCTACGCAGGCACTGACCATCGAGCAGGTGCGCGACTTTTACAAATCCTTCTACGGCGGCAACGAATTCTCCACCGGCGCCATCGTGGGCGATTTCGACAATAAAGAAGCTGAAAAAGCCATGAACGAAGCCTTCGGCAACTGGAAAAGCCCGGCCAAATACGTGCGCCTCGACGACCCGTACGTGGCCGCAACCACCCAAAGCAAAAGCATCGAAACGCCCGACAAAGCCAATGCCAGCTACGTGGCCGGCTACAACTTCGCCATGCGCAACGACGACCCGGAATACCCGGCCGTGGCCATCGGCGGCTACATCATCGGCGGCGGTTTTCTCAACTCCCGACTGGCCACCCGCATCCGCCAGAAAGACGGCCTGAGTTACACCGTGCGCGGCAGCTTCTCCGCCAGCCCGCTCGATAAAAACGCATCGTTCAACGCCTTCATGATCTACAACCCGGAAAACCTCGGCAAACTCGAAACGGCTTTCCGCGAAGAGATCGAACGCGTCACCAACGAGGGCTTTACCGCCGAAGAGCTCGCTTCCGCAAAATCCGGCTGGCTCAAATCGCGCAAAGTGAACCGCACCTCCGACGCCTCGCTCGCCGGTACGCTCAGCAGTTACCTGTTCTACGGACGGGATATGAACTGGGATAAAAACTTCGAGCAGAACGTCGAGAACCTGACCCTCGAACAGGTCAACGCCGCCATGAAAAAACACCTCGACTACTCCAAAATCATTTCGGTAAAAGCCGGGGATTTCAAAAAAGCGGCAAAACCTTGATAGGAGTTGGGTTTTAGGAGTTGGGTTTTGGGTAAAAGGGGGTTGGGTGTTAGGTTTTAGGGGTTGGGTTTTGGGTAAAAGGGGTGTTTCTGCTCTCGGGAGGGTGCTTGGTTCGAATAAGCCATCGCCTGGGGGTCGGCAATACACCTTTTATCCAACAACCTGACTGACGCCGGGTTTCACGTGTTGCTACATACGTTTTGCCGCGATGCGGCACTGCCTAATTGCGAATCTGATTGATCCTGTTTCATCGATAGCTACATACGTTTTGCCGCGATGCGGCACTCCCTAATTGCGAATCTGATTGATCCTGTTTCATCGATAGTGAGTTGACCCAACTGCCGCATCGCGGCAAAATGTATGTAGCCCCGGCGATTTCGAAGGGGAATGTGCGCCGCATCGCGGCAAAATGTTGTGTAATTAATTCCTGCCCACCACACGCCCCGAGAGCAGAAAAACACCTTTTACCCAAAACCCAACCCCTAAAACCTAACACCCCTAAAACCTAACACCCCTAAAACCCAACACCTGCAAAAAAATGTCGATCTTATTTATCGAAGACGAGCCCAAGGTAGCCACCTCTTTACAGAAGGGACTGGAGGAGAATGGCTTTGAGGTCGACCTGGCGCCCGACGGCGCCGTGGGGCGTCACATGGCCAGTCAGAAGGCTTACGACCTGATTCTGCTCGACATCAATCTGCCGTTTGTCAACGGGTACGAGGTGTGCCGGAGTATCCGATCAACGAACACGGAAGTCCCGATCATCATGGTGACGGCGCGCGGAACGGTGGATGAAAAAATCTCGGGTTTTGATGCCGGGGCCGACGACTATATGGTGAAGCCCTTCGATTTCCGCGAACTGCTGGCCCGTATCCGGGTGTTCCTCAAACGCGGCGGCGGCGGCAAGGAAATGAATGAAGGCTTGATTTTGCGGGTAGCCGATCTGGAATTGAATACCGCATCTCAAACAGTCAGCCGCCAGGGTATGCCTATCGTTCTGACGGCAAAAGAATACGCGCTGCTGGAGTTTCTGGTGCGCAGCAACGGCCGGGTAGTCACCCGGGCCGAAATCACGGAAAAAGTGTGGGACGTCAATTTCGATACCGGTACCAACGTGGTCGACGTTTACATCAACTTTTTGCGGAAAAAGATCGACCGCAATTTTGAACCGAAGCTGATTCAGACCAAACAAGGCGTCGGGTACTTCCTCAAACCCCAGTGACGGCAACTCATGAATATCAGGGCAAAACTCACCCTCCGGTTCTCGCTTATTGTCGGCACCATCCTGGTGTTGTTCTCCACGGCAGTGTACCTGCGCTCGGAAGAGTACCGTAGAGAGGAGTTTTTCACCCGTTTGGAAAGCCGCGCAATCACGTCGGCCCGCCTGTTGGTAAAGGTGCAGGAGGTGGATCTGAAAATGATGCGTATCATCGATCAGAACTCGATTTTTGCCCTTTACGAAGAAAAAGTCCTCATTTTTGATCAAAAAGATTCCCTGCTGTACAGCAGTCTCGACGATCTGGAAATCCCGTACACCCATGATTTTCTCGAAAAAATCCGTCGGGAAAACGTTGTGAGAACAACCCGCGATCAACTTGAGGTCGTCGGGCTCGTATTTCCGGAACAGGACGAAGAGAATCAGGTCGTCGTCATTTCTTCGGCGTTCGACCGGTACGGCCGCAGCAAACTCGACAACCTGCGGAACGTATTGCTCACGGGGCTGTTTTTGGGCATCGGCCTGATTATCCTGGCCGGGCGTTTTTTTGCCGGTCAGATGCTGGAACCGCTCGTCCGCATCAATGCGCAGATCTCTGAAATCACCGCCGGCAACCTCGACAAACGGGTCAATGAAGGCAACGAACGCGACGAGATCGCCCAATTGGCCATCAATTTCAACCAAATGCTCAAACGACTGGAAACGGCTTTCGAGATCCAGCAGCAATTTGTATCCAACGCCTCGCACGAATTGCGCACCCCGCTGGCCGCCATTACCAGCCAACTCCAGGTCACGCTCGACAAAACGCGCACGGTGGAAGAATATCAGCGTGTAATGAAGTCGGTGTTCGACGACGCCCGCACGCTGGTGGAGCTGACCAATGGCCTCCTCGTATTGGCCCAATCGGGCATACAGCGCTCCAAATTGCCTTTCGGGCCGCTCCGGATCGACGAGGTGCTTTATGCCGCCAAAGACGAACTGGCGAGAGCCCAGCCGGAGTACCAGTTTCAAATTGAATACCGCGAATTGCCCGAAGAGGAAGAAGCGATGGTGGTGTATGGAAACGAACAACTGCTCAAAACCACGTTTCTCAATTTGCTCGACAATGCCTGCAAATTTTCCAGCGACCATCAAGTAATGGTCGGTTTTTCCTTTCCCGAACAGCAAGTGGAAATACATTTTTCCGATCGCGGTATGGGCGTTCCGGCAGGAGAGGAAATACAAATCTTTAATTCCTTTTTCCGGGGCAGCAATGCTTCCGGCATTACACGCGGACACGGGATCGGGTTGTCGCTTTGCAAGCGTATCATTCAACTCCATCAAGGCGCCCTTCGCTACGAACCCAGGGCCGGCGGCGGCAGCAATTTCATCGTCACACTACCCGTGATGCATTGATTTTAAAAGGTTTAATCGGATTTTAATCCGGCTTTTAACCCTGCTTAATAAAGCTCAAAATTCAGGCACGGATTTTTCAAGTCGCGGAAATCAAAATCGATTTCCTATGACAGAGAACACAAAAACAATCCGAACCTGGGCAATCATTGCCTCCGCACTCTTCTTGCTGAGTTCCTTTTCCACCTGCTGGTTTTGGTCGAAATACCGCAACCTCGCCGAAGAAAACACCGGCCAGGGCCAGCGAATCGAATCTTTGATGGCTGAAAAGGAACAACTCGACCGTCAGCTGGACAGCCTGAACGCCGCTTACAATTTCGTTCGCCTGGAAAACGACTCCCTGCAAGGCGCAGTGGCCCGATCTGAACATATTGTGGTGGAGAAATTGAGCCAACTGGAGCAATTGCGCAAAAAAAACACCCGCGACATCAAGGAACTCCGGGCGCAGGTGGCCGCTTTGCAACAAGCCAAAACAGAACTGGAGACTGTCGTCACTTTGTTGCGCACGGAGAACGAACAACTCAAAGCCGAGAATGAACGGCTGGCAGGCGAAAACGAACAACTGCGCGGTCAGAACACCGAGCTCGGCCAGCAGGTGAGCGAGCTCAGCCAAAAACTGGAAGACCAGATCCGCAAAACCCATTCCGCCAAATTCAAAGCCTCCGCTTTCCGGGTGGAAGTAGAGCGCCGGGGCGAAAAACTGACGACCAAAGCACGCAAAGTGCGCAACCTGACCGTCAGCTTCGACCTCGCCGACGTGCCCGAAGCCTTCCAGGGCCCGCAAAAACTCTACCTCGTGATCGCCGACGACCGCGGCGCCCCCATCGCTTCCGCCAACCCGATCAAGGCCACTGTGGATGCCCCTTCGGGAGCCGTTCAGATCGTCGCACAACAAGCAAAAGCCGTAGCCCTCGGCCCCACCCAGCGCCTGTCGTTTTCCTACAAACTCGACGAAAAACTCAAAAAAGGCAGCTACGTCGCCGCCATTTACTGTGATAAAGGTCTGCTCGGCGTATCCAGTTTCCGGCTTATGTAAAACTGTCTTTAATAGGATTTTAACCCCTGTTTAATTAGGCTTTAAATCGGCTGAAAGAACCTTTGCGCCGCAATTTTTCCGCATTTCAATCCAATTTTCCCATGTTCAAAAGTGCGCCCGGATTAATCCGCCGGAACGCACACAAAAACTCGATTGCCCATGATCCTTTGGTTTTATTCCCTATTGCTGATCTCCGGGATCAGCCAAACCGACCTCTCCCGCTCACCCATTCATCCATCCTCATCCCAACCGAATTTTGTACCTGAAATCCTGATCGACGACATCCAGCCCGCCAGCTGCTCCGGCAGCACCGACGGCGCAATTTTTATCACCGTCAAACAAGCTGAACTTCCCTACACCGTTCTGTGGAGCAATGGCGATACCAACGAAGACCTGACGGGTATCGCAGCAGGCGTGTACAGCTGCACCGTCACCGATGCCAACGGCGAAACCAGCTCGCTCAACGGTATCGAAGTGGAAGGCCCTGAACTTATCGTCGTCACTGCCGACATCGCCACTCCGCCCGACTGCCTGGGCAATCCGGGCTTCATCGCCGTGAGCGCCGAGGGCGGCACGCCGGACTATGAATTTATCTGGAATACGGGCGATACCACCCCTGAATTGACCGGAGTCGGAGAAGGAACCTACAACGTGACCGTGACCGACCTGAATGGCTGCAGCGCAACGCTCGACGTCACGCTGACAACTGAATACCCGCAAGCGGCTACCGCCGACGCCCTGATCAATTGCGCCAATGCTGTTGTCGCACTGAGCGGCGAAGCGTCGACGAGCGGCCCCGATATCAGTTATGCCTGGACGACGGCCAACGGCCAAATCCTGTCGAACCCCGATTCTGTGGTTATTTACGTGGGCAGCGGCGGCTTGTATCATTTACTCGTCACCAACACCCTCACAGGCTGCACGGCCGAAGCGGAAGCCGCGGTCAGCGTGGACTCCGTTCCGCCTTTCGTCGACCTGGGCGACGACATCACCGTGTCGTGCACCAATACGGTCGATACTCTTTTCGGCGACGGTTCAACCGGCCCCGGTTATACATACCAATGGCTCGCCATCAACGGTGGGCACCTGATTAGCGGCGCTTCGTCGCTGAATGCCGTATTCGACCACACCGGCACCTTTGTGCTGACCATTCAAAATACGGAAAACGGGTGCATGGCCAGCGATACCATCGTGGTGACCGGCCTCAACACCCCACCCTCGGCACTGGCCAGCGCCGATACGCTTAACTGCCTTCAGGACTCCCTGACGCTCACGGCGCAATATGATACGCTCAACACCCAGATTATCTGGCAAGGCCCCGGCGGATTCAGTTCCAATCTGCCCGCGCCGAAAATCGGCGACCCGGGATCGTATATCCTGAGCGTTACCGATACGCTGACGGGGTGTTTCGTCAACACCACCGCCCTGATTACGGCAGATACCAGCTTGCCGGCCATCCTTTACACCTTCGGGGGAACGCTGGATTGCAGCCAAACCGAGCTCCTCATCGGTGTGGAAGTAGATACTGCCGTAGCCAGCGGCTTTTACTGGTCGGGGCCCGGCGACTTTGAATCATTTGAACAAAGCCCGGAAGTGAACGTGGCCGGCGAATATTTCCTCACCGTCACCAATATCGACAACGGCTGCTTTGTCGTCGATACGGTGGTAGTCGAAGGCGACTTCGCCTTGCCGGTCGCCGATGCCGGTGGCGATCAATTGATCACCTGCACGACGCTTTCGCTCGAACTCGACGGCAGCGGATCGACCCAGGGCGATGAATTTGCCTACGCCTGGTCGACTGCCGATGGGCAGATTCTTTCAGGAGACAGCACACTTTCGCCTCTTGTAGATGCCGCCGGGACTTATGTTTTGACGGTTTTTAACCTCGAAAACGGCTGCACCGCCACCGATGAAACCGTGGTCGGTATCGAAACGACCCAGCCGCTTGCCGAAGCGAGCGTCAGCGACACCCTGTCCTGCGATTTGACCGAAATAACGCTGTCGGGCAGCGTAGACCCGACCGATGATGTTGAATACGCGTGGGACGGCCCCGACGGATTTGCGTCTTCCGATCTGAATCCGGTTGTAACCGAACCGGGTCTGTATACCTTGTCGGTCACTTACCTGCCCAGTGGCTGTACCGCCTCGGCATCGGTCACCGTGGTGAGCACTGCGCCGGTTGCGCAGGCGGGCCCGGACAAAAGCCTGACTTGTTCCATCACCGAAGTAACCCTGGAAGGTTCCGTTTCCAATGCGGGACCCGATGCGATTTACTTTTGGACCACTGCCGACGGCAACATCGTGAGCGGCGACAGCACCTTGAATCCTCTGGTAGATGCTGTAGGAACCTATACGCTCACCATTATCGATACGCTCAGCAATTGCGCTAACACCTCCAATGTAATCGTTGCTCTCAACACCACCGCACCGCAGGCCCTCGCCGGCCCCAACGGTTTGCTAACCTGCGCCGCGCCCACGGTTTCACTCGACGGTTCGGCTTCTTCCGGCAGCGGGTCCTTGCAATTTGCCTGGTCGACCAACGAGGGCAACATTATTTCCGGAGCAAATACGGCTACCCCCGAAGTGGATGAGCCGGGTGAATATTATCTCGCGCTCACCGATCTTTCCAACGGTTGTACAGCCTACGACACCACGGTGGTGGAAGCCGACCTGACGCTCCCGCTCGCCACGGCGACGGCTTTTGGCTCGATTACCTGTGTGAGCGTGAGCGTACCGCTGAACGGCAATTCTTCCGTGCCGGGTTCGAGTTTCAGCTGGGTTGGCCCCAACGGGTTCGTATCCAGCGAGCAAAACCCCGTTGTCAGCAACCCAGGCGCCTACACTTTGACCGTTCAGCACCCCGTAAATGGTTGCACCGGGACGGCCACGGCAGTCGTGCAGGAAAATACCATGCCCCCGACCCTGACCGCTTCGGCAGGCGTTCTGACCTGCAGCCAGCCGGAAATCGCCATCATGACCAGCGCGACGCCAGCTAATGCGACTTTCCTTTGGATCGGACCCGGCGGATTCAGCTCCACGGCACAGAATCCACTGGTCAGCCAGCCCGGCACCTATTCGCTGGTCGCCACCAACCCGGCCAACGGCTGCACCAACTCCGTATCGGCGCTCGTTTCGCAGAATATTACCCCGCCTACCGTCAGTGCTCCGCCGGCAGGTACGCTGACCTGTTTGCAAACGACCGTCACGCTCAATGCCACGGCAACGCCGACCGGCGCCGGGTTCTCCTGGTCGGGCCCCGACGGGTTTAGCTCCAACCTGCAAAATCCGGCGGTTTCCCAGCCCGGCATCTATTCCGTTACGGTAACCCACCCGGTAAACGGCTGTACCAATACGACGCTCACCTTTGTCGAGTCGAATGCCATTCCGCCCACGGCCTATGCCGGCGCCGACCAGCCATTGAGCTGCCAGACCGGTTTCCTGACCCTGAACGGCATCGGTTCTTCCACCGGCCCCCAGATTACGTACAGCTGGACAACGCTCGATGGTAACATCGTCATTGGCCAAAATTCATTAATGCCCAGGGTGGATGCTGCCGGCACTTACACGCTTCTCGTGACCAACACCGCCAACGGCTGCACGGCGACCGATGAAGTTGAGGTGAGTTTGCCCTCGGCTGTGACGGCTGTCATTTCTCAAAGCCAGCCTGCCAGCTGCAACGGCGGCAGCGACGGCTCGGCCACGGTACAGGCGGGTGGCGGCACCCTGGTGTATTTCTACAACTGGTCCAGCGGCGCCCAAACGGCCGCGGCTTCCAACCTCAGCGCAGGGGTGTACGCCGTCACGGTAACCGATCAGGCAGCCTGTTCGGCCATTGCCTCGGTAACGATCGGGGAGCCGACTGCCTTGAGCGTCAGTATCGCGGCAACTCCCGAAACTTTGCCCGATGCCAACAACGGCACTGCTACGGCAAGCGTGCTTGGCGGTACCATGCCGTACAACTACCTCTGGAGCACCAATGCCACCACGGCCTCGATATCCAACCTTGCACCGGGCGCCTACACGTTTACCGCCACGGATGCAAACGGTTGCACCGCCACAGGCATCGCCAATATCAATGAATCGACTTGTGCCTTGTCGGCATTAGTACTGACCACCCCTGTTAGTTGCTTCGGCAATATCAACGGCTCTGCCACGGCCAATGTCGGCGGCGCCAGCGGAGCGATCAGCTACGCATGGAGCAACGGCGCAACGACGCAGAGTATCCAAAACCTTGCTGCCGGCGCATACAGCCTTACGGTAAGCGACGCCGCCGGCTGCCAGGTATTTGTATCCGCCCAAATCGGCTCGCCCCAGATTCTGACAACCACCCTCTTGAGCCAGCAAAATGTACTGTGCGCCAATGACCTGAGCGGCGCCCTGAGCGTAGCGGTAAGCGGCGGCAACAGTCCGTATACTTATGCCTGGTCCAACGGCGGCACATCGAACAGCCTTAACAATTTGGGTCCGAATGTCTACTCGCTGACCACTACCGATGCCAACGGTTGCACCGATGTTTTCAGTGAAAGCATCACGGCAACCGACGAAACGGCGCCTTTGCTGCTGTTGAACAATGCCTCCGTAGCGCTCAATGCCAATGGTATCGCAGCGTTCAGCGCAGATCTGTTCGATTCGGGCACCGCCGACGGCGAATGCGACCTGGCCAGCCTCACAGTAAGCCCGTCAAGCTTCGGTTGCAGCGAACTGGGCGAACACGTCGTCACCCTGACGGCAACCGACGTCAACGGTAATTCCGCCACCGGGACCGCCATCGTGACCATCGTGGATAATACCGCCCCGACGCTGAACTGCCCGGCCAATATCGCCACCGGCGCCTGCCAACCGACGGTGCAATTCGCGCAACCGGTGGTTACCGACAACTGCGCTGTCGTGCCCAGCCAACTCGTACAACAAAGCGGTTTGTCTTCCGGCTCGGTGTTCCCGACCGGTGAAACGGTTCAATCTTTCACCTACACCGACGCTGCCGGCAATTCAGGCGCCTGCAGTTTCACGGTCACCGTATCGCCGCCGCTGGCCGTGGCGACACAATCGGCGCCTGCAGCCTGCGGCCTGAGCTGCGATGGCAGTATCAGTCTCGATATCAGCGGCGGTGCATTGCCTTACGGAATCGAATGGAATACCGGCGCCAATACCGCTGATTTGAGCGGATTGTGCCCCGGCGACTACGCGGCGACCATAACCGACGGCCAGGGCTGCTCGCAAGTGTTGAGTTTTGTAATCGAATCTGCCGATGACCAGGCGCCGGTGCTGCTCCTCCAGAATGCAACGGTGGCACTCGGAGCCGACGGCACCGTTCAGGTTTCCGCCGCCGACTTCGACAACGGGAGCTCCGACAACTGTGATGCGATCAACTGGACCCTCAGCGAAACAGACTTCGATTGCTCCGGACTGGGCGAACACGTCATCACCCTCTCCGCCACCGACAACAGCGGTAACAGCGCCCAGCAAAGCGTTGTGCTCACGATTGTCGACAATATCGCGCCTACCCTGATCTGTCCCGACGATCTCGTAGTCGGCCTGTGCAATGCCACGGTCGAGTACAGCCTGCCGATCGTGCTGGACAACTGCGATACCGGCGCACCGGTGCTGAGCGCCGGCTTGCCTTCGGGTTCCGATTTCCCGCTGGGCGCAACCACCATCGAGTTCACGGCAACAGACCCTTCGGGCAATACAGGCACCTGCCATTTTACGGTTCAGGTGGATGAGTCGTTCATCGTATCCACGAATGTGAGCGAGCCTACGTGTGCCGGCCTTTGCAATGGCTCTATTTCCCTGAATATCAATGGACCAGGGGCGCCGTTCGCGATTCAATGGAGCAATGGCAACAGCACGCCGTCGCTCACCGCACTGTGCGCGGGCGATTATTCGGCAACCATCACCGATATCACCGGATGCTCCGCCGAGTTCTCGTTTATCCTCGATGCCCCGGATGCCCTGAACATCGGCATCGACGACGTCGATCAGGACATCAACGACCAGGGTATTGGCGCCATCTCGGTGACCGTGAGCGGCGGCACGCCGGCCTACACCTTCAACTGGCTGCGCAATGGAGCGCCGTTTGCCAGCACGGAAGACCTCACTGGCCTCCACGTCGGCACCTACCAGCTCATCCTGACCGACGCCAACGGTTGCTCGCTCTCCGGGCCTTCCATCGTGATCATCAACAATATTTCCGACGCTGCCGAACCGGACTTTTTGGCCGGCTGGGTGCTGGCGCCCAATCCGGCCAGCGACCAAACCGTCCTGCGCTTTACCCAAGCCTTGCCCGAACAGGTCGGCATGTTCCTGTACGATGCAAGCGGTCGCCTGATCCGGAACGAACGGATCGCGCAGGGTACGGAGCAATTCACGATCGATCTGTCGGACCTGCCCGCCGGTATGATGCAGCTGCGTCTGCTCGGCGAAAGCGGGTCGCTGAGTACGAAAACACTGATAAAAATAAAATGAGGTAGGAGGCTTAATGCTTCATCTTGACGGGGAGGCTTCCAACGGGAGGTCTCCCTTGTCTTTTTTGAGGATGCGAGGATGCGAGGATGCGAGGATGCGAGGATGCGAGGATTTGACAAAAGGGGAATTTCTGCTCTCAAATGTTCATGCCCCCTGAGAGCGGCAGTTACCCTTTTGTCAAATCCTCGCATCCTCGCATCCTCAAAAACCAAAAATAATTCAGGTGTTCATGCCACTTTTGGGTACTTGAACTTGTCTTATGTGACCAAAACATCCTTCCTGTTATGCGCTACCTGCCGTTTTTATTGTTCTTTGTTTTTATCCAAATTGAAGTCAATGCCCAAAGCTGCAACTGCGGCGAGCAGTTCGAATTTCTGACCCAAAAAATTGCGGCCAATTACGCGGGGTACAAAGACAAGGTCAACCCCGGCACCCAGACCGATTTTGATGCGCACACCACTCGATACCGCCAACTGGCTTCGGCGACCCAATCGGACACCACCTGTGCGCGTTTGCTCCACGAATGGACCCTTTTTTTCAAAGACCGCCACGTTCAGCTCAGTTACAATCTGCCCAAAGAAGATCCCGCGGCAGTGCGCGCCCGCTTTGCCGGTTGGGAAAAAATTGCCCTCGATGAAACAACTGCCCGTGCGCGGATCGACGAGCCCGGCGGCGACCCGGCCGAAGGCATTTGGGAAATGCAGGGCGGCAACTACCGCGTGGCCCTGCTCCCCTACCCCGCCCCGGGCCGCGAGATGGCCGCCGTTGTGCTGCGCGCCGATAGTGTGTACTGGACGCCCGGACAGGTCAAGTTCGACCTCAAAAAAAACGGCGAAGCCTACTCCGGCCGCTTCTACATGCGCGATCACAGCCTGAAAGAACTGGAGGCAAGCCTCAGCGGCGACCAACTGATTTTTAAAGGATTTTCCAACTGGCAACGGGTATATCCCGGCAGCGGAAAACTACCGGCAGCCAGCCCAAAACAAATCTTTACCCTGCGGCAACTCGATTCCTCAACCGTTTTGCTCACCGTGCCCACCATGAACGAATCGGTGCGCCGCCAGCTCGACAGCCTGGTAAACGCCAACCGTACGTTACTGGCCCGCACCCCCAACCTGATCATCGACGTGCGCGGCAACGGCGGCGGCAGCGATATCACCTATTATCCCCTCAAACCCTATCTGTACACCCAAAAGGTCAGCGGCGACCGAATGCAGTTTTGGGCAACCCGCGACAATGCCGAAAAATTTGCCCTGATGGGTAAAAACAAGGACTTTCCCTGGACCTGGCGGATGTACGGCAAATACATGGCGCGAAAAATGCGCCGCCATCAGGGTCGTTTCGTCGGCAAAACCGGCACGTATACCGAGCGCGTCAAACACCCCAAAAAATACCCGCTCCGGGTAGCCGTGCTGATCGACGGCGGTTGCGGCAGCAGTTGCGAGCAATTCGTCCTGTTCGCCCAGCAAAGCAAAAGAACCACCCTCATCGGACAGAATACCGGCGGCGTGCTCGATTATGGCAACCTGCATTTCCTCGACCTCCCCGACCCGCGCTTTACCATCGGCTACCCTACCTCCCGCTCCAACCGCGTGGCGGCCGGCAGGCCGGTCGACAATGTCGGCATCCCGCCGACCATCCGGCTGACGGAGGCCGACGGCGACTGGGTGGAATGGGCGCGGCAGTATCTGCACCGGCAATAAAAAATCTACAAACTGAGCCGCTCGCGGAACTCCCCGGCCCGCCGGACGGAAATTTCGACCCGCATGCCACCCCGAAGCGTCACGCGCAGGGCGCCGTTGAAAAACGGCTCAATACCGGTGATGTACGACAGGTTGATGATTTGCGAGCGATTGGCGCGGAAAAACAGATCGGGCGGAAGTTTTTCCAGCAGCAGGTTCAGGCTTTTCCGATGCATCGGCTTTTCAGAACCAAAATAAACCCGCACGTAATTGTCTTCGCTTTCAAAAAGAAAGATGTCGGACAGTCGCACGAAATAACACTTTTCACCGTCTTTGATAAACACCAGGCTGTCGGGGCGCAACTGATAATTTGAACTTCCTGCCGCTGCTTCCGGTTCGGCGGGTCTGGTCAAATTGGCGCGCACGGTGGCGATCGTCTTTTCGAGCCTTTCCGGCCTGACGGGTTTGAGCAGATAATCCAGCGCGTTGGTTTCAAAAGCGCGCACGGCATATTCGTCGTAAGCCGTGACAAAAACTACCTGGGGGCTTTCATCGAGATCCGACAACAGTTCAAATCCGCTTCGGCCCGGCATGTTGATGTCGAGAAAGATCAAATCAGGCCGGTATCGATTGATTTTTGCCAATGCATCGGCTGCATTGGTGGCTTCGTCGAGCACTCGAACGTCGGGAAAAGCCGCCAGCAAATAGCGCATTTCCTGGCGGGCAAGGTCTTCGTCGTCAATCAGCAGCGTTCGGATTTCCATATTTATTGAGCCGTAGGAATGGTTACAGTTGCCGCCACCGATCTGTCGTCGGGATTGTTTTGAATGGTAAAACCGGCTTTTCCGCTATAAAGCATATCGAGCCGCCGGCTGATATTAGCCAAACCAATGCCCTCGCGGCCGGGTTGGGGGGCAAAAAAACCGGTATTTGATACCTGCAACCGGAGCTGCTCTTCTTCCACCCGGGCGACGATACGGACCCAACCGCCCTCGACGGCTGTTGCAATGCCGTGTTTGATCGCGTTTTCGGCCAAAGTGACCAACAAGATCGGGGGAACCAGCAATCGCTCCGCGGCTGCTTCAATTTCAATGTTATATTCGAGCCGGTGGTTGAAGCGGATTTTTTCCAGAGCCAGGTAATCGCGGGTCACCGCCAATTCGTCGGAAAGGGGCACCAGGGTTTGTTTTTCGTAATTCAGCGAATACCGCAGCAGATCGGACAACATCATCACGGCATCGCCGGCGCGTTTGGGATCGCTGTGGGTCAAGGCTTTGACGCTGTTGAGCGCATTAAAAAGAAAATGCGGATTGATCTGCGCTTTCAGGTTTTGCAATTCCACGTTTTTGAGCTGGTTTTCATAAGAAAGCCGCTCGATAGTGCCGCGGTTCACCCGTTCCATGAGTCCATAGAGATGATAAATCAAGACCCAGACAAACAGGTAACGCGACCAGTTGAGGACCGACATGAACACATATCGCGATTCGAACGACAGGTTGCTCAATTCTCCGGTGTAGGCCACGGTCACGAAACTCAGGGCCAGAAACAATACAAATGACATCGCAAAGACAGCCAGCAGGGCCAGTAGCGACATCCGTACAAACGGCATCTCGAGCACCCGCCAGCGCTGTATTGCGTACCGGTACAAATGAGTGATTGCAATACCCAAAACCGCGGCGGCCACCATGAGCAAGGCGCCGGGCCAGCTGAACATGTTCAGCCCGATCTGGTTGACAATTTCGTACACCACGAAAGTGCCCCAGCCGAACAGCTGACAGGCCCAGTAAGCCCTGTTTTTGCTTACGGTGAGCGCTTTTTGCAGTAAACCGGGTATCAGACTAATCTTTGCAGCCATTTTTCTTCAAATTTCCGCTGCCCTTCGAACGGCAGTTCGTCGAGCAGCTCTACACCTTTTTGCACCCATTCGCGGGCCGCTTCCGACTCTTGTTCGGCGACAGCCAATGCGGCCTTCACCCTGCAATAACCGGCATCCGGCTCTTTGGCAGCCTGCTGTTCGATACCGGCCCAAATCCGGCGCGCCGTTTCCGGGTCGTTATTCAAAAAAGCGTGAAAAAATACCACGTCTTTCAAATAATACGACCGGAACGGCGCCGGAACGGCGCTAATATTGTTTTCGATCTCATGCGCCAATGGAAGTGCGGCTTCGGGTTCTTCCCGGTCGAGGTGATACACAAACGAAAGAAAGTGCCCATTGAGCCCCAGCAAGCTGTCGGCAGGCCGGCTGCGCAAACGTTCGAGCAGATGAGGCGGGTATTCCGAGGGCAGTTTTCCCGCGCCCTGCAAGGCCATGACCGACAAAGTGGCTTCCTCGTATTCGGCTTTCTCACGACTACCCAAAAGGGAAATCATCCGGGCGCCGTCGGACATAAATCCGCCGGAACGGCTGGGGATCATGGTGGCCAGAAAAATCATACCGGACATCGTGGCCGTAAACAAGGCCAACGGCACCGCCATCCGGATGGCCAGCGTCGGTGCGCCGGCACTATTGTGTGTCAGCCACAGCAACAACCCCATTCCGATTGCGCACAACAGCAAGCTGGCAAAAGGGCCGGCGCCCACGATCAGGGCGAATTTGCGCCGGAGCGCCGGACCGCTTTCCAGGTATTCGGGATAAGTGGCTGCCAGGCCGCCCATCAGCTGATAGTTTCGGTTGAAGAAAAACCGGACGCCCTGACGGGTTCCGCGGGCGCCCAAAAAGCCCGCCACATAGAGCGTCATCCGGAATCCCTGCGCAAGCCCGGCCAGCAAATGCCCGAGTTCGTGCACGGCGATCGAGAACCAGATGGAGAAAGCCAACAGGACAAATATCGCCGCTTTTTCGAACCCGCTTTGCGGCGCGAACGATTTGAGGGGCAGCCAGGTTTTCACCCAGCTGACGCCGAAATAGCCGGCGGCTGCTCCCAGCGCGGTGAGCGCCAGAAAAAAGACGATTTTCAGCCAGGCCGGTGTGTTTTTTCGGTTCATCGGATCACGGTTTTTGTTGCACTAACAATTTTGTTTGTCCCAGGGTTTGCCGTCCGTTGCTGATAACCAGCAGATACATACCCGAGGGCATCGTTCCGGTGGACAATACCTCGCTGTTTTTCCCGGCCGGATAGGACTGTTCCGTTGTTTTGTACAGCAGACGGCCTTGCGGGTCGAATATCTGGAGGGTTATTTTTCCGGGTTTTTCGAGGTAAAATGAAACATTGACGCTGTCGTAAGCAGGATTTGGCCAGGCGTTGAGACGCGGTTCGGCTTGCTCCGCCGTTATCGTTGTACTCAGCTGCGGGACCATTTTATAAATCCGCACGCCAATACCATACACGGCTTCGGGCATTACCCTGATTTTATTGACGTACTGGCCGATATTTTTCGGCGTCCAGCTCAGGCCCCCGTCGGTTGTTTCGTAGATGGAGTTATCACAACCTATCCAGCCGGTGTTGTCGTTCAAAAAACCGATGCCGAATGCCTTGGCACCGTTGTCGACCAGCGGAAGCTCGGTCCAACTCAGGCCGCCGTCGGTTGTCTTCGCGACGAAGCGTTCGAGGGTATTGGGGGCGTAGCTCAGCACGGTGGCATAGCCGGTTGCGGCGGAGGGGAAATGCGCTTTCCAAATCAGTTCAAAAGGTCGGTTGGACTCATACACCGGGGTCCAGTTTTGGCCGCCATCGGTGGTGCGCAGGATTTTGCAACGCGACAGCTGAACGTTCGCGTTGGTGCCGCCGAAGGCAAAACCTGTATCGGGGCTCGAAAAATACAAATCGGTGAGCATGGCCAGTTGAGGCGCCAGTGATTGGCTCGTCCAGCTGGCGCCGCCGTCGGTGCTTTTGAGAAAATGCGCCGGGCCGCCTACCCTGCCGCCCGCCACCAGTACCTGCGGCGTGACCACCTGAATGGCGCACAGACCAGTCGGTTGTGGCCCCGCGATAGTGGTCACGGCTTGCCAGTTGGCGCCCCCGTCGATTGTCCGGTATAGCGGGGTATTGTCGCTGACATTGGGAAAATAGCCGGTTCCGATGTTGCCGGCAAATCCATGCAGCGAATCGATAAAGCCGATGCAACGGAAATAAGTACCGGGTTGCTCGATCAGTTTGGTCCAGGTGGCGCCGCCGTCGGTTGTTTTGTAAATACGGCCGGAGCCGTTGACGCTCCATCCCAGGTTGGGGTTCAGGAAAAAGACATCGTCTTGTTTTTGGCCATTTTGCGGCGACTGCGCCAGCAGTTGCCAGTTGTACTGCGCCGCCAGCGGCATGGCGCAGAGCAGAATAAGGGCGATGGAAATTACCGTTTTACTTGTCATGTTGTTTGATTTACTGCGACAAGTATGCCCGGCTGGCGTCGTCGGAAACAACAAAAATGGGAAGAGCGTGGGGAATTCGGGGATCAGCGTTGAAAACGGACCGGTAATATTGATCCGTCTTCGTTACATTTGTTTCTATTAAACCTGTTTGACTATGCAAAAATTCGTTTTCTACCTGTTCCTGGCACTGCTGTCGTTTTCTTCCGCCTGCAACGACACGCAGCCCGCCCACGGCGACCCCTTGCTGAATGCCTGCAATTACCCGCCTTTTTCCAAACGCCTGAAAAAAACCGTTGCCACGCAGACTTACCCGGGCACCAACTTCTCTCCCGACATCAGAATGACCGAGTATTTCTTCGACGACCAGGGCCGTGTAGACAGCATCATGGAGCACCAAACCGCCCACGCCGTCGTGTATTCGCCCGACGGCAAGGTGAACCAGCTTCGCAGCTACGCCTACGCGCAGCCACAACTGCTGCAAAGCGTGACGCAGTATTTTTACAACAACGGGCTATTGGAAAAAACGGTAAGAACTTCCTACGATGCCGCCGGAAACCCTGCCGGCTGGACGAACACCCATTTTTACGAATGGGATGCCAACGGTTTCCTCGCCAAAACCTGGTTTGAGGGCAGCAACGACAAAAGGGTGTTCACCCGCGACGAATGCGGCAACATCCTGAAAACCCAGGATTTCTACAATGCCAACAACGCCGAACACTTCCTCTCAGAAGCCGCTTATGCCAACACCCCCAACCCGCACTACCAGATCGGGC
>JAEUUU010000105.1 GCA_016787345.1 Saprospiraceae bacterium | reverse complement strand
CTTTCACCCGACGATGAAATCGCTGAAAATGCGCAGTTGCTCATGGACAGCGAGAGTTTTGTCAAAACAAAATAATTGACAATGAATACTTTGAAAATAACTATGGCGAAGACGATTACTAAACTTTTGAAGTTTAGTAATCGCGGTCTGTTTGCCGCGATATTTTTATTGGTCGCCTGCACCAAACCTGCCCCGGCGCCGATGGAAGAGAATGTGTACTACACCTGTTCCATGGACCCGCAGGTCGTAGAACAAAAGCCCGGCCCTTGCCCGATTTGCAAAATGCCTTTGGTTCGGGTAGAAATTGCCCGCGATAAAAAAGAGAACGAGGTAAAACTCAGCGCCGAGCAAATCCGGCTCGCCAACATCCAGACCGACACGGTACGTCAGCAAGCGTTGGGCGAAGAAATCGCCCTTGCCGCAACGCTGCGCGAAAACCAAAACGGCATCAACACCGTGACCGCAAGGCTTACCGGTAGGCTCGAACGTCTTTTCGTGCGCAACATTGGCGAATATGTACGGGCAGGTCAGGCCGTTTTTGAGTTGTACAGCGAAGACCTTGCCGCCGCGCAGCAGGATTATTTGCTGGCGTTGAAAAGTAAAAATCGCTATGGCAGCAGCGACCTCGATTTTTCCCGCATTGCGGAAGCCGCGCGCAACAAACTGCTGCTCTGGGGCATGACCGAAGCACAGTTGCAGGAAATCGAACAATCCGGCGCGCCCAAAAACACGGTGACGTTTTACAGCCGCTACGCCGGGTATGTCATGGAAGCCCCACCCGCCGAAGGCAGTTATGTGGCAGAAGGTTCGACAGTGCTGAAACTTGCCGACCTGCGCACACTTTGGGCCGAAGCGCAATTGTATGTCAGCGATTTGCCTTTTCTTGCCCAGAGCCGTGAGGCCTCGGTCACTTTGCCGTATTACCCCGGTCGCATCCTCAGCGGCAAGGTCAGTTTCGTCAACCCCAACCTCGAAGCCGCTTCCAAAATCGTACTGACCCGCGTGGAAATATCCAATCCAAGCGGTGAATATCAGCCGGGCATGCAAGCCTGGATTACCTTGAAAGGCAAAACCCGTCGAACGCTCGCCGTGCCGACCAACGCACTCATACGGGAAAGTCGTGGAACGACTGTTTGGATAAAAAATGCCAATGGAGGCTTCGAAGGCCGTATGGTGCGCATCGGCATTGCCAATGAAGACTATACCGAAATCGTCGAAGGATTGCAATCCGGGGAAATCGTGGTTGTGTCGGGCGCTTATCTTCTGAACAGCGAATTGGTGTTTAAAAAAGGGTCTGACCCGATGGCCGGGCATAAAATGTAAGGAACAATTGATAAAATTCCCAATAAATCTTAAAACCTGGTGGAAAAACTTTCCCTTTGTTTTGCCGTTCTTATCTTTGCTCCGCTCATGAGTATTCGTCGTGTCATATTCCTTCTTACGTTCAGCGTATTCTCCTTGTCGGCGAATCGCGTTTGGGCTTGTGGCGACGAACACAGCTCGAACATGACAAAGACCGAGCAGGCAAGTGGTGAAAAATCCTGCTGCTCCGAAAACGACGGCGTTCCTGCTTCCTGCTCAGACGATTCCACACATCAGCATTCCGGCGCCAACTGCCCCTGCGACCATGATAACGGCGGTTGCCACTGTCCCGGTTGTGGTCTGATGTGTCATTCCGGCGCAGCCTCCGCGCTCGAAACGCCGCTCACATTCGCGGCATCTCTCTTCAACGATTCGGTGCGAAAAATGGCATTTTACTTTGCCGAACACCTGCCCGAAGCCGTTTACCTTCCAATCTGGCAGCCGCCCAAGATCGGCGCCTGATGCCGCGTCAGCCAGACGTGTGCCCATTTTTTCGGTTTAGAAAGGGTTAGAACAATTGATATGATTTGGAACAATTTGTTTCTAAGTCGCTCAAATCTGTCTATTCACTTTTCAGCCTTATTTCCAACACTATCAATTTCAATTTTTTATGAAAAATATGCTCATCGCGAGCCTCGCGCTCGCGCTATCGGTCGTGGCGTTCAATGCCTGCAAAAACGACCATTCCAAACACAAAGCCCAAACGACCGAAGCCGCTGCCCCCGGTACGAAATACATCTGCCCGATGAACTGCGAAAAGGGCAAGACCTACGATCAGCCCGGCACTTGTCCCGTCTGCAACATGAATTTGGAGCCGGTGAAGGCCGAAACGGAAGCCAACAAGGCCGAGTATTTCACGGCCTTCACGGCCAATCCACCCCAACTCGAAGCCGGCAAGGCGGGCATGCTGTCGTTTACGCCAAAAATCAAAGGCAACGAAAGTGCGCCCGTGCCGCTCGACCTCGTGCATGAGAAAAAGATGCACCTCATCCTCGTGAGCGATGACCTGTCCTGGTTCGACCATATCCACCCTGAATTTTCGGCCTCGGGCAGCTACGACATCAAAGTGCTGGCCTCGGGAGAAAACTTCACCAACGGTCGCGGGCACAACGAAACACGCTTTGAGGCCGGCGGCAAATACTGGGCATTTACGGATTACAAACCTACCGGCGGCCTGAATCAGGTGAACAAAACCGAACTCACCGTGGCCGGGGCGCCCGCCAGAACCGTCGCATATACCCAACCGAAAATGACCACCACTGTGGACGGTTTCACCCTCACGATGGAAGCCGGACACGGCGGCGGCGGCTTCACCACGGGCAGCCAGCAGCATATCCCGGTGACCATCAAACAAGGCGGCAAGCCCGTTGACCCCGCTACTTTCGAGAACTATTTGGGCGAAAAAGCCCACCTCGTGCTCGTGGAAGTGGCCTCCAAAGAGTTCGTCCACACCCACCCCTCGGCAGAAGGAGGCAAATTGGACATTCACACCACTTTCGCCAAGCCCGGCACTTATCGCGGCTGGCTGCAATTCCAGACCGGAGGCAAAGTGCATACGGCTGATTTCGTGGTACAGGTGACCGAAGGTCAAGCCACATCGGGCGGCCATGAAGGACATAGCGGCCACTAAAACGCCGTGTGTTCTACTGCTCATTTCATCTTTTCCTTAACGTTCAATCAATTCAATTTTAAAATCATGAAAATTCTGATTTTCATCTGCATAGCGGCATTGTCAACCCATAACGCATACGCTCAACAACCCGCTACCGGGACCCCTCCGGTAAAAAAAGTCGCAACTGCGGCCACAAACACCCAAACTGCCCAATTCCAGGTTTGGGGCAACTGCGGAATGTGCAAAAGAACGATTGAGACGGCAGCCAAAGGCGTGACCGGCGTACAAAGCGCCAGCTGGAACATGGACACGCACCAATTCACCGTCGTGTTCGACCCTGCACAGACCGGTGTTGACAAGGTTCACCAGGCTATCGCCGCAGCGGGATACGACACCGATGTGATGAAAGGCAACGACGAGGCTTACACCAATCTGCCGGGCTGCTGCCAGTACGATCGGCGTCAATGACGATTGCATGATTTTTTGAGTCATATCCGGGTCGCCGGGCGCTGCATGGCAGCGTCCGGCAGCTCCTTGCATTACCGTTAAAAAGGAAAACATGAAAAATTGGAGCACCTGGGCCGCACTTTTTCTGTCGGTCGGCCTGTCGGCCCAACCCCTCAAAACCTTTCAATTGACCGCCTCGGAAGACGGGTGGGCGGAAATGGACAATGGGACGGTGTTGCCGGTGTGGGGGTTTCAAATCACCGGCGAGGGACCGGCGAAATACCCGGCACCGCGATTGGTCGTAGAAGAGGGAGACAGCGTGCAAGTCAGCGTGTACAACGCGGGCAACCTGGCGCATACCTTTCATTTGCACGGCTTCGGGAGCGATACTTCCAGCAATGGCGAGGCGTCGAATCCCGTGCTCGTGCAGCCCGGCAACACGGAAATATTCGCTTTCCGGGCTGCACAGTCAGGCGACTATTTTTACCACTGCGG
Organism: Saprospiraceae bacterium; assembly: GCA_016787345.1. Lineage (GTDB taxonomy): Bacteria > Bacteroidota > Bacteroidia > Chitinophagales > Saprospiraceae > M3007. The sequence continues at coordinate 5,440 of JAEUUU010000105.1, read as the reverse complement.
CCTGCAAAATCCCGTTCACAGCCAAATGGGCATGGCGGGATTGCTCACCGTGTTGGCCGCCGGTGGCGAAAAAACAGCTTATACCGACGGGCCGCCCTATTTCAAAGATTATCACTGGCTGCTGGGCGAGTTCGATGCGGCATGGCATTTCGACCCGCCGCAAGCGGGCAACCTGCCGCCTTTCGAGCCGGATTATTTTCTGGTCAACGGCAAATCCGGCGATGCCCTGGGCGACTACAACGCAGAAGATGTAGCCGTTTTTTCGGCATTGGACCAATTGCCCGTGCTCCTGAACATCACACATTCAGGTGTTGGCCGCAGGGAGGTGATTTTTCCATACTTATTGGTGGAGGCCATCGTAGTCGTTCACAATGGTGAACCGCAGGATCCGGCGCTGCCGGTTGACACGGTTGAATTATGGCCCGGCGAAAGTGTCGGCCTGATGCTCCAAGCCGTTTCAAACGGAGAAGACAGCATCCGGGTCAATTATTACGCACCGGGTACGGACGCCTTCCTGCACCAGAATCCGGTCGCCATTTTCATTCAGCATCACAGCGCCACCTCCGAACCGGCTGCGCGCGGCATGGTCCAAATCCTCCCGAATCCGGCGACGGATTGGTTGGCGCTGCGATTCAGGTCTGCCGCTCCAAAGGGCAAAACAAGCGTTGAAATCCTTTCGGAAAACGGCCTTACTGTGCTTCGACAGGAGATTTCGGCTGGCGAGCCAGTCCATGTTGGCGAATTACCCGCCGGGGTTTATGTCCTGAAAATTGTGGATGAAAACGGGCAAGTTCTCTCTGTACAGAAATTTTTTAAAAACTGAATACGATGAAAAAAGAGTCGCTCGCAATGATCTCTGGATTGGCAACCTTGATACTACCTTTTTTATGCTGCTTCGGGCTGCCTTTCCTGGTGCTTATTTTGGGAGGCAGCACGGCAATAGCAGTAACCAAATTTGCCGAGCATTATGCGCCTCTTTTTTGGATGTTAGGCATCATCGCCGTTGGGTGGGCCAGTTGGAATTTCTGGCAAAAAAGAAAAAACAATGTCCATAAGCCAATCCTTGACTCAACACTCACCTGCCCAAAATGCGGTTTTCAAAAAAAGGAAACCATGCCGACTGATGCCTGTCAGTTCTTTTATCAATGTAATAACTGTCAATCAATCTTAAAACCCAAGCCGGGCGACTGCTGTGTGTTTTGCAGCTATGGCACGGTAAAATGCCCTCCCAAACAGGCGGGTGAAAAATGTTGTTGAAAAATGCTCAACACTCTCATAAAATTCTCATTACAAAACCGCCTGTTCGTGGTGGCCGCAGCAGCCTTGCTGCTGGTGTGGGGCGGCTGGACGATTACCAACCTGCCGGTGGACGTGTTGCCCGACCTCAACCGCCCCCGCGTGACGGTATTCCTCGAAGCCGGCGGAATGTCGCCCGAAGAGGTGGAGGCACAAGCGGTTTTGCCCATCGAAACGGCGCTCAACGGCTCGCCCGGCGTGGAAACGGTGCGCAGCAGCTCGTCGCGCGGCATCGGGCTGGTGTTCGTGGAGTTCGGCTGGGAAGTGGATGTGTACCGCGCCCGCCAACTCGTGGCCGAAAAACTCGCCACCGTGCCACTACCCGACGGCATCGTGCCGGTGATGGGTCCGATTTCGTCGGTCATGGGTCAAATCATGCTCGTAGGTGTGACCGCCGAACCCGACAGCGCCACCGGTCAGACGCTCAGCAGTGCCGCAGATTTGCGGACGCTGGCCGACTTTACCATCCGGCGCAGGCTGCTGGCCATAAAAGGGGTGGCGCAGGTGATTCCCATGGGCGGCGACAGGCTGCAATACCAGATGCTGGTGTCGTCGGCCAAACTCAAACAATACAACCTGGCGCTCGAAGACCTCGACCGTGCGCTTTCCAATGCGAACCTGAACGCAACGGGCAGTTTTTTCAATCGCTACGGCTCGGAAGTGCTGATTTCGGTGTTGGGCCGTTCCAAAAATTTGGAAGACTTGCAGCGAACGGTGGTAGCGAATCGGGAAGGCTCGCCAGTATTGCTGAATCAGGTGGCCGAGGTGCAATTCGGCGCAGCCATCAAACGCGGCGATGCTTCGGTGAACGCCCGACCCGCCGTGATACTGACCGTCGAGAAACAACCGGGCGCCAGTACGGTGGACTTAACAGCGGCAGTGGAAAAGGCACTGGAAGAGTTGAAACCTTCGTTGCCGTCCGATGTGCGACTCAATCCGGAGGTTTTTCAGCAAAAGAACTTCATTATCAACTCTCTGAGCAACGTAGAGGAGGCGCTGCGCGACGGTTTCATTTTGGTCATCATCGTGCTGTTTCTGTTTCTCCTGAATTTTCGTACCACCATCATCACGCTGACGGCGATTCCACTTTCGCTGGTCATCACGGCGCTGGTGTTCAACTGGTTCGATATTTCCATTAATACCCTGACGCTCGGCGGTCTGGCCATCGCCATCGGCGAATTAGTAGATGATGCGATTGTGGATGTTGAAAACGTGTTCCGGCGACTCCGTGAAAACCGAGAGCATGGAAGTCCGAAAAATGCCCTCCAAGTCATCTACGACGCATCGAGCGAAGTGCGTAATTCTATTGTATATGCGACCATTATCGTGGTGCTGGTGTTTCTGCCCTTGTTCCAATTGCAAGGCATCGAAGGACGGATTTTTGCGCCGCTGGGCATCGCTTATATCACTTCGATTCTGGCATCGCTGGTGGTATCGCTCACCGTCACGCCCGCACTATGTTCTTATTTGCTTCCAAATTCAAAACTCAACGAGGGAAAAGAATCGGGTCTGGTCACCTGGCTGAAACGGCAGGATTTGAAACTGCTGAATTTCGGCCTGACGCATCCGCGCACAGTGATCAGCGCGGCGGCGGCGCTGGTCATCGGCTCCTTGTTGATGGTGACGCGCTTCGGTACGGAGTTCCTGCCGCCATTTAATGAAGGTAGTTTTACGGTGAATCTGTACGCTCCCGCGGGCACATCCTTAGAGGAAAGCAATAAAATCGGTACGGTGGCCGAACAACTTATCCTGCGGGTGCCGGATGTGCAGTACACTGCCCGGCGCACCGGTCGTGCCGAATTGGACGAACACGTGGAGCCGGTATCCAACTCTGAAATCGAGGTAGAATTGCGCGAAGGTACCCGTCCGCGCACGGAGGTCGTGGCTGATATTCGCAAACAACTCGGCAACCTGGCCGGGGTGTCGGTCAGCATCGGGCAGCCCATTTCGCACCGCCTCGACCACTTGCTGAGCGGGGTGCGGGCGCAGGTAGCCATCAAGGTTTTCGGCGAAGACCTGACCGAATTGCGCGCTTTGGCCGGACAGGTGAAAGAGGCCGTCGAGACCGTGCCGGGCGCGGTGGACGTGCAAGTGGAACGCTTAGTGCTGGTGCCGCAACTCACCATCCGGCTCGACCGCGACGCCCTGCAACGCTACGGAATGCAGACCGGCGAAGTAGCCCGCGACCTCGAAGTGCTGTACGGCGGCAAGGTGGTCAGCCAAATTCTGGACGGACAAAAAACCTTCGACCTCGTGTTGCGGGCCGTGGCGGAAGACCGGGAGAATCTCGAAAACATCCGCAACACGCAAATCCACACACCGGAGGGCGTTCTGATTCCGCTCGAAAGCATCGCCCACATCGAGTACGAAAAAGGCATCAACACCGTGAGCCATGAAAACGGGCAGCGGCGCATCGTCGTCTCGGCCAACGTGCAAGGCCGCGACCTCGGCAGCACGGTAGCCGAAATGCAGCGGGCGGTGGCTGAAAAGGTCAAGATGCCTCAGGGGTATTTCTTAGAATACGGCGGTCAGTTCGAGGCGCAAAAGGACGCTTCGCGGCTTATCGGCATTCTGAGCATTTTCGCTTTCCTGGGGATTTTTCTGGTCTTGTATGCGCATTTCCGCTCCTGGCGCATTGTCGCGCAGGTGATGCTCAATATCCCGCTGGCCCTCGTCGGCTCGGTGGCGGCAGTGTGGCTCACGGGCGGCACCTTCTCGGTGGCGACGCTGGTGGGTTTTATTACGCTGACGGGCATCGCCTCGCGCAACGGTATTATGATGATTTCGCACTATCTCCACCTCCTCGAACACGAAGGCGAGCAATTCGACAAGAAGATGATTGTGCGCGGCTCGCTCGAACGATTGGTGCCGGTGCTGATGACCGCGCTGGTGGCGGCGCTGGCTTTGATTCCCCTGACTTTGGACGCGCAAGCGGCGGGTAAGGAAATCCTCTACCCGGTGGCGACGGTTATTTTGGGCGGTTTGCTCAGTTCCACTTTGCTGGACATGATCGTAACGCCAACGGTGTTTTGGGCTTGGGGCAAAAAAGCGGTGGAGGAATATTTTGAAGGGAAAAAACAATCTGCGAACCTAAAACCCGACCACAACGCGCTATGAAACTGCTGATAAAAATATTAATTTTCGGCCTGAGCGCCTCCTCGGTATGGGCGCAAACAACGCCTGATTCCGCCGTGCAAGCCGCCCTCCAAAACCACCCACTCAACCGGGCCGCCGCTTTCGACATGCAGGCCAAAAAATATGCGGAAAAAATGGCGCTCAATCTGCCCAACCCCGAAGTGAACGCGGAAAGCCCTACCGGGGAGTTTTACGCGGTGGGCGTGCTGCAATCGTTCGAGTTCCCGACCGTGTACACCCGGCAAAAACGGGTGGCAAAAGCAGAAACTGCCCTTGCCCAGGCCGGGCAGCGCATGAGCGAAAACGACCTGCGCTACACGGTACGTGTGTTGTATTTAGAGGCGCAGGCAGCAGAATACCAGGCCCGACAATGGGCCGAGCGAGACAGTGTGTACCAACAAATCGCCGCGTCCGCTGCGCGGCAGTTTGCAGGCGGAGAAATTGATTTTTTGCAAAAAACGCTGGCTGAAAACGAAGCAGGCACGGTACACCAGGAGCGATTAGCAGCAGAACAGAACGCCTCGGCGCTCCGGCAGCAGTTAGCTGCGCTCACCGGCCTGACTGATTTAGGCAGTTTGTCGCCGTTGGCGCCGGACACGCTCGGCTTATTCGGACAATTGTTGCAAGGAAACGCTGCGGGCAATCCCGCTGTCGCTTACGAACAGCAGGCCGCACAATTGGCGGAGCAGCAAATCAGCTTAGCCAAAAGCCGGGTGCTACCGAATTTTTCACTCGGCTATCTGAATCAAGGTGTGCGCAACACACCGATTGACTACCGCTTTCGGGCCAGCGTGGGCATCCCGCTTTGGGCCGGGCAATATCACGCCGGAGTGAAAAGCGCGGAGGCAGAAAGTCAGGCCGCCATCGCCCGCGCCGAAGCGCAAAGCCAGGCCGTCGGGCTCGAACTCACCCGCACCCGTACGAAGGCCGCCACGGCGCTGAATCTCGTGCATTACTACGAACGTGAAGCCCTGCCGCGTAGTCAGGCGCTGATTGCCGCGGCACTGCG
>JAEUUU010000085.1 GCA_016787345.1 Saprospiraceae bacterium | reverse complement strand
CGCCAGACGGCCGCCAACGGCAAATTCTACTTCACGCTCAAAGCCGCCAACAGCCAGGTCGTCGGCAACAGCCAGATGTACGAAAGCGAAGCCAGCCGCGACAACGGCATCGCATCGGTGCAAAACAATGCCCCCGACGCTACCGTCGACGATCAAACGGCCGCCTGAACGGAAGGTCCTGTCCATTCCACTCAACTGATCCGCACATGAAACCGATTCTGCCTGTTCTTTCCGCTCTTTTCCTCTTGTCCGGCTGCGTGTCGGTCAAAATAGAATCCAACCGCGATACCGGCTTTCAGAAAGACATTCAAAAAGTCTTTATCGTAGCCCTCGCCAGTCACGACAACATGGAACTCTATCGCACGGCCATCGCCGAGTTGAAAACGGGGTTGACGGAGCGGAAAATCCAGGCGGAATTCTGTCTGATCAGCGAACTTGACCTGGGCGCACAAAAAGAAAGCTGCGCCCGACAACTCGAAGCCTTCCACCCCGATGTCGTACTGGAAATCGGGGTGGGGGCTTTCGACAAAGGCTGGCGCTACAGCGGGCCGGCGTACGGACCCAACGGCGCGGTGGGCGGTTCTTCCACCTATGCCGAAACGACCAAAACGCTCGTCAGCCTCAAAGAAGCCGGCAGCGACGAAACCGTGTGGAAAGCTTCGCTTCGGGTGACGGCCTCGATACCCGAAATGGGCGGACCCAAAATGGCCCGGAAAATCATAGCACAACTCGAAAAAGACCAATTGATCAAAAAGAAACCGTAACTCCTCTCAACACATTCAAGAGAAAACCGCAAGCAAAATCCAACCAGAATCATGATGCAAGTAATCAAACGCTCCGGCCGTCGCGAGGAAGTGTCGTTCGACAAGATCACGGCGCGACTCCGCAAACTCACCTACAACCTCGATACCAACTACGTCAACCTCATCGAGGTGTCCAAAAAGGTCATTATCGGCCTTTACGACGGCGTCACGACCGTCGAACTCGACAACCTGGCCGCCGAAACGGCCGCGACCATGGCGACCATCCACCCCGACTACGCCCTGCTGGCCGCGCGCATCGCCGTGTCGAACCTGCACAAGGAGACCGAAAAATCGTTCTCCAAAGTGGTCAACGAACTCTACCATTACATCGACCCGAAAACCGGCGAACGAGCCGGCCTGATCGGCGACGATACGTTCCGGATTGTGCAAAAACACAAGGAAAAACTCGATTCGGCCCTCATTTTCGACCGCGATTTCGATTTTGATTACTTCGGCTTCAAAACCCTAGAACGCTCCTACCTCATGCGCATGAACGGCAAGGTGGTGGAGCGCCCGCAGCATTTGTTTATGCGCGTGGCCGTCGGTATCCACGGCGAAAACATCGATGCCGCCATCGAAACCTACAACCTGATGTCGGAACGCTGGTTTATCCACGCCACGCCCACGCTGTTCAATGCCGGCACGCCCAAGCCGCAATTGTCGTCGTGCTTCCTGCTCAGCATGACGGAAGACTCGATCAACGGCATTTTCGAAACCCTCCAGCGCTGCGCGCTCATCAGCCAGTCGGCCGGCGGTATTGGCCTGAGCATCCACAACATCCGCGCCACCGGCGCCTATATCAAAGGCACAGGCGGCACTTCCAACGGCATTATCCCGATGCTGCGCGTGTTCAACGACACAGCCCGCTACGTCGATCAGGGCGGCGGCAAACGCAAGGGCGCTTTTGCCATCTACCTCGAACCCTGGCACGCCGACGTGTTCGAGTTTCTCGAACTGAAAAAGAACCACGGCAAGGAAGAACTGCGCGCCCGCGACCTGTTCTACGCCATGTGGATCAGCGACTTGTTCATGGAGCGCGTCAAAGACGACGCCGAGTGGTCGCTGTTCGATCCCAGTGAGGCGCCCGGCCTGTTCGACGTGCACAGCGGCGAATTCGAAGCCCTGTACCACCAGTATGAGCAGGAAGGCCGCGCCCGCAAAGTGGTGAAAGCCCGCGACCTGTGGAATGCCATTCTCGAAAGCCAGATTGAGACCGGTACGCCTTATATCCTGTACAAAGACGCCTCCAACCGCAAGAGCAACCAGAAAAACCTGGGCACCATCCGTTCGTCCAACCTCTGCACCGAGATTCTCGAATACACCTCCGCCGACGAGGTGGCCGTGTGCAACCTGGCTTCCCTGGCTCTGCCCAAATTTGTGGAAAACGGTGAGTTCAACCACGAAAAACTCTATGAAATCACCCGCGTAGTAACCCGCAACCTCAACAAGGTCATCGACGTCAACTACTATCCCATTCCCGAAGCCGAGCGCTCCAACATGCGCCACCGTCCCATCGGACTGGGCGTACAGGGCCTTGCCGACGCCTTTATCCTGCTGCGCATGGCCTTCGACTCGGCCGAGGCCAAGCAGTTGAACAAAGACATTTTCGAGACGATCTACTTCGCTGCCATGACCGAAAGCTGCCAACTGGCAGAACAATTCGGCGCCTACGAGACCTTCAAGGGTTCGCCACTGTCGCAGGGCGAATTCCAGTTCGATCTCTGGGGCGTACAGCCTTCCGACCGCTGGGACTGGGCTGCGCTGCGCAAAAAAGTAATGAAAACCGGCGTGCGCAACTCCCTGCTCGTGGCGCCCATGCCCACGGCCAGCACCAGCCAGATACTCGGCAACAACGAATGTTTCGAGCCCTACACCTCCAACCTCTACACCCGCCGCACGCTGGCCGGCGAGCACATCGTGGTCAACAAGCACCTCATGCGCGACCTGGTGCGCCTGGGCCTCTGGGACGAAGAGATGCGTGAAGCCATCATGGCTGCCAACGGTTCGGTACAGGGCATTGAGGAAATTCCGGCCGAAATCCGCGCCATTTACAAAACCGCCTACGAGATCAGTCAGAAAGTGATCCTCGACATGGCGGCCGACCGCGGGGCCTACATCTGCCAAAGCCAGTCGCTCAACGTGTTTATGGAAGCGCCCACCTTTGCCAAACTCTCGTCGATGCACTTCTACGCCTGGCAAAAGGGCCTGAAAACCGGTATGTACTACCTCCGCTCCAAGGCGGCAACCGATCCGATCAAGTTCACCCTGAGCCAGAAACACCAGCAGAAGTTTGTCTCCAACGCCGCCGTGGCGCCCGAGGCAAGCGTCAGTGTGCAGGCCGAAGTGAAAGAAGCGCCCCGAATGGAGGCCCTCGACGTGTCGGCCCTGCAAGGCAAGGTATGCAGCCTGGACGACCCGACCTGCGAGGCTTGTTCAGCGTGATGAATAAGGTTGATGAAGGTTGATGGGGTTTATTAGGTTTATAAATTGGATGGTGGGGAGGATTGGGAACCCTTTTATAAACCTCATCAACCCTTTTACAAACCCCATCAACCCTTATCAACCTGATTAAAAAAAACAGCCGAATACAAAAGGAGGACAGACCCGGCGAGATCGCTTTTTTAGCAGTTTTTGTTCCCTTCGCTAACGCTTTTCCCACACTTTTCCCATGCCGCGATCCGGCGGCTCCTTCGTAGGAAGCTGTGGCGCCAACCGTTGACCGGTTGGCGCTATTTTTTTGGGTGGCGCCAGCCTTCGGGTCGGTGGAAGTACAGGGAGGAAGAAAGAATAGGTAAGGAGGAGGCGATTTGGTCAAGATTGCCCTATACGTTTGATTTTTGGGCGTTTTACTGGCGTTGTTCAAGCCCCATGCGGCGCCGATCCGCCCATAAAAATCTCGAACTGCGCTTCGAAGGCATCCAGTTTTTGCGCGGAAATCTCGACGGTATCGCCGGAGCGAAGATGCGCCAGTCCGGTACGGCCACAGCGCTCGAAACGATCGACCCAGGCGAGATTGACGAGGTAACTCTTGTGGGAGCGAAAGAATAACTCTTCCGGAAGTTCCTCTTCGAATTCTTTGAGTGTGCGGTAAGAGGCCAGCGTTTTACTCCGGTTATTGCGCCAAATGACAATATCCACGGCGGCATTTTGGGCCTTGAAGAAAAGGATGTCATTGTACAAAAGCGCAACCTTGCCGAGCCGGTGGTCGTGTACCGTAAGGCCTTTTTTGGGAGGCGTCATTGCCTCAACTTTTTTTTCCGCCACCTTGATACTGGTAATCAGGTCGAATGCATCGATAGGCTTGACGAGGTACCCCCATGGCTGGATATCGGTAATGGCCTTGATGGCGTATTGTTGAAAAGAGGTGGTTATGATCACGCCAAACTGCTGGGGTTGACACATTCGGACAAAATCAAAACCATTCTGTTGACTGCACAACTCTATGTCGAGGAAAATGAGATTGGGGTGAAGTTGCTGATAGAGTTTGTATGCTTCGGTAGCGTTTTCTGCCGAAGCCAGGACTTTCACTGCCGGGCAATAAGTAGCCAGCATATTTCGGAGCCCATGAATCGCATTTGGTTCATCATCGATGATGATCGCTTTGATTTGATTTCGCATAGGTATGTGGATTAGGAATGAAGCGTACTACTACTATGCAAACTTCGCAGATTTTGGAAAAAAAAGAAAGCCGGATGAAAAAATGAACGGGATTTTGGAAAAGAGGCCCAGGCCGGTTTACACGTTTATAAGCTTTTTTGCAATGATCAACCGTTAAAATGACACGTTCATCAGATTGGAGTTGCTCGCTTTTTTTCTGGGGCATTTCTTTGTTTGAAGAATTAGAAAGGGTACCCTTTCTAAGTTTTTATTCAATTTGAAAGTCAAATTTAATTCAACAGTGGCATAATACAAACGTAAAGTCGCTTGCATCTTTATCTTATCAAACGCAACGTTGCTCATTGTTTAAACATTAAAAATTTCCTGACACTGTGAACTTACTTTTGATAACAGTTTTCGCAGCCTTTCTTATGCAGGGCAATCCTCCCACAAATCTCATCGCCCCCTCAGCCGATGCGCTTCATCCTCCCGTCAACCCCGTTGTTGAAATCCGGAGAACCGCGGATGGTCATATCGCAGCCGTTGTTAAAAATCACAACGACCTTCAGTATACATATTTTGTATTAAAAACCATGCAGCCGGTGCAGATTGCAGCCCCCATCCGGCTTGACAATGTCAACGTCACTTATTCCGGCGAATGCGTCGTGTTTCAATCAAGGAGCGACAATAAGGTGATTATACTCAGGCTTTCTTCGGCTAATTGTCCCATTCAGACAACCGCCAATGCCACGATTTATGAAGGTTTCGGGCTGATCCGTCAAAGGGAAACGAGTATTTATACTTCGTTGACCAATGCGCCGGGCGTGACTTATCCGCCTGTCGCGGAAATCGTTAAATGCGTTTGCATTGAAGAAAACACCCCCGATCAAGGCAACTGCGATGCTGGCGGGCAGGGCGCTTCTGAATGTTCCTATTCTGAGTCAGCCGGCGGTGGCAGCGTCTCTGTGTCTGCCAGTTGCACGGTGAAGTGTGGGAACGGCTATTACGCCTGTTGTTATGATAACTGATAAAGAAATTCAATTTAAACCAAAGAGCCCAACCATGAAACTGTAATGGTCTGCGGAGAGGCTGTCTCATAAGTCTGAGTACACAGGAACCCCGGCGAATAAAGTTTCACGCATCGCCGCAAAGGCCGCCAAGGAGCAAATGCTTTGCTTACTTCGCGACTTTGCGTGAAATAATACTTCTACGATTTTGGACCGGCCCGACTTGTGAAGTAGAACTACAACAGCGCTTTTTTCAAAAAAACCACGCCAGGCGGCACAAACAATTCACGACAACCGCGCGCGGGGCCATTGAAATTGAAGAAATCAATAAGCAGTGAATTCGTACAAGCAGTACGGAATTTTGAAAGACTGATGAAGAAAAAAAAAGCGGCAGTCGGCAGTGTCGCTTCCTGTGGGGGCCGTCGGTAGAGAAACTCAGCAAGTCATTGTCTGGATGGACATACCGACGGCATCACAGGTTTTTCAGGTTACACAAAAGTTCACCCCACCGCCTGCGTCGCCCTGAACTGCTCCGGCGTCGCTCCTGTGTACTTCTTAAAAAAGCGCGTGAAGTACGCGTTGTCCAACAGGTCATTTTAGGTTCGACAATGTCTCTCGTTTTTCTTTATTTTTTAGGCCGGGGCTGCAATTTTACAAACTCATCAATGGCCACATTGACCTCATTGTAACATTCCCATTGCAACATGTGGCCGCAAGGAGATAGAATGCGGGTTTCACACTTGGGGATATGTTGCTTGGCCTCTTTTACCAATCGGGGCGGCAGTTGCCCGTCCTCCTTACCCCACAGAACCAGAACGGGCACTGGCACCAAATTTAATCGGTCCAGAACCGGCTCGTTTACAGCCGCCATGTTCAATTGATACATCATTTGACAGAAGTAATCGAAATACTCCGGCCGGTTTCTTAGTTTAAGCCGGTATTGCAACATAAACATCGCATCAGACGGGATCTTGCCCTTTGCATAACCGGCTTCAAACGCTTTTTTTAATTCCCTGTCAGACCGATTTTTTATTTTTTCAGGCTGTGCAAGCCAGTCAAGCGCCATTTTTTCTCCCGGGCTTAATATCTGGAGACCCGAAGGCGCCAATAAAATTGCTGCCACGACATCCGGGTTGTTTTTTAACGCCGTGAGGACAACAACCTGTCCACCAAGAGAGTGCCCAACCAAAACAACATTTTTCAATTGTTTTTCCCGGATAAACGCATTAACCACCTCAGCATAAAAAGCGATGCTGTACGAGTAATCGCCTCTCGATGACTGACCGCAACCGGGCAGATCAATTGCGACACATCTATAATTACGACTTAAATCCTCGATATTTTTCTTCCACACCTGATGATATCCACCCAGGCCGTGAATAAATAACAGGGTGGTATTCCCTTGCCCCTCATCTACATAAGCGATCTCAACCTGGTTTGCTAATTTGATCTTTCTCAACGGAAAAGGGTACATGTTTCCATCATTTTCTGGCTGTACTACATCATCCGCGCTTGTTTCGCGATAAATACCCAGCAACGCACCGTTTTGGGGCGCCAGGTACCGGTTTTGGTCGTTCACAATTTGCCACCATACATCGAAGTCACGATCTCCCTTCGACATGTCGTCGAGATCAAGGCGATAGGTCCCTCGTATTGTCGTATTGCGCCCCGAGCGATACGGCTGTCCGTCATCCAGATAGGTAATCCAGTCGACGACCAAATCCTGTCCGTTTTTACGGACCAGTACCTTGCCCTTTCTGTGCTTGTTGGTCTCATAAACGATGATGTCGCCTTCTTTCAGGTTTCCCAGACGCTCAGGCGCCAGAGAAATCTTATTGAGTTGGGCCAGGGTCAGTTTCGAAAAAATCTGTTCGCCAGTTGTCTGCGCGGAAATTCCCGCTGCGAGAGCAAACCCCAGCAGGGTCAAAAACAGCCGATTTCTCATGGTTTTTCTATTTATTATTGATGAATTCACTGTCCGCGCACACAACGGAAGCCAATCCCGACATTAAAATCTGCCCCCGACCAAAGTCCCCTGTTGCTTGTACGGCACAGCGAGTCGGCTAAAAACACATTCCCGCCCCGTACCACGCGCACTTTGGCGCTGTCCGGGCCTTGCGGGTTTTCTTTGGGGCTGTAGAAGTAGTATTTCAAGTCATAATAGTCCGAACACCACTCAAAAACGTTGCCGCTCATATCAAAAAGCCCAGCCTCATTGGCCTGCTTGAGGGCGACCGGTCGAATTTCTGCACGGGCATTTTTATTATACCAGCCTACGGCGTCCAAATTGTTGCTTCCGGCGTATTGATACGCATGCTTTATGCCCGCCTGCCCTCCTCTGGCTGCATACTCCCACTCTGCCTCAGTGGGCAGACGCAATCCATAATATTCGGCAAATGCCCTGGCCCCCAGCCAGCTCACCCCTACCACCGGGTGCCGTTCGAAGCCTGGCTCCACATTAAAACGACCCGAGCTTCTGATAATTCGGCAACGCTCTTTACCGTATGTCCGTTCGAGGTCAATCCAGCTGGGCTCAACCCGATCGACACTGTTCAGAAAATATGCGTACTCTTCATTCGTCACCTCGTGCCGGTCGATATAAAAGTCATTGACGACAACAGGATGCGGGTTTTCATCCGGTTCGCCTGTGGCGCTGCCCATCATAAAGAGCCCCCCTTTAATCAATACGGAATCCCAGTGAGGACGTGTGTGGACACCAGTCAGAGGTGCTACTGCCCCCGAGTTTTCATTTGTCGGGGCTACGGAAGACTCCTTACCAGGCCCCACCGACCTCCAGACCAACCAGATCCCCAGAAGAATGGCTAAGGCAGCTGCTGAGAGGATTATTATCCTGCGTTTGGATGCGCCGCCCTCCTGAACGACAGGAGCCTTCGAATCGGCCCCCGATTCAATCTCGGCGATCAGGTTGAGCAAAGCTTCGTTCACCTGGGCATACTCGCGCACCACGTCGTCCTGCTCCATGAGCCCGATGGTTTCTTTGCGTTTGAGTTCTTCGAAACGATTACTCAGTATGAGCAGATCGTCGCGCAGACGTTTGCTGCGCCCGGCCCCCTCCTGCACCAAGCTGATCAAAGCCTTTATGGCGCCCTTGGTATCGCCCTGACCGATCAAATTCCGGATATCCTGAAAGTTCATGTTGACAAGCAGATTTGATATACTTAAAAGCCATCATCGGCTTCTTTAATCTCTATTTCAGCTCTACCAAATATAGCCGAACAGGGCGTTCCAAAGAGCTGATATGCGACATGAGCCCCACTGATTTGAATCTCCTTTTTGAGTGGGTTGAAAAAGCCCCTGCATGACGAGTATCAGTCTGCCCTTTGAGCCGCATCAATGCAATAACCGGCACAAGCCGGCACATTTGTAGACGCGGCATGAAAATGCCGTGGAATATGTTTTCTTCTATATCTTTTTCTTATTTAGCGTTTGTGCCGGTCATGAAAAAAATCCTGGATTCCACCGATCAACCCAAGACGGCCAAAACCAGCGGCGGGCGCGCCGGCGCCGCACACACGCCGCCGGCCTACGGCCTGCCCGTAGCCGACAGCACTGTTGCGATTCAACGCAAAAAGAAGGACGACGAGCGTGGGAAGAAAAAGCCTGTACAACGGAAGGCAAAAGAGGAAGACCCGAAAAAAAAGCGCCCGGTACAGCGCAAAAAGAAAAGCGACGAGGAACTCAAAAAGCCCAAACCCATCCAGCGCAAAGCGCGGCCCGGCGGCTCCCCGCTGTTGATTGATGCGCCAGATAGCCCGCTGGAAAAAGAAGCGGATACAATAGCAGAGCAGGTGGTACAGCGTTTTTCTGCACCTAGTTCTGGGAATACAGTACAATCTCATACGCCCATTTCCATAACCTCCGCAGCGGCCAGCAGCACAGGGGCCTTACAAGCGCCGCCTTACGTCGCTTCGGAGCTGGAAGCTTTACGCGGCCAGGGTCAGAGCCTGCCCGGGCACTTGCGCCCGGAAATGGAAGCCGTCATCGGTACAGATTTCGGCGGGGTGCGGCTGCACACCGACGCCAGGGCCGCCGAGCTGAGCGAAGCGGTGCATGCGCAGGCGTTTACGTATGGGCAGGATGTATATTTTAATCAGGGGATGTATCAGCCGGGAACGGCGGAGGGGAGGAGATTGTTGGGGCATGAGTTGGGGCATGTGGGGCAAACTGTTAAATATGAAAATGTTGATCTTTTCAGAAATCCTTTAAAAAACGCATCGTCTAAAGATCTAAAAAAACTACATGTATTTATAGTAGTTGATAAGACCCCAGAACTTAGTGATATATCAAAAGCAAGTCGCGCCGCTGCTGAAACAGCAAAAAATCTTGCAATATCAAAGTCGGGATTTATAAAAGGCAGGGACTCTGCTTTTATAGAAAAAATTGATACAATTGAAAGCTTTATCGATTTTTTCAAAGAACTATACGCTCTATGCTATAACAATGATTTTGTAATACAACAGATGGAAATATTTAGTCATGGAGGTGCTGACGGACCATTTTTTAAGGGTAAAAAACAATTTGGAATAGACAAAAGCCCAGATATTAATTGCCTGCCCAAACTGATATATTCTACAGATGCGGAAGTCTTTTTTAGAGGATGTCGTACTGGGGAAAACGATTTCTTAGAAAAATTTGGAGAATCTCAAAATGTGACTACTAAAGGTTTTATCGGCCGTACTGCATTCTTCAACACCCCACCAGAGAAAAATTCAATAGAATTACCCGAAGACCTTTGGGGTTCCAATAGTGAAAATGCGTATCAAGAAGAATATTTGCGATTAAGAATAGGGAAAAAAGACTACGGCTCAATTAAATTATGTGAAAATTTTATGGGTATAATTTGTATAGACACACTTAAAATTCCAGAAAGATCATATATTCCAGAATTGCTTACCTTATGCCAATCTTGTTCAGGTTATCAAATTAGCATACAATCCTTTTCGAAAGAATATATTCAAAGCCAAATTAACAATATAACAGATTATTTATATATTCTGCCAAGTAACTTAAACCACCCAATAGTAAAATATTTTTCTCAATGTAGAGACATATTAGAAAGCAAGTTAGATAAAATTAATTTGAACGAATTAGTAAATGAAACCCCCAATACAAATATAGATTTAGCAAACTGGATAATAAAAGCAATGAACTTAGGAGTTGTTAATCTACTTACCGCCCCTAAGTATGATATACAAAAAATAGCCAATACCAAAGATAAAACCAAAGAGACTTTTTTTGCCTTAAATACTTTGTTTACATCATTAAAACGTCTTATAAAGGATTGGATTGAAAGTTCATCTTCCGAAAATAGGCCCAAAATAACTATAAATAGCATTATTCGAAGCGAAGGGCTTCATTCCCAAGGTAATGCAATAGATTTTTCTTTGAATAACATTAATATAGATAATGTGATATCTATAATTAGTGAGTTGCCTGTTGGAAGATATGAAATAGGACTACCCTTTGAAGGCGCTTATTTCCCTCCTAATTATTTCATTGAAAACGTACAAAAAAGCAATACAGTAGATAAAAGTCAACCTGTAAAAGTTTTACAAAAATTTAAAACTGGAATATACACCATTAATTATGATAATAACAAAAAAATATGGAATGAGCCAATTAATATAGATGGCCGAGCATACACATTGCTATCAAATAATAATCTAAAAAACAAAATCAATGAAATGATAAATAATGGCTATCAACTTGAAGTATTTCCAGACAATGGAGGCCATGTTCATTTAGCAAAAGAGTAATCGATTGCCGGCCTTGTTCTATCAAACTCCATTAGAACTACCTTTTAACCATAAGGCTATTTTAGGACGAGACTTTCATCTTTGTCCTGTTTTTAGTTAACTTTTATGTAAACCTATTTCGGGACAAGTCATCAGCTTCCCCTCCCCTCCTTCGCCATCTCCCTCCCCACCCCTTCCTCCAAATCCGCCAATTGCATTACCCCGCCATTCGCCACTGCGCGCAGCGCGGCGAAGCGTACCACATTAAGAATACTGCCGCCCGAGAGATCATAGCGCCGGGCAAAAAGGTTCAGGTCAACACCGGCTCCCAGCGTAGCGCGCTCGGGTATGCTTTGTTGCCAGATGCGCAGCCGGTCTGCCGCTTGTGGCGGAGGGAAATAGATCATCGATTCGAAGCGGCGGGTAAATGCCGCATCCAGGTTGTCGCGCTGGTTGGAGGCCAGGAGCGCCACCCCGTCGAAGGTTTCGATGCGCTGGAGGAGATACGACACCTCCTGGTTGGCGTAGCGGTCGTGGGCATCCCGGATTTCCGTGCGCTTGCCGAAGAGGGCGTCGGCTTCGTCAAAAAAGAGAATCCAGTTTTTATGTTCGGCCAGGTCAAAAATGCGCGCCAGGTTTTTCTCCGTTTCACCAATGTATTTGGACACCACCTGCGACAGGTCAATGCGATACACCGGCCGGCCCGTGCTTTTGCCAAGCAGACAGGCGGTCATGGTTTTGCCGGTGCCGGGCGGACCATAAAACAGACAGCGGAAACCGGGGCGCAGTTTGCGGCGCATGTCCCAGTCGTCCATTAAAACAGGGCTGTACTGTATCCATTCTGCAATTTCCCGTATCTGCACCAGCGTTTGCTCGGGAAGCACCAGATCGGTCCATTCCTGCCGGGTTTCGATCCGATGCGCCGGAAATTGCGTACTGTATTCTGGCCGGTATTCCTGCCCGGTCGCCAGGCGGTACAACAGGTCGGGGGCCAGGGTGAGCCGCCCGCTCAGCAGCGGCCCGTTTTCGGGGCCAGGCTCCAGCGACAGCAGGCGAAACTGCTGAAAAGGGCGCCCCGGTGAAAAAAGGCGGAACACCTCTGCACGGCGTTGAAGATCGGCGCCGGCAAGCAGAAAAGCCAGCGTTTCCCCGGTGGGCAAAAAGCCCTGGTGCTGCGGGTGGCTGTATCCGCCAAACTCGGTAAACGGACGGTCGAAGGTGGCGTTCTTGGTAAAAAAGACATCCAGTTGACGTGGATTGACATGAGGCATGAGCGCCAGCATCAGCGCGATACGCTCGGCAAAACCCAGTCGGTATTGTTCTACCAGATCCCGGTAGTCGGAAGCCGGCAATGCGGGGGGCAGCAGAGCATAAATATCGGGGGCGGCCGCTTCCAGCGAGAAATAAAGGTTCAGCCGTGTGTTCAACACATCGGCAAACCACTGCATTTCCCCGGCAGGCAGGCCGCTTGGCCCGGTCAGCGGCGCGGGTTCATTTCTTTTCGCTTTTTTAGCCATCTCAATCTCTTTTTACAGGTTACCAATCCACCAGTAGGGGCATGGGCATCCAGAGCAGCTTCACCACCCGGAAACCCCAGGGCAGGCGATCCAGCAGGATATCGTGGGTTTCCCGTTCAACCCGGAGCATCCATTGCCCGTCTTCCACGCTGAGCAGCCCGGTGCGCTGAACAAACGCCTGGCGCAGGCCTTCGGAGGAAACATTGCCCAGGGCAGGACGCGCGTGCTCCAGCACAGCATCGAGCAAGGCATCGGCTACCTCGGTGTCTTCGGGTGTTAATATCAGATTTTCGGGGAGGGACTCTTCCACGGAAATCCCGCACAAGACTTTGTTGAGCGGTAGCAAATACTCAAGCGCCTCGGTTGAACCCTCGGCGAGGTACTGCAACAACATGGCGGCTTTGAACGGGGCCTCGGCATTCAAAAACGCCTTGTCCGCTACCAGTCCGGCATGTTCAAAAAAACGCTGTAAAAACGGCCAGAACAGCACGAGGCCCGCGTTGTCGATAAAAACCTCCGGTTTTTGGAAGAACGCCTCCTCGAATCTGTCCCGCTGTTTTCGGGTTTCACCCTGATCCGGCCCGGTGATCGGCAAGGCGACGCTTTTAGGGTTCAAAAGCGTCTCCCATTCCTGCATCATTTTTCGCCTGGAAGGAGTATCGGCCGGATGCTGTCCAGCAGAGCGCTGATCATTCAGGGGCGATCGATCAAAATAGACTTCCATGGTTTTGCGTATCTCTCCGGCATCCCAATGAAAGGTTGACGCAGCCTGCCACAAGCCGTACAAAGCGGTTCGCGTTTCAGACGGAGCGGCTTCGTGGCTGAGACCGTACAACACGCCTTTCCACCACTCCCTGCCCGCCTGCCGTTCCGGGACGCCGTGTTTTTGGGCTTGTGCCGTCAGAACAGCCTCTATTATCGCCCAGTTCTGCCCAACAGGCAAGGGCCAGGCGCTGGCGATCCCGCGCAATGATGCTTCGTCCAGCGCATTCAGCATACGGCGAAAGGCTTGTTCCTGCCGTACGACCGCCAATACCAGCCGACGAAGCTTGCCGGGCGTTTTGGACGCCAGTGTCCGGACTGCTTTGGGCAAAAGTTCTGCGTCGTGGATATCGGCCCACCAGGGCAAGGCGCCGGTAAAGAAAAAGGTGGAAAGCAGTTCCAGCGCGGAATCGGATTGTACCTCTTTCGACCGGTTTGTCTTGCGAATTTCTTCGGCCAGCTTCGGCCCTAACAAGGCCTTCGTCCGTTCTTCCAGTTGCCGTTCGACTTGCGAGGGGTCAAGATTGCCCAGATCCAGTTCCAGGGTATCGAGGCGAATCAGGCTGTCAGGTGTGCTGTGGGCGCTGAAAATGCGGTCGAGGAGGGGCATGAGACGGCGGCGGACGATCGGGCCGATCTCCTGCTGCCAGCGGCGTGCATCGTCCTCGCGCTCGAATTCGAGCTGGATGTGGTGTTCGAGGATGATATGGCGCGACGCAGCGTTCATTCCCATTCACAATTATAGATCACTGCATGGTTTTGACGAGCGGTTGAATCGTTACCCTGGCTGTCTTTGTCCAGTTTCCAATAGCCGTATAAACCTGTTTCGTCGCCGACCAGCCGGGCATCCATGTCAAATTCCATGTCTTTTTCAGACCGGGCATAATTCCATATTCTCAAATCGGTCACATTCAATTTAAAAACATCTTTCCGGGTACCAAAATTACCAAACCGCACCAGAGTCTCTCTGGGCCATATTTCAGGAAGTTCGCCACCTTTTGTCGCTGTTGCCAGAGATGCTCCATCAACCAAAATATGCAACTGGGATGAATAGGTAAAAGATTCATAACGATTGATAAATGACCAATGAATCCAACGGCCGACATAATTTCGGCCTAAACTGGAAAGAGACAAAGTAACACTGGGCTGACGGCCGGATTGGTCTAAAATGCCACAAGAAAAAACCACCTGAGTGGACGTAAAAGCAATATTGATCAAAGGCTTCCCTGTAGGGCCTGACTTGACAGAAAAAAGGTTCCCGTTTCCGTTTACCCGTTCCTCGAGACGCATCCAAAAACTGATCGTCAGGGACGAGCCTTCGGAAGTAGAAACGGGAATCGCTGCTGCCGGAAGACTGAAATACTGCTTTCGACTGGATAAAGGGTTAAAACTGATTCTTAAACTGGTTGACTGAAACTCCCCTCTTGTTCTTTCGCTTATCCCTAACAAGCGATTCAGCATGCGTGTTTCAGCCGTCGTATCCTGCCCAAGGCACAGTTTTTTTAACAAAGCGCCATAGCAGGCTTCAAATTGAAAAAAGGCATCTTCCGATAACCAACAACACCTGGGCGTCAGGTGGGCAGGCGTTTCGGATTCCACCAGTTCCCGTACAAACAACCCGAACTCGCTGTTTTTCCCGCCAGCAAACCGGCCCGCGAAATCGGGTAAAACGGCGCTGATCTGCATCGACCAGGGGTCGTAAAATTCATTCTTCACGGGAGGATCAATCACCCTCCACCTTGGCTCGAACATGGCATCGTTGTCCGACTGCCGGGGCGCAATAAGCGAATGTTCGACGATGTATAAACATTCCTGTTTCAGGATGGGGGCGCACAGTGTTTTGAGGCGGTTGATGGCATCCGGACGGCGCTTTTTGCCGCCTCTTTTGGGAAAATACTCGATCCGCCGGGCAATAACCTCTCCCGAGGGATCAACAATATTGAAATATTCCCTCTTGGTTTCCTCTTCGGTATCCCTGAGTTGGTAGCCCGACTGGATAGCCGCCCTTTGCAACGCCCAACGCAATTCGAGCCGGGCTTCCAACAGGTCGTGGTAGTGTTTGCTGCTGCTGAGCACGATTTTATTCTCCGCCCGGTCCTTGACCCTGAACCGATACTCGGAAATACCGTCCTGATCGGCCTCCTGATAAAAATCGATGTCGAGCAGGGGAAATTCGGTCTCGTCGAATGCTCTTATGCCCAACAGCCGGCGAAGCCGGGTTTCCAGTCCGGAGGAAAGGGGCCCTGTGTTGTGCAATGGCGTATTCCGATAGTCGACGGCTTTGCCCCGGCCTTTACCGAGATCAGCATAATCTTGTAAAAACTGCTGTTTCCGCTGTTGCATCACGGCAGGATCAACCACGTCGGAAGCCGGGGGATAAGGAAAATCTTCACCGAAGCGGGCCAGCAAGTGGTCCAGCCGGCGGTGGTGGCGTTCCAGCGCCCGCGCTTCCGGATCGAGCACAGGAAGTAAATTGTCGGCAAAATCAGGCTTGTACAGGGTTTCGATGCCCGGCAGACCGTCGGCCGTATCGAGCGGGTTTAAAACATAGGTGGGCGGGGCATCGTACGCGGGTGAGAGCAGATTGCGCATGTGGGCCAACTGGGCGAACTGATTGGCCAGCAACTGTTCGAACAGGGCCAGATATGCCTTTAACTGCTGCGCCTGGGCTTTCCTCCGGGGTGTGGCGTCGGCCGGCAAACCCGCGGGGCCGATGCCGTAGTTGGCGGGCAACTCGTTGGCGATGGAGATAAAGCGAGCGGGATTGCGCCAGCGCCCCGTCGGCACGGGCACATCCTGTTTGACGGAATAGGTGTTTTTTGCGCTGCCCGACAGTGTGGCCTCCTTGTGGAACAAACGCCTGCCGCCGGCATACACATTGATTTCCAGCCGTTCCAGGCGCGGTATCTGGTTCTCGCTCAGCGACAGGTATTGTTTCTGGCCGGGCCGGGCCGGTGTGCTCATGAGGACCTGCCGCACCAGTTTCACGCCTCCAAGGTCCATCACACGGTGCAGGATATCCGAAGCGCGAAGCGCGGTTTTTTTGGCGTAGTTTTTCACTTCCTCCTCGTCGAGGAAGCCGTGTTCGAGCAAGGGGCCGGTAAAAATTTCATCGATGCTTTTTCCGCGCTGCAGCATTTCCGGGAGGCTGTAAAACCGGATATTGGGAGCAATCCACTGGGTGAGGTCGGCCGCGATCAGGTCCCATAATTGCGTCAGATCCACCCGGTTGTCGGTCACTTCGAGGTCGAGTTGCAGGGTGACGGGTTCGATATCGTTTTCGCCGAATATGGTTATTTGTTGTACGTCTTCGCAGAGGTTGCGGTGGCGGGCGAGGGTCGAACGGATGGCTTGTGGAGCGGGCGGATTATTCAGGTCATCGGGTTCGATTTCGACTTTGTAAATGCCGCGGAGGTATTTTGGAAGACGAGCACCCGAGCTTGCAAGAGATATGATGCCATTGTCAAAGTTCAGGGCCGGTTCGCCTGCATTCAAAACGGACACCCACGCATTTTTCACCCCTTCCTGATCCAGCAACAGTTTCCGGTAGTCCAGCAGGCTCAGGGGCGTCTGCGGCAGTATCTGCGCGGCGCTGAAAAACGCCTTTGTCTCCTGCGAGGCGCCGGATTCGGCCAGCAAATCCGCCATGTCGAAGCCCAGGCGGTAGCTCAGGTCGCTGATGGCGTAGGCCAGGTGCTCCAGGAGGGTGATGCCGGGGTCGTGGAGGTTGTGGTCGGACCACTTTATTTGATTCTGCATAATAGTATTGAAAATTCATTTCCAAGCATATGCACGGATTTTCATTTTCTTTTTCATGTCATTTTTCCCCTTCATAATACGAATAGAATTACCAATAATATAAAAGCAAGAATATGACGGTATAAATTTATCAAAGGGAGCAAATGGCAACAAAGTATAAGAATCGTGATATTCTCCATCGGGTTGAATACGTTGAACAAAAACCGTAATGTTCTTGGGCGGGCACATTCCATCAAAATAAATTACATCAGTTTCACCATTTGTTATTTCAATCCAATTACTATCAAAATTAGGTTTAACACCTTCAATAAAGGTAGGAAAAACATTTTTCTCTATAGTAAAGTAACATTCTGAGTCTTCATTATTTGTAATACTAAATACGCTTGCAGCTTCGTTTTGACTCCATCTATTAAGAGAAAAATTTTTTTTATCAGTATCATAAAATAATTCCACCCCATTAGGCAAATTAAATTCTAATATATCACCTATATAAATTCGTGCGCTCTTTTTATAACCTGGCCATGGGGAAATTTCGAGATCAAATTTCCTTTCCTCTTTTCCGAATATTGCGACAGTACCGTGTACTTCAAAATCCCTTGGATTTGAAATTGTTAGAAATTTTACGCCTAGGTTACCACTATGATCGATAAAGACATGATCTTGATCACCGAACCCAATAGTTAACAAGTTTCGATATTTATTTAAGCCTTCCGAAAAAGAGCCTTTAAAGGAAACATAATTAAAAACAGATTCGTTAATTCTCTTTTGTAATTTTATTTCTGAATATGCCCAAGCGTTAGGCGATTCCATAGATAATTCCGTATGCCGGTTATGTGAAATTTCTAAGTATTCTATATATTGGGACGAAGAATTGCCTAATAGCTGCAGCCATAATTCTTTTGAGCCAAATTCAGGCTTCAGTTCGTTACTTATAATTTTCAATCCAGTCAAATTTTCATTTGACTGGATATACAATTTTGCCGTTGGGTATGCATAACCAATACCAATTTTGCCATCGCTTGTAATTGTTAATGCATTTACTGAGGAAGCGTTCTTAATCGTTTGAATGCAAAAAGAATTTGTATTATTTAAGTTGAGGCTAATAAGCCATTCTATTTTATTTTGTGTATCAAAATTATCTCCCGAAGAAAATTTAATAACATTTTGTTGAGGGCCCCATCCTTTGATAGTAAGAGGGTCCTCATTGCTATTTAATCTTGGTGGATCAATTCGGTCATCCCAGAAATTGATCCCTGAATTAAATATTCGCAAATAGTCTTTCCCAGCAGGGCAACTTTCATCTTCAAAGGCCCCCCTAAGGCTTTCTCGGCTGAGACTTTGATCTATTTTAATTTCGATGTTTGCCATCTTAGTTATATTAAAATTAAGAAATCTCTACTTTATGATCTACCCCAATAATATCATACCCAATACCCTTGTATTTTTCATCGGATTTAGGTTGGCCGAAAACCGACCATATGATATGTTTAGGATGAGTAATTAGTACTGCATCTGGGCAGTCCGCGCCAACCCAGAGAGCAGGTTCTAAGCATCCAAGTGGCTTTTCATTTCCAGTTTGATGGAGTATCAGTTTAAAATTCAGCACGTAATCCACATACGGCAGCTTTTCCAAAAAATAGATCACTTCCGAGTGGTAGATACGGCTGCCGAAGGGTATGTCGGCGCCCTGTTCGTAGGCCCAGGGCGAGAGGTGACGTTTCAGGGCTTCATTGGTCTCATGGAGATAGATGTCGGGGCCGTAATCCTGATGGAAGCGGATGTCCATACGATAACGCACGTATTCGTAGCGCGGGTTTTTTACTGTGATTTTGGCGAAGGGCGAGGTATAGTCTGCCAGAAACAAGGCGATATCGTTGAGCAGGGCGCGCGGCGCGCGGGGTTCCATGGGAAAGGAAGGAGCGGCATTCGAAATATCGGGAATGACTACGAGGGTGACCGCGCCGGCAGCGGGATTCAGGGGCGCGCGGCGCGCGGCGCCCGCGCTATTGCCGGCGTCCAGAATGCTCAGTTCCCAGGGCAGCAGGCATTTCACTTTATACACCTCCGGAAAGTGTTCGAGTACCAGCCGCTCGTAATCCCAGGCCGTCAGCGCGCGCTGCTTGTGGCGCAGGCGTTCGCTCACGCGGGTGTAGAGGCGTTCGGGCGCCTCTTCAGGTCGCCCGCCGAAGGAGGTATAGGGCTGGCGCAGGCTTTTGATCAGCGGGTTGCGCAGCACCAGGCTTTTGATGCTGTCGGGCGGCAGGGGGCGTTGCAGATGTTCCAGGGTGTTGTCGCGGTTCACAAACTCCGCTTCCATGGCCTGGGCGTGTACGGCGACGATATCGCCCGTAGCATCGGCAAAGCCCGCGAAGGATTCGGCGCGCAGCCAGTACAGGCCGGATGGCATCGTTCGGTGTGCCAGAGACGAAACCTCCGGCAAGCGGAGGCGCATGAGGCCGGTCTGGAACAGTTGCTTCGTGGCGTCGTAGAGGATGTTCACTTGCCCGTCCAATTTCTGCCAGCGGTCATCTTTCAGGTAACACAAGGCGACTTCGGGCATTTTTTCCGTCTGCTCCGAAAGGCGCGGCCACATTTGAAACAAGAGGTTCAGGTCGGAAGCCCCTCCAAAACCATCTATACCGATATAAAGGCAGCCGTCTTCTTTGTAAAATGGCAACAACCTGAAAAACAGGCTATCTTCATTATTTTTGATGGGAGAGGCCGTTAGAGTCCCAAACGGGTGAATATGATAAAACCCGGCCTCAGGGCGTACTATTTCTGCAAACGAGGTATACCCAATGCTAAACGACTGGAAGGCAGGGGTGTAAGGGGGCGGAACAGGCTTTGTGCATTTATTATCTTTATTGGCACACCACAACAATACCCGCGGGTAAATCTTGTGCAGCAATTCACTGGCAAGTTTCAGTTCGAACCGGCGCGGAAAATCAAAAGGATCGTTTGAGTCAGGCAGGTTTTCCAGCGCACCGGGGAAGTTTAGATTGGCAGCGGAAATTTCCCGCTGATTTGCTGCATCAATAATGACTTTTACGGGGGAGACATCCATTAACTTCACCGAAAACGACAAGTCTCTTTCAATCTTTGGATCAAGACTTTCCAAATATTCAAGATAAGGAATGTATTGATTGGAAGTATCCGGCAGCCCGCGCCAATCCACCGTCATCCTGATCTCCTGAATTGGTTTTAAGCACAATTCCGGATGGCTAAACGTAAAGGTTGACCCTTTTTGCGGGTTGGTTCCGAAAGGCTCAAAGGGGCCTTTCGGATTGAGCACGGCCTGGTCGTTGCGAATTTTGGGTGCACTCAGTTCATTGCCCACCACATACAAACATAATTTTTTCACATGGAGCGCATTAAAAGCCGCGTCGTACCTGACTTCATTGGTTTGACTCAGAATGGCTCTTAGTACCGGGTGTTTGAATCCTGCTCCGTACGCAGGCGGCGCAAAATCCGGGGCGCCTTCACTAAAATCGATTGAAAATGATATGACTTCCGCACTGTTGTAATCACCGTTTTGAGGCAGCATCCCTTTCGGAAGGTCCGTCGCTTTCAGGAGTTTTGTTTTGGGGACATACCACTGGCTGCCTGCGCAGCTGAACTCAAACCGGAATGCCTCCCAAATAGTTGTATTGTCTCCCTCTGTCGGAAGTATCAGATATACTTCCCGTGTTCCTCCGCCCGATAGCCAGAACAAAGGCGATTCAATTATAAACCCGACCTCGGCCAGCGTTGGGCTTGTCAGATTCTTTTGGGGCAGATCGGCGCCCAAAGCCTGGAATTTTCCCTGGCTTTCCTGCCCTTCCTGCCACGCACTGGACGCATACAACATTCCTGCATTTGCATTTACGGGGGCGCCTGCATCATTTCTTTCCGGCACCAGGAACGTTTGTCGAATATCCACCACCCGCGCCTGGTTCACCACTGTTTCAAACAGGGTTTGATAATGCAGGAACTTTCCTTTGGCGTCTTTTCCGGCCTGCAACAAGGCCCCTTGCGGCAGTGTAAGGGCGCCCGTTCCCTTGGCCGGTTCGAACAGCACGTGTACCCGATCGGGTTTCCAGGGCTTGGGACCAAAGCGCAGCACCTCGCGATAATAATGTTCGAGGTGTCGGCGTGTCAGGTCGTCGAATTGGGCCCTGGGCCCTTTGAGCAGGTCGAGAAACTGCAAAAACAAGGACAAATGCGGCCGGGTCAGCCAGGCTTTTTTGGCCGGGTCGTGATCGAAAGCAGCCGGGTTGTCGATAAAGGCGAAGATATCCGCGATCAGCTGATCGTCATTGCCCAGCAGGCCGCTCCAGTCGCCCTCTTCCTGATTGTTGAGGTTAAAAAACTTCAATGTCTTGGCAAATTCGCGGGCAAAACGCAACTGATCCTCCGTGCTGTGTTCCTCCACGGAGAAATACGTCGGGGCGAGCGCGGGCAGCAAGCGCTGGCGCTGGCTGGTGCCGTCGCGGAAAATGGTGCCGTTTTGCGTATCGTTTGCCATCAGGAGCCTTTGTAGGTTAGGTTGGTCGTTTGGAACTGGCCTTGTCCGGGGTACTGGGGGGTGGGGTCGGGAATGGGCGGGCTGGTGCCGGGCGGGGGTTGCTGTGCGGGGGTCTGCACTTCAAACACAGCCTGAAAGAAAACGCCTTTCAAAAGCACGGCTTTGCCGCCACTGCAGGTTTTCAGCGCTTTCTGATCGGGCGCCAGGGCCTGAATTTTCAGGGTGCCGGCGCCGGGAATGGTGTGTATAGCGGTGATGTACATACAGCCCGGCACTTCCACACTGGCTTCATCGCCATCGACGCAAAGTTTTTTGCCGCCAAGGCCCGACTGACCTGTCGCGCGCAGCGTACCCGGCTGCACCACTACGGTCGCCATGCCAAAGTTGGGCATAAACAGGGCGAGATCGCCATCGATGAGGATATAATCGGGCATGTTCGATAAAGTTAAATTTTCCTGCCGGCGGCTTCTTCCAGGTAGAAGGGATAGACCATATTATACCTGGAGTTGGTGCTGCGAACTTTAAAAACCACTTCAATATTCAGCAAGCCTGCGCTTCCGCCGTCCTGAACTTCCACCTGCTCCACCTGAATACGGGGTTCGTGATACAGCAGGGCATCGGCGACGGAGTTGCGGATGCGATTGATCAGGCTTTGATCGATGGACTCAAACAGGTAACTGCTGAGATCGCAACCAAAATCGTCGTGCCAAAGCCGCTCACGCAAGCGGGTGCCGAGCAGGATTTCGAGGCTTTGGGCGATGTCGTCCACACCTGATACCATGGCGAGGTCTGCGCCTTGCCGGTGGAAAGTTGGCGGAAACGCCCATCCCGTGCCGAGAAAACTATTGGCGGTGTCGGTCATGATTCATTTAATTTTCATCAGTACTCGGATTATCCTCGACGGGGCTTTCGGCCGTTTGGCCATTGCTGCCCAGCTGGACGCTTGCGGCGTACTGGATCTTGTTTACCAAAGCGTATGACTTTTTGAAAGCCAGTTCGCCCAGTCCTTCCAGAATGATGTTTGCTTCTTCAATGCTGATTCTTAATACCAGCTCGTTTGATGAATTGTCTGCCATGGTTGTGTATGTTTTTATCAGTTCATGTCAATACTTGCGCCTTTCAGGATGATTTTTTTGGGGCTGCTGATTTTGATTCCCTGGGCATCCATCACGATTTCGTTCTGATTGCCGTCGCTGATGGTGACGGATTGGCCTTTCGGGTCGAGTACGATAGTTTGGGGGGAGCCGCTTTGCGGGGCAGCTGTAATAGTCATTTTGCCATCCTGCGGCTCTTCGATCACGAATCCCGTGCCCGTGCGCCCGATCAGGCTTTTATAATCGTTGGCAGGTTGGAGATTGGGATCGGGAGGTATATTGGCCCCGCTGTACAGGCTTCCTAAAATGACGGGCTGGTTGGGGTCGTCGTTGAGAAAACCGAGCAGCACTTCATCGCCGATTTCGGGGCGAAAAAAGAATCCCCGACCCGGGCCGGCATAAGGCATCGCCAGTCGCGCCCAAATGATGTCCTGGCCGCTTTCGAGCGCCGACACCTGCACTTTGGCCAAAAGATTAAGCCCGGTCTGACTGTCGTAGCCTTGCAAAATACCAGTGTGCAAGCCATGTACATAAGGCAATCGGCCGGAAGCGGCTTGCCCCGATACGCCTTCGCGGTTGATATGCCAGGCTTCGTCGCCGCCGAGCTGCAGACTGGTCGTCCAGCCCCGGGCACTGATTTGCTGGTATATACCCGTAATCAGAGCGTTGCCATTGAATCGGTCGCCGATGCTTTTTAATGCCACCAGTTCAAATAACTTGTATTTGGCATCTCCCTCCATGGTTAACCGGCCACGCAGCATAGCCATGCGGCTTTTTACCAGGATTGCATCGGCCCAGCGTTGTAGTTCGGCAGGGTTGATTTCGACAGGAGCCTGCGTGAGGGCATTGGCGGCGCCCAAAACAGCGGCCGCGTCGGCCGGTTTCATATTGCCCTGGGCAAGGGGAAAATCAGCAGCTTGTACAGGTGTCAGCATCTGCTGGGTGGCACTGTCCCAGGCCGTTGCCTGCAACACGTCGAACTGGCCTTCAAGACGCGCTTCCATTTCCAGTCCCATGACAGAAGTCGCCATACCCGGCTGCACAGTATGATTGGCAGTCGCATTAAGCTGGGGCGGAACAAGGTGCAGGATTTCCTGCCCCTGGGCGTCCACTTCGGTCAGCAGGCAAAGGCCGTTCGCTTCCGCGCGGGCAAGTATGAAGTCCCAATCGGTGCAATCATACTGAACCATTTCGGTATGGGCAAAGGCCGTATCGGCAAACGTACCGGAGGCAAGACCATAGGTTTGCAGAAGTTGCTGAACGATCTGGGTATCTGTCATATTCTGGTACACCCTGCCGGCCCGGCGGGCAGTGAGTAACAGCAGGTAAGACCGCAATTCCACCGTGAGCCGGGAGCCGGCGGAAAGGCCCGCGGCATCCATCTCCACGGCGTGTTTCGATACCATTCCTTTGAAAAGGGTAACAGGATTGGCGCTGGCGCCCTGTGGAGGATTCAGGGGTTTCAACTGAATTTCCACTTCATCTCCCAATTCGAAGTATTGGTTGCTGAGTTCGAAGCTTTGTTTGGCGACATCGCCATCGGTCAAAGACAATTCGGCATAAGGGATGCGATTCACCTCCCGGACGATATCCAGTTGAATGACCCGCATGCCCAGTTGGGTTGCGCTGCCTTTGATTTTGATGATGATATCAACCTTGCTCATACTTTGCTTTTAAGGTTTCCAGGGGAGGGAAAACCAGTTGGCTGCCCGGCTGGAGTTTTCTGAACTGATCGAGATCGTTGTACCGGGCCACCCAGGTATAATAATCCATGGAACCGTACACCTGTTTGGTAAGCAGGAGCAGCGTGTCTTCCATCTTTACCTGAACAGCCTTGGTGAGGTCGCTGGATCTGCCCTCGGGCGACTTTTGAGCCTTCTCGGGTGAAAGCGCTTCGATAAACGTTGCATTCAGTTTGGCCCGCAGCGGTTTGCCTGCCTGATCAAACAGGCTGTACGTGATGTTCACCGAAGACATGCGGCAGTCAAATCTCAGGTTGCCCCATTCGATCGTCAGGAAATAGGGTTGATGGATTTCTTCTTCTATCTGGTAACAATAGCGCATAAACTTCGCCACCTGTTTTTCCACGCTTGGGGTTCCAATGCCCAGCAGAGATTCGATACCCATATCGCTGACGCCTGTGCCGTCGATGAACAAGTCAAGGGTCAGTTGTTGCTCGCCTCCGCCGGTATATTTGGCCTCCCTATTTTGCTGACCTGCCGTAGGCGTTTTTTCAAACTTGTTGGAATACGTCATTGCGTAGGAGGTTGGATTGAACATCACCTCTATCTCGTCTTCGGGCATTCCTCTGCGCTCAGCATTGAGGAAAGCTTTGATTTTGAGTTTTTCCAACTTGTAAAACAGGTTCTCGATAGCCATACTCAGCGCAGTTTTTGTTTTTCCAGAATCTTTAATACCGCTTTTACGCAGGCTTCAATGATCTGCTCCGTTTCCACCTCCTGTTTGCCGGAAGGGGCTGGCGCGCTTTTCGGTGCAGATACCTTGGCCTGAATGATCAATTTTTTAATTTCTACCGGCATAAGTCGTCATTTACAAGGTTAGTCGTTGGAAGCGCGTGTAGGCCAATTCCATACTTTCGATCGCAATCTGGTTGGAGTTGGCATCCAGATCGGAAATGGCCCACTTGACCGGATAGGCCTTGAAAAACATCCAATTGGCCACAGGCTCACTATCAGCATTGAGCAACATGACCATCACGTTACTGGGGTAAAACCGGAACATACTCATCGCCGTATTGAATTCCAGTCCCAATATGGAGCCGATGACCATACCACGTTCCAGCACCAGGTTGCCATAACTAATCCGGTTGGGAAAGCGATGCGTGTACAGATTCTGCCCTCCTTCTTCGTAGGTTTCCGGGCTGATGTCGGCCGACAGACCCGACAGTTTCTGGAAACGGATGTCCACTTCATTGGGCACTACGCCGCCCGTCAGGAAATGCACCTGAAAATGGAATACAACCGGCGGATAGTCGGTAAAAGACAATTTCGGAAACGTGATTTTATCGGGCATGGGTCGGTGTATTTTACAGCCTAGTGAAAGGTCATGGCGATGCCGGCGGCCAGCAGTTCGATACTTTCGACGGCGAGTTCATTGGAATCGCTGTTCAGACTCGGGGCCTCCAGTTTCAGCGGGAAAGCGTTGATTATTTTCCAACTCACTACCGGCGTTCCCTGTTCGTCGCACAGATCGATGGTCAGATCGTGTTTTACCACTTGATGCCGCCGGGCGGACTCCAGCCATTGAAGCAAGAAACTACGCGCCCTGACCAGCCCCCGCTTGAGGGTTATTTTTACCTCGGCGGACATTCCCGGCATCTGCACAGGTCCTTCGCGCCAGCTCAGACCATGTTTGTACGTAATGGCTTCATACTGAATATTTAACCCGGACACCTCTGAAAAGCCGTGCGGTTCATTATCGATAGTCACACGATAATTGTACACCGGCAAGGGGTATTTGCCCCGGATGATATTTGTCGAAGTAGCCATGACAATCAACTTGCTGCCGAAATCATAATGCGGTCCGCTACGAGTTCCATAGACTCTATTGCGGCGTCATTGGATTCGGCTGTAAAAGAAGGTGCGTCCAGTTTTTTGGGGAAAGCATCCATGACCAGCCATTGTATGACCGGGGTCCCGGTTTCATCGCAGAGGCTGATGGTGATATCTTTTTTATCGACCACGTTCGATTGAATGCTTTTCAGCCAATTGTACAATTCCATTAGTCGTTCGCCCCCGCGTACAATGCCCCGTTTCAGGGTAATGGTCGGCGGGGTAGCCTGCATAGGCATTTGCATGACCCTGGGGGCTTGCGTGCCGTCGGTCGGGCTTTCCTTGTATGTTTTGGTTTCAAATGCCATACTTAGGCCCGACACTTCTGAAAAAGCGATTGACCTGCCGTCAATTTCCACCCGGTAATTGTAGACCGGCAGCGGATAACTGCCTTTTATTGTATCTCTGTTGGTTGCCATGATTGGTGTTTTTACAGTTTGAACATTGTTTCAACCGTGGCCCTACGCCTCCTGCATTTTATGCGAAAAACGAAGGACGATGAACTCGGCGGGACGTACGGCTGCAAGGCCGACATCCACAAGCATACGTCCGTTGAGGATATCATCCTGCGACATGGTTTTGCCCAGTCCGACATTGACGAAATAAGCCTGTTCGGGTTTGGATCCGGCCAGTGCGCCGCTTTGCCACAATCCATGGAGGTAACTTTCGATCATACCCTTGACTTTTAGCCAGGTCGTGGTGGTATTCGGCTCGAAAATGAATGCTTCGGTCGCTTTTTTTATGGCAGTTTCCGCCATGATGAAAAGTCGACGGACGTTGACGTAACGCCATTCATTGTCGTTGCCAGCGAGGGTGCGGGCGCCCATTACCATAGTGCCTTTGCCGGTGTAATTGCGGATGGCGTTGATGGATTTGCCGGTATCTGCGTTAACATTCAAATTTTCATGATCAGAGTCAGTCAACCGCAAGCTTGGGCCTACAACACCAATTAAGCCAATGTTTGCGGGCGCCTTCCAAACACCTCGCGTGCCATCAACTGCCGCGAAAAGGCCTGCAATAGCGCCGCTTGGAGGTAGCATGCTCACTCGTTCCCCTTCAATCTTGCGCTTGATGAGATTGTATAACCCTGTGCGGGTGTCTTGAAGACTGGCTAATGATTGAGAACCAGAAGAGAGAGATGAATCAGGTGTTTCATTGTCAATTGGTAATTTTTCAATTCTGAATGGATAAATGTCAAAATCTATCGCTGCACCAGCAATTTCATCTGAACTTGTTCCATCCTGTCCTAGTCCAATGATGGCTAGACTTGGAGTGGCGCCGGAGGATATATTTTTCACCACAAAGTCAAATCTGATTGGTTTTATAGCGTCAATTATTAGGTCGCCATAATAAACCAACAGAAATATTCTTTCTGGTTGCTCATTTATCACGTTTTCCCCCTCAAATACGACACCTCGCCTGGGAGGTCCATCGCTTAGTTTTATTTCACCAGACCCGTCTCCCAATTTGCTAAATGTAAAGGATAATGCGTCGAATGCTAGTTCACCACTAATCTTGGCATTCCATGCTGACAAAACCTCTTCTGCGGTTTTCGGAGATCCCGAAGGCAGGTGAATAATTAGCTTATTTTCATCAGCAATTATTGTAAAGTCAAGGTTATTTCCCTCACAAAATGCCACCTTGGGAAGTCCTTTATCATTTTCGTTTGCTTGAATTCTGAGTCCCTTCAAGCCTGAAATGAAATTATACTTCTCATCTTTGATAAAAGTTGTCTCTGCCCCAATTGTCTCCTCTTCGCTACCTTCTGCTCCTATCGAATATCCAACACATGAGTCTGGGAGTACAGATATAAGGTCATTGGGAGCACATCCATCACCCAATCCTTTTATCTCAATTAGCCATTTATTATTATCTTTTTCAAAATATAAAGATGGTTTACTGTTGATTATCTCAACACCCGGAACTCTATTATCCCTTTTTAGGTAAGAAATACGTAACCCCTGCACATCAGTTTCAACGGATGTAGTGCCCACTTGAACCATCGTGAGTGACTCGTCGTATTCATATTGAAATATAGTATCAATAAAAGGAAAGTATGCGGCGCCATATTTCAGCTTCGATATAGATTGCATACCTATTCCCTCCCTAAAGTCAGTCATTGAAACATCAGCAGCTGATTTTGTTTCTTCTGAGCTTTTTTGAATTACATCTAAAATTACAAATCGGTTTTTCAGTTTTTCGCATTGTCCAAGAGCTTGATTACATAAGGTATAGTAATCAGTTTCATTTTTAAACGCGGTAGCATCAGGGAACAGCAGTAGCGTCGGCTCATCTTCGTTTTCCAATGCATTTAATGCGTATTCAAATCTTTCATATTCAGATGGGTTGTCAAGAGGATACGTATCGAGTCCATCATAATAACCTGTAGACACAATATAACATGGTCCTTTCCCAAGTTGAAAAAACGCACGTACCGAATGATACAGGTAGCATTTTTTTGTTGTAGTTAATTCACAAGATGTTATCACATAGTCTGATTCATCTTGGGCTGCTTTTACGGAATATTCCATTTTGAGGGGGCCGCCAAAAATTGAAATAAAATCAACCATAGTGGCAATTTTGACCGACTTTCCTGGGGGGCCCTTTTCTGTGTATCCAATAAACGCAGGCACTGCTGTCGACACCCCCGCCACCGACGGCGGCAAGAGGGCTATTTCTTCGAGGTACACCCCCGGTCTTTTTAATTGACTATAATCCATAATCCAGGAAT
This sequence comes from Saprospiraceae bacterium, assembly GCA_016787345.1. Taxonomy (GTDB): domain Bacteria; phylum Bacteroidota; class Bacteroidia; order Chitinophagales; family Saprospiraceae; genus M3007. Next base: position 47,938 of record JAEUUU010000085.1, on the reverse strand, counting down.
TAAATAGTTATGAGATATAAGTAACAATCTGTTTGTCAGGTCTTTCAAGGGATGGCACGGGCAGGTGAGCCAGAAGCGCGCGCCCGTTACCCATCAGGCAAATATTTTTTTGTGTTTTTTCACTGAAAGCCACTTCCTCCTTCGAGGTGAACCGGACCAGATTGGCCATTGAAGAAAATTTTCTTTTCATCCAGTCTGCCATAAGATCCGATTCTTCTAACAGTCTGATATCCTGTGGGATAAATTCGATCGTCCCAGTACTGCCATCCTGCAAACTATCCGGCATGTCAGCCATGGAAAATGTATCGAATGTCTCCCTGGCGGCTACATAGTACTTCCACTTCACCCTGCGCACAGAGAAACTCAGGTCAAACACCTGCCTTATTGCATTGGGAGAATCTAATGGAATATCTACTACGCCGATCACCCCTCTTGCCCAGGCCGGAATGGCGGGATATCTCACAAGCAACTCAGCGCCGGGTTGGTATCGAGTGGTATCCAGCGTCAGTTTTTTCTGATCAGGATCGAATTGGATGGCGACCTGTTCTCCCCCTATCGTCAGGTCTGATATCAAGATACCAGGCAGCAATGACCCCTGAAGAAAAAAAGCCTCTTCCAGTCCTGGCGATTTTACTTTCAGCACTTCCGTTTCAAAGTGCCGGTATACCCCACCCTTCAAAGAGGAAGTCCCGTCGTAAGTAAAATGAAGAAAAAGATGCCCAGCCAATACTTTTCCAAAGTCAAGCGGCACTCCTGCTGCCTGATCCCAGTCGGTTACATGGATGATGCCCGGTGTGGTTGCACTTAAATAAAAACGCAAAATTGTCGCTTCATCCATTGGGAGAAACGGGGCGCCATCATCATTAAGGCTGGTTGTTATTTGCCAGGCCGACTTTTTTTCCCGCCACATCAAGCGGTGCCCTTCCATTAGCCGTATGGTTTCTGCCGACGGCACAAGCCGGAAATCAGCACTCTTGCCACTTATATAATAGGCGTGTAAGAGTTGAATGGTCAGCAGCGGGCAGTAGTTCATGATGATTGGGGATTTAATACAAGAGATTCGATTTCGCCCTCTCCTACGACAGGCTGTTCCCGGAATACCAGCATCTTCATCTTGTAGCATACCGAAGGCAGGAAAGCCGTCTTAAGAGAAGACCAAATTTCGTTTTGCTGAGTCAGGGTCAATGGGGCTAATTCAACAATAATTTGCTCCAGCTCTGATGGGAAATCCGGATCGGTTTCCGCCTTGAATACCGGATTGGCCTGAAACAATGCCAATACCTTCGAGAGGTTCTGAAGGGCGCCTTCGTAGTTGTAGTAGTTATTGCTATCTCCCGGATTAGGTTTTGCGGCCACTAAAACGTAGGCATTCAAGTACAAAGGAGGTTGCGATTTAAAACTCCGCCCTTCATCATCCTGATAACTAAAGCGCTCCGCTTGCTGCAACTGCGTTTCCTGCTCCAGCCGGATGACCAAAAGGTTAATCTTGGCATGAAAAGAAGGCGGGTCGCTTCCCTGATCGATGTAATTCACTACATCTATTCCCCCAATATGAACCACTCCACCCCAAGCAGCAGATATTCTCCTTTTTATGAAAGCCAAAAGTGAATGAATCATACCCCAAAACATTAATGGTTTGCATTTACCCTTTCTACCCTTTTCACAGTAAATATGCATTGGCAGTCAATGCAATGCAAATGACCCCCATTGGAGTACCGCATGACCTTGGTCACCCAAGTCTTTCCGAATCAGTAAATGTGAAGATCTGGTCGAAAGAGACCGGAATCAAGTTGTTCCGGCAATACCCATTGCGCTTTTTTACAAGTTCACCCCACCGCCTGCGTCGCCCTGAACTGCTCCGGCGTCGCTCCTGTGTACTTCTTAAAAAAGCGCGTGAAGTACGCGTTGTCCTCAAAATTCAGCGTATCGGCGATCTGGGAGATCATCAGGTCGGAGTTGACCAGCAGGCGCTTGGCTTCCAGCAGCACCCGGTCGCGGATCAGTTCGCCGGCGCTTTTGCCCAGGGCGTCTTTGGTGAGCGCATTGAGGTGGTTGGGCGTGACGAACAGCATTTCCGCGTACTCTTTCGGCAGGCGTTTTTCCCGAAAATGAACCTCGATCATCTTCTCAAACTGCCGCATGATCGCCACGTTGTGTTTCGACGTGTGTTCGCGGAAAGTGCTGGGCGCAGAGCGCGACAAACGCACCAGAACCGTAATCAACATACCGCGTAAAATATCCATCCGAAACTCCGCATCGCGGCCAAACTCTTCCAGCATCTGGGCCAGGGTTTGTTCCACCTCCGTACAGCACGACATGTCGAGCGTATTGACCGGGCTGCCAATCACAATGTTAAACAAGGGAAACTCCCTCAGAAAGAAGGGATTGTGGCAAAAAGCCGTAAAAAACGATTCATTGAAATTGATCAGGTAACCGTCGGTAAGTTCGTCGAATTGCCAGGTGTGGATTTGCCCCGGCGCCATGTAATAGATCTGGTGCGGCCGCACGTCGAAAGTCTGAAAATCAATGGAGTGCTTCCCCCCGCCCTGGGTAAACAGCACGATCTGGTAAAAATCGTGGCGGTGCGGGAAAGTGAGATCACCGTGTTTTTGCAAAAACTCGCGAATACGCATCACGACTATCTCGTTCATGCAGCGGTCGGCGCCGAGCAGATTACAAATACTGTATGTAGGTATTTTTTTTGACATAGGATGAAATGCCGACGCGGCAACAGCAGCAAAAGTACGAATCGGTTCGAATACCGGTAAAAAGGTCAACTATGCCGTGTTTTTGTACCATACCCTCGATGCCGCAACAGCCGACCTTTGCCTGAAAATACACTACCTGTCATGTCGTTTTTGCAAAAAGGCTCCAAGTCGTACAGCATTTTCCACCTCAAATGCCCGCAATGCCACGAAGGCGAAACTTTTGAAACGGGCTCCTGGTCGTTCGTCAAACCCTTTGACATGCTCGAACGCTGCCCGAAATGCGGCCTCAACTACTTCCCGGAGCCGGGCTATTACTACGGCGCCATGTTTATCAGTTATATCTGGACGGGCTGGTTCTGCCTGCTTTTTGTCGCGCTTTTTCACTGGGGAATGGGCTGGAGCCAAACCGCCGCATTTAGCCTGCTGGGCGTTTTTCTGGCCACCGACTTTATCTACATCTTCCGTATTTCACGGCTTATGTGGCTGAATATCAACGTAAAATACCGGCCGGGAATCCTCGCTGCCAAAGGCGAACAAAACACCCCGGCCTGATTTTGCTCACAAAGGCACAGCCGTGCTTTGTTTCAGTTCGGTAAGCACGAACGAACTTTGGGCCGTACCGACATTGTCGAGCCCCGCCAGCTTGTTCACAATAAAATGCTGGTATTCCGCCATGTCGCGCACGACCACTTTCAGCAAATAGTCGAAACCGCCGGCTATATGCAGTACCTCCGTCACCTCCGGGAGCGCACACACGCTTTGCTCGAATTGCTGCAAACGCCGCTGCGCGTGTTCTTTTAACGACACCGCGCACATCACCACCAGCGGCTTGTTGACCCGCGCGCGGTCGACCAGCGCGACGTAGCTTTTAATTATGCCTTCCCGTTCCATTCTCCGGATACGTTCGTACACCGGCGTGGTGGTCAGCCCCAGCTTGGCAGCCAGTTCTTTATGGGTCAAAAAAGCGTCTTCCTGCAACAAACGGAGAATAGCCAGATCGGTTGCATCGGGCTGATAGGCTGTGTCGGGCATGTCGGACCGTGATTTTTTTTCTTTTAAAGGTCAAATATGGGTATGTTTTAGATTAAAATTCTAAAATTTTCTGTTTTAAAAGATAATTTTTCTAATCAAAGTTAAAAAAACAGAAACAAGATGCAGACGGGCTACATTTGAATGAATAAAACACCACCCGTTATGCCCAACCATAAATTCAAACCGGAAAGCCTGATGATGTCGCACGGGTACCATCCCGAGTGGTCGGAAGGCGCAGTGAAATGCCCCATTTTCCAAACCTCCACCTTCGCTTTCCCCACTGCCGAAATGGGCAAGGCGCATTTTGAAGTCGCCTACGGCTTGCGCAACCGCCGCGAGGGCGAAGCGGAGGGTCTGATTTACAGCCGTATCAACAACCCCGATCTGGAAATTCTGGAAAATCGCCTTTGTCTTTGGGACAACGCCGAAGATTGCGCCGTGTTCGAAAGCGGCATGAGCGCCATCACCACCGTTTTGCTGGAATTCCTGAAACCGGGCGATTTGCTGCTCCACAGTACGCCCTTGTACGGCGGTTCCGACCACTTTATCCGGCACTTCCTGCCGCGTTTTGGCATCAAAACCCTCGAATTTCACCCCGATCACACGGAAGAAGACATTAGCCGCATGATCACGGAAATTCAGGCGCCGCTGGCCATGGTTTTTGTCGAAACCCCGGCCAACCCGACCAACGCGCTCTACGACCTGGCCATGTGCCGCGCCGTGGCCGACCAGTTTTCCTCCCCCGATCGCCGCGTGCTGATGGCGGTCGACAACACTTACATGGGGCCGCTTTGGCAGCATCCGCTGCAATGGGGCGCCGACTTCTCGATTTACTCCGCCACCAAGTACATCGGCGGGCACAGCGACGTGATCGCGGGCGCAGTATGTGGCAGCAAGGAACTGATGCAACGGGTAAAAGGCCTGCGCACCTTCCTGGGCAACATGGCGGGCCCCTGGACCGGCTGGCTGTTGCTCCGCAGCCTGGAAACCCTGCACATCCGCATGGAGCGCCAGGCCGCCACGGCCGCCCGGGTAGCCGAATTTTTGCGCGACCATCCCAAAGTCCAGTCTGTGCATTATCTCGGCTTTCTCGACCCTGTAACGGATGCGCAGCAATACGACATCTACAAGCGCCAGTACAGTTCGGCAGGCGCTATGCTGGCCTTCGAAGTGGAAGGCGGTGAAGCCGGCGCCTTTGCCGTATTGAACAACATGAAACTCGTCAAACTGGCCGTCAGCCTGGGCAGCACCGAGTCGCTGGCCCAACACCCCGACACCATGACCCACGCCGGCGTAGAACTTGCGCACAAGCGGGCGCTGGGCATCACACCCGGCATGGTACGACTTTCCGTGGGCGTCGAGCACCCCGACGATCTGATCTGGGATCTGGAACAGGCTTTGGCTCGCGTACCGACAGCAGGTGTTGCAAAAGGGCAAATGGCCGGTGTAGCCGGTTGATATTGGCGCGAATTGCCACACACAAAAAAGCAAGGCGCGAAGGATCGATCTCCTTCGCGCCCGTTTTATAAATACCGCTATGATATACTTTTATCAGCGCGGCCAGGCGGAAATACCGCCCATAAGATTTCGCACGTCGAAGCCCTGGCGGTGCATGATCTGACAAGCCTGGGCGCTGCGGTTGCCGCTGCGGCAATAGATGAAGTAGGTTTTGCCGCGGTCGAGTGCGGCTATTTTGGCGGCAAACGACGGCGACATGATGTCGATGTGGACGGCGCCGGGCAAGGCGCCGGAGCGAACTTCCATGGCTGTGCGCACATCGAGCAGCACGGCGTTTTTATTGGCCTGAAATTCTTTTTTAAAGAGGTTGCCGGGCTGGTTGTCGTACACCGGGTTGGGGTGTTTGGTATCGTTGACCGGCAGATCGGCGATGGGCTCGGCAGCATCAGAGCCGCCAAAAAGTGTTTTAAAAAATCCGGATAGTGCCATGTTGACAGCGTTTGAGAACGGGTAATTTTGAAAAAAAGGGTAGAAAAAGGGGGTGAGACCGTTAATCGGTATCACCCCGTATAGGATGAAAACTTGCTCGCCAGAGGAGGAGAATGATCTTTTCCTACATCAGTTCTGTGCAGCGTTGACGGCGGAAACGAGTTCGGCCGAGGAAGCCATACCCGACTTGCGCCACACGGCGTTGCCCTTGTTGAAGATCATCAGCGTAGGAATGGATCGGACGTTGAACCGGGCAGCCAGGGCCTGATTTTTGTCGACGTCGATTTTGTAGATGTTCACGTTTTCGCCCAGTCGTGCTTTCACGTCTTCGAGTACGGGTTTCATGGCGCGGCAGGGTGCGCACCAGTCGGCGTAGAAGTCAATCAGCACAGGCTGTTCGGATTTCATCAATTCAGCAAATGTCATAGCGTATGAATAAAATAGTGTGAGCGGGTTTTTGTTTCTACAACAGCCGGCACTTGTGTTACCGCTGTTTGATGAGGCAAAGGTAGAGGCCTTCCCGCCCTGGCCCATGGTGTTTTTGGAGGGGGTATTTGTACTTTTCAAGGCACTACTTTTGTTAAAATTCTTAACACTTCTTTCGGCACAGGCGGGGAATAAGGGCACAGGCGCCCCCAAAAGACATGATTTGGCAAGCCCCTCAGTTTAAAAAGCCGAGCCGAATCATCTTTGGCCAATCCCCCCAAATCGCGCATCATTTCCCGATTTTGACAAGATTGGAGCAGCGTTTACGAAACTTTAACACGGTTTACCTTAAAACTTTTTAACCTTTCCTTAACGGCGTGATTATTTTTGCAGCGTCAAAGCAAGAAAAGGGCAGTTTGCGCGCCCTGAAAATGCCGCGATAAAAGGCCGGCAAGGATACGTTGGGCAGGGTAAAAAAAACGAAACGCCAGACATTGCACTGAAAATCAATTTTTTACAACCCGTGATGCCCGAAGCCTCCCAGCCGTTACCGTTCATTGATGTCCTGATCCCCGCTTTTAACGAGGAAAAAGCATTGCCACTGGTACTGGTCGATTTGCCCAAAAAGTGGGTCCGCCAGGTCATCGTATGCGACAACGGCTCCACGGACAACACCGCCACCCTCGCGCAAAGCCTCGGCGCAGTCGTCGTCAGCGAGCCTGAGAAGGGCTACGGCGCGGCCTGCCTCGCCGGCATGCGTTACTTAGATTCCCTTGCCCCGTCCGAAAGGCCGGAAATCGTCGTCTTTATCGACGGCGATCATTCCGATTATCCCGAGGACCTGCCAAAAGTGGTTGGTCCCATCCTGCACGACGGCATGGACATGGTCATCGGCTCGCGCCTGCTCGGCGGCCTCGAACCCGGCGCCATGACCCTGCCCCAACGCTTCGGCAACTGGCTCGCGCCCCTGCTGATCCGCTGGTTCTGGGGCTACCGCTTCACCGATCTCGGCCCATTCAGGGCTATCCGTTATGAAGCGCTGACCAGCCTTGGTATGGTTGATCGGAATTTCGGCTGGACAGTCGAAATGCAGGTCAAAGCCGCCCAAAAAGGCCTGAAATGTACCGAAGTGGCCCTGCGCTACCGACAGCGGGCCGCCGGTCAAAGCAAAGTTTCGGGCACAATCAAAGGCTCGGTAAAAGCAGGCTGGAAAATCTTGTACACGATCTTTAAGTCATTATAAATCTGTATTCAACCTCAAATTCACATTCTGAAAACGCGAACTTCGCAACTCAAAACGCAACATGTACGGTCTTAATTCGCTCTTTAACGCTCTCCAGTATCAGGCCTTCGTGGATTTTGGCTACCTGATGCTTCTGGTTTATTTCGTCGCCATGACGGCGGTGACAGTCTACTGCCTGCTGCAGTTCCACCTCCTTTATCTGTACAAAAAATACCACCGGGAGAACCCGGAAATCAAATACCGCCGCTACGACGTCGACGACCGGAACATTCCGTTCGTAACCGTGCAACTCCCGATGTACAACGAAATGTACGTCGCCGAGCGCATCATCGACTGCGTGGCTGCCCAGGAGTACCCGAAAGACAAGTTCGAAATCCACGTCCTCGACGACTCCACCGACGAAACCGTCAATATCGTTGCGGCCAAAGTGGCTGAAATGAGGGCCCAGGGCTTCAACATCGAACACGTCCACCGCGTCAACCGCCAGGGCTACAAAGCCGGCGCCCTGCAGGAAGCCATGCCGCTCGCAAAAGGCGACTATATCGCTATTTTCGATGCCGACTTTACGCCGCGCCCCGACTTCCTGCGCACCACCATGCCTTACTTTGAAGATGAAAAAGTAGGCATCGTACAGACCCGCTGGGAACACATCAACGCAGATTACAGCCTCCTGACCAAAATGCAGGCCCTGCAATTGAACGTTCACTTCACCGTCGAACAAGCCGGTCGCTCCTACGGCAACCTGCTGCTCCAGTTCAACGGAACTGCCGGTGTATGGCGCAAAAAAGTGATCAACGAAGCCGGCGGCTGGCAAAGCGATACCCTGACGGAAGACCTCGACCTGAGCTTCCGCGCTCAGATCATGGGCTACAAAATCCAGTACCTGGAAAAACTCGAAAGCCCGGCCGAACTTCCCGTTGAAATGAACGGCCTGAAAGGACAGCAATTCCGCTGGAACAAAGGCGGCGCTCAAAACGCCCGCAAACTCCTGCACCTGATCTGGAAAGAAAGCGGAAACAAACTGAACATCATGCAGAAACTCCACGCAACCAGCCAATTACTGGCCTACGGCGTGTTCCTCTGGGTGTTCCTCGCCGCCGTGAGCAGCATTCCGCTCGCTTTCGCCTTCCGCGAACTGGGTATCTCCACGCACTTCCTTTCATTCTCCGTGCTCGGCTTGTTCTCCATGGCCGCCATTTCCTACACGGCCAACATTACCGCCGCCCTCAACCGCACGGCCCCTTTCACTTTCTGGGAAAAAGTGCGCTTTTTCGGGCTGTTCCTGACCTTTATGCCGATCTCGATGGGCCTCTCGCTGTACAACGCCGTGGCCGTAATCGAAGGTTTGATGGGCAAAGCCTCCGCTTTCGTCCGCACGCCGAAATACGGTATCGACGGCGAGCAGAAAAAGTTCAAAAAGGCCAGCTACGTCGCCCGCAAGATTTCCTGGATTACCATCGCTGAAGGCGTCATGGCGCTCATTTTCGTGATTGCCGTGATTCTGGGCATCCGCACGAAAAACACGGCCTTCGTGCTGTTCCACTCCATGCTGGCTGTTGGCTTCGGCACCATCTGCTACTACTCGATCAAACACTTGCGCTTCCGGTAATTTACCGGTCGCATTTTTTCCAGAAATAAATCGAAAAATGCCAACCCGTGCCGCGTTGCGGCACGGGTTTTTTATTGGCTCCACCAACCCTTGCGGGATTGCAGGCTGTCTACAACCTAAAAACATCAAATCATGAAAAATCTTTTCACTCTTCTCTTGCTCGCGCTTTGGGCTGCGCCTGGTTCGGCTCAAACAACCAACCATGCCATCGGATACGGATTTACGAGCTCGGCGCAGGTCGTGTGTGCCTTGGGCAACGGCCGTTTTGTGGCAGCCGGCGTCGGAACGCCAGCCCCCGGCGCTTTGTTCGCCGATACGGTTTTTGCCCTGATTTTCGATACAAACGGCCAGATCGAACAGCGTATCCTGGTTCCAGCCCCGATATCGGAGGTGCATTATGTAACCGGTATTCACACTTTACCCGACGGTGGTTTTGTGCTGAGCCTCAGTTCGACCCTGTGCGACGTCGTCAGCGATCAGAACAATTTATTCTGCTACACCCCCGACGGCCACCTGCGCTGGTCGAAAGACGGTTTATATTCATTTGCCGGAAGCCCGCTGACCGTATTACCCGATGGTATGGTAGTCGGGGCTTATTCAAACAAGTTAAAAGCATTCGATTACACAAACGGCAACCTGCTTTGGGAAGCCCAACTGGAAGGCTCGGCTGAAATTTATAGCCTGGCTTTTGTACCCGGTACCGAAGATTTTGTAGCCGTTGGTTTTCCGCATGTCCAATATTGGCAACAGATCGGCGCGCCGGGCAGTCACAATTACAGTATGATTTACGCCGAAAACCTGCCCTCTGGCGCTTATTTACCCAAAGTACTGGTGCACGACGGGCAGGCCTACGGCCTCGATCTGAGTTTTCATCGCCTGATCCGGTTCGATGATACATCCTACGAAATACTAGCCGATCTGCCCAACACTCCGGTCGATTTCACGGCTTCCGACAGCAGTTTTTGGTTTGTTGGCAAAAGCAATTCGTACACCAGCATTCTCGAAACAAATGCGGAAGGCCAGCCGCTCAGCACCTGGGCAACTACCGATCCCTGGCTTTCCGCAAATGCCATAGCCTCCGACGGGGAACAAATAGCACTGGCCGGCGTATGCGGCTCCGGACCCGCAAGCGATATGTTTGTACTCGACTACAAGGGTATTCATGCCTGGCTTTCCAATATCGACATCAATGATCCCTCTTCCGGTTCCGAACAACACAACGCCTCGCTGAAATCTGTTGAGCAAAACAGTCCAGTGCACGTGGAAGCCACGGATCTGCCCCTGCCCCCCTCTCCGGTTTACCAGCTCAGCGGAGGCAATTTCAGGGTGGAGGTAACCAATACCGGCAACACTTTGCTGCAGGAGGTAGACGTCATGATCTCCTTCGGCTACAACGTGTTCTGGGATATTTGCTTTTACAAGCCGGCTATCCGAAAACACTATGACAACCTGATGGTGCAACCAGGGCAGTCGGTCTGGCTGGAATTTGGAGATATCGAAGCGTCGGGGCAGGTCGACGTTCCTGTGGAATTCTGCTTCTGGACTGCATCACCCAATGAAAAACCCGATGCCTATCGCGAAGACGATGTTTTTTGCCATACTATCGCGCTTGGCAACGGCGGACCGGTTGAACTACATACCGCCGTCCGGCTGTTCCCCAATCCGGCAGATGGCGCCGGCGTTTATGCGGAATGCGATGCGCCTGGCGCCGATTACCGACTCTTTGATACGGCCGGACGGGAGGTAAGGCGGGGGCAATGGCCTGCCGGAATCAGTCAAATACGGATTCCGACCGATGATCTTTCCACGGGGTTATATATTTTCCAAACCGGAAATTGGCATGGCAAATTAGTGGTAAATCGCTGATTGAACGCGACTTTTGGCCCCGTATGTCAATCAAACGATTGTGCTATTCGGGTGCCATGCTCGGGCTGACGATCTGGCTGGGTTACTTTGCCCGGCGCGATGATTTCGGTTCCTTCATCGGGGCATACGGACTGTTTTTCGGTCTGTATGCCTTGCTGGTTTTCAGAGAAAAACCTGTGGACAACGATGCGATTTGGTACCGCAATCTGGGGATCGTCCTGAGGATAGCATTGTTGTTCAGCCTGCCCAATTTGTCCGACGATTATTACCGGTTTATATGGGACGGGCGGCTTCTGGCCCAGGGTATCAATCCTTTCCTGCATTCGCCGGCACATTACATGACCCTGGAAAAACTGCCGGAGGGGCTGAGCGCTGCGTTGTACGGCCAACTGAATTCGCCACAATACCACACTGTGTATCCCCCGGTTTGTCAGTTGGTTTTTGGCCTGGCTGGCTGGCTGTTTTCGTCCAGCGACCGGGCGACTGTTTTGTTGATCAAACTGTTTTTGCTGGGGTGCGAGGTGGTGACGATAATTGGCCTCACGGGCCTCACCCCCCGGCCCCCTCTCCAAGGGAGAGGGGGAGGCGATAGTAACCCCAGGACGCTCTCCCCCTCTCCCTTGGAGAGGGGGCCAAGGGGTGAAGCCTCCCTTTTCTACGCCCTCAACCCGCTTGCCATACTCGAAATCACCGGTAATTGCCATTTCGAAGGCGCCATGATTTGTTTTCTCGTGCTGGGCTTGCGCGCACTGGAACGGGGAAAGCTGACAGCCGGCGCCGCCTGGTGGGCGTTGGCCACGGCTTCCAAATTACTGCCGCCGTTGTTTTTGCCGTTGGCCTGGCGCTGGCTGGGCTGGCGGAAAGGATGGCGATTCAACCTGTTATTCGGGCTGTTTTGCCTTTTGCTGTTTGCGCCTTTGCTGCAACCCGAAGTTTTACGCAACATGGGCAGCAGCCTGCGGCTTTATTTCCGGCAATTTGAGTTCAATGCCAGTCTGTACTACCTGGTCAAGTTTTCGGCCAACCAGTTTTCAAAGTATGAAACCGGCCGGGTGGTCGGGCCCGTATTGAGTTTGGCGACCATGCTCGGCGTGATCGTCCTGGCATTTTGGAAGCTCAAAAAAAACAGTCCCACGACAACCCTGTGGGATGCCATGGGACTGGCTTCGACACTTTATTTGTTCCATTCCACCACCGTTCACCCCTGGTACGCGACGGCGCCGCTGGCCTTGCTGCTGAATGGCCGGCGGCGCTTTGCGGTGGTTTGGTCGGGGCTGATTGCCTTGTCGTACAGCCACTACAACGGGGGCGCTTTTGAAGAAAAATGGGGGTTAATTGCCCTCGAATACGGTTTGTTGTGGGCATGGATAGCCGCGGAAACCTGGCGTTTAAACCGCCCCGGTTAATCTTTGGAACTTTCGCCGACGAAGTAGTCCTCCCGATTTTTGAAGAGCGTGTTGAAGGTCGTCATACTGCCGTAACAGCGTGTGATATATTGCTGCAGATTGACCTTGTCTTCGTCGTCGAGCCGCTTGTGGGCGTTGATTTGTTGTTCGAGCACGCGCAAGCGGTCGCGCATCATGACGATTTTGTGAAAAAAAGTCTCGATGGGCACTTCCTTGGGCTGCAAGCCCGGATCGGAAGGTTTCATGATGAGCACGCCCTTGTTCCAGCGCTCGCCCATCGGGACGGCTTCGAGGCTGACGCCGGCCCAGGCGCGCAGGATACGCACCAGCGATTGTTCGGCTTCGTTGAACGAGACCGCTTCTTCCGGCGCGATTCTTTCCACAATTTGCCAGCCGGAATAGTCTTTTCCAACGGTCTTAATGCCGAATTGCATAAAACAAACTTCATAGGCAGCCACATGCAGTCGAATAACGACACCATCGCCAAAAGCCGGGTGTTTAACACGTGAGCCAATACCAAGTAATTCCATGTTCAGATGCAGGTTTTTATGTTACGGATTGGATGATGAAGAAGGAACGGTTTCGGCCAGCAATTGTCGATCGAGCAAACGCGCGACCACCACCACCAGCGCGGCCGACATCAGGGCTGCCAGCCAGGGAATCTGCACGTCTTGTTCCAGATCGACCGTCGTCAGTTTTTGGCCGTAGAGATACTGCCCGACAACCTGCAGGGCATTGTTGGCAAAATGAGCGAGCACCGGCACCCAGAAATTTCCGGTACGCCAATACAGCCAACCCAACAGAACCCCGAGCAGCCAGCGCGGCAAAAATCCTTCAAATTGAAAATGTATAAAACTGAAAATTGCGCCGGAAAGCAGGATGACTACCCACGGATTGGCGATACGTCGCATCAACTGCCGCTGAAGAATGCCGCGAAAAACCAGCTCTTCGCCCAACGCGGGCAATACAGCCAGCAAAGTCAGGTTGGCCAGCAGTTCGAGCGGGGTTTCCATGCGCAACAAAGCTTTCAGCGCCTCGGTCGAGTCGTTTTCGAGCATCCGGAGCGTCTCCGGCAAAGGGATGAGTTTGTTGAGGTTAAAAGAAAACAGCACCAGCGGCAAAGAAGTCAGCAGCAATAAAATGGCGGTACCCAGTACTGCCGGGGAAGGCCAGCGCCGCGCGCCCAGGTAGCCAGGCCAGTCGAGATTCCAGGATTGGGTAAAATCGGTGACCGGATAAAATACCCGAACCGTGGCTGCCCCGGCCACAACAAAGGTGAACAAATGACTCAATCCGAGCAGAAGCCGCATTTGCCACACCTTTTCCGGGGGGGCATCGGCCGAAAAGCCCGAGCGCAGCACTTCCGTATCCCAGCCGGCGGCTATGGCGACAAGTTGAAACAACATGGCGGCCAGCAGCGATCCCAGCACACAAAATGCCAGTTGTGCCATCAGAACCTGCCTGACGCGAGGACCATCCGGGCGGCGGGTATTCATTTCCAGAGCCGAGGCTTCTTCCATGCGGGATAATTTTGGGCGAAAATAGGGCGATTTCCGGATCGTTGCGGAAAAGACGGAGTGCAGGCCAAGCAAGAGTCGCCGAATATTATTTCACGTAAAGTACATTAATGGCGCAAACAGAATTTTTTCCTTTGCGCACTTACCGCCTTTGTGTGAAATTATTTTGCACCCACTATTGTTCGGCTTTGAAAAAAACATGCCTTTATTATGACCCGTCTCAGCGTAAACATCAACAAAGTCGCGCTACTGCGCAACTCCCGGGGTGGCAATCTGCCCGATCTCGTCCAGGTCGCCCGCGATTGTGAGGCCTTCGGCGCCGAGGGCATCACAGTACACCCGCGCCCCGACCAGCGTCATATTCGTTACGACGACATTCCGGCGCTCCGCGCGGTAGTGACCACCGAGTTCAACATTGAAGGAAACCCCAACCGGGAATTCCTGGATCTGGTGCTGGCCAATCCACCCCATCAGTGCACCCTGGTGCCCGACGTACCCGACCAACTCACCTCCGACCACGGCTGGGATACGGTACGCGACCAGGCGCGATTGCGCGAGGTTTGTGCGGAACTGCAGCCGCGGGGCATCCGGGTTTCGGTATTTGTAGACCCGGCGCCGGCCATGGTGGAAGGCGCCCTGGCTGCCGGGGCCGACCGGATTGAGTTTTACACCGGGCCTTTTGCGAAGGATTATGTAAAAAATCCGGCCGCCGCCGTAAAAGCCTACACAGAAGCGGCCAAAGTGGCCAATAATATCGGCATCGGGATCAATGCAGGGCATGACCTAAACCTCGATAACCTGCGCTTTTTCCGTGAAAACTGCCCCGGTTTACTGGAAGTAAGCATAGGCCATGCGTTGATTTCCGACGCTTTGTACTTCGGCTTGTCCAATACGATCCGGATGTACCTGCGGCTTTTGAAATGAGTGCTGAAGCAAGAAAGCAGAGCGAAAAATCGCCTCTCCAAAATGGTTTGCCGATTGAATAAAATTAACTGAAAATAAACAATTTACACACGTTCAGATAATTTTGAAATATCGATAAGATTTGAGCGTACCGGAAAAAAAATAAAAGGCATTTGGTGGTTTCTACCAAGGGCATTTTACCTTTGGTCGCTGGAATGAAATTGCCAAATAATCATACAGACCACTCGGTTACTGCCAAATCAAACTTTAACAGCCGCTGACAGGAAAGTTATTCGCCCCTGCGATAGCTACCGGTAGCGGCTTTTTTAATTTAATCAGGTGACACCCCGGAACTGCCATTGTTTCGTGCTCAAATCTTTCATCATTAGTTAACCAAATCAACTTTAAGTATGAAGCGTTTCCTTACCACCCTTTGTCTGCTGCTGGCAGCCGCCGGGATGGCGCTCGCTCAGCGTACGATAACGGGTACCGTTACCGGCGACGATGGAGAAGCCCTCGTCGGTGCTTCTATTCGTGTCAAAGACGCCAATGCAGGCGCCTCCACCGATGTGAATGGCCAGTACACCATCCAGGCGCCCGCCGGCGCCACCACCCTGGTGGTGTCCTACACTGGTTATTCCACCCAGGAAATCACGCTCGGCGCCTCCAACGTCGTCGATGTGGTACTGGCCTCCGGCCTCCAACTGGGCGAAACCGTTGTAACGGCACTCGGTATTTCCCGCGAACAGAAATCGCTGGGGTATTCCGTGCAACAGCTCAGCGGCGACCAATTGACAAACGCCCGCGACGCCAACGTAGTCAACTCACTGTCTGGCAAAATTGCTGGCGTGAACGTTGTTGGCTCGAGTGGCAACGTCGGCGCATCGTCTCGTATCGTGATCCGCGGCAACACCTCCATCACCGGCGAAAACCAGCCGCTTTTTGTGGTCAATGGTATCCCGATGGACAACAACTCGCGCCCCTGGTCGGCCGACCCGCGCGGTTCGCAATTCGGTGGCGTCGACTTCGGCAATGCCATTCAGGACATCAACCCGGACGACATCGAGACGATCTCCGTATTGAAAGGCCCGAACGCAGCCGCACTTTACGGCTCCCGCGGCGCCAACGGCGTTGTACTGATTACCACCAAAACCGGTAAAAACGCCCAGAAAGGCCTCGGCGTTTCCTATACCGGCGACGTCGGCTTTTCCAGTCCTTTCCGCTTGCCGAAGTACCAGAATAAATTCGGCCAGGGTGTCGACTTCCAGTTCTCCTACGTGGACGGTGAAGGCGGTGGCGTATACGACGGTGTGGACGAAAGTTGGGGCCCCTCTTTTGATCCGGCCATCAACGGCGCCGACGGCATCGACAACGACGGCGACGGCGAAATCGACGAATCCGGTGAAGGTGTTCTGATCGACCAGTTTACCGGCGCTCAGCAACCCTGGGTTGCGCACCCGGAAAACGTGGAAAGCATTTTCCAAACCGGTGTAACCTTTACCAACAGCGTGGCCATCACGGCTGCCGGAGACAAGGCCAACGCCCGTTTTTCCTATACCAACATGGACCAAACCGGTATGGTGCCGAACACCGACCTGTCCCGTAACACGTTCAACCTCGCCTTCGGGATGAAGATGAACGAAAAATGGTCGTCGGACGGCAACGTCGCCTACACGATCGTTGACTCGAAAAACCGCCCGGCAGTAGGTTACGCCGGCGACAACATTATCCAGCAAACGATCTGGTCGGGCCGTCAGGTCGACTGGGAATACCTGCGCGACAACTACGACCAACGTGATGCCAACGGCAGAATCGTCAACTGGAACAGCAATTACCAGAACAACCCCTTCTTTACACTGTACAACAACCTGAAACCGCAGCACCGCGACCGCGTTAACGGTTTCTACTCGCTCAGCTACCAAATGCTGCCCTGGCTGAAGGTGAGCGGCCGCGTGGGTACCGACTTCTACCGCGATGCCCGCGAAATTCGCTACGAAAAAGAGACCGTCGACTTCCCGAACGGCCGCTACGAAAAGCTGAATTATGCCATGAACGAAACCAACAGCGACGTTCTGTTTACGGCTAACAAGTACTTCTCCGACAACTTCTCGATACTGGCCACCGTTGGCGCCGCTCGTCGCGACTACAAATACCAGGGTATCGAACAGACTGCTACGGCGCTGGTGGTTCCCGGTTTGTTCAACTTCTCGAATGCCGACGGTCCGGTTCAGGTAAACGAATTCACCAACCGCCTGCGGATCAACTCCGTACTCGGTAGCGTATCGCTCGGTTTCTACAACTTCATTTACCTCGACGCTACGGCCCGTAACGACTGGTCGTCGACGCTGCCGGCTGAAAACCGCAGCTACTTCTACCCGGCTGTCAACCTCGGCCTGGTTGTTTCGGAAAAAGTAAATATCCCCGGCATTACTTTCCTCAAATTGCGCGGCGGTTATGCACAGGCCGGTAAGGATACCGACCCCTACCGTTTGCTCTTTACCTATGGCGCCAATACCGCCTGGGACGGTACGCCTTCTTTCTTTGTACCCGGCTCGCAACCCAACAACACGCTCAAGCCCGAGCGCTCGAACTCAATCGAAGCAGGTCTCGAATTGCGTGCTTTGCGCGATCGCGTACGACTTGACGTAACGTACTACAACACGGACAACATCGACCAGATCATTCCGCTCAACGTGTCCTCCACCACCGGCTTCAGCAGCCGTATTATCAACGCCGGTACGATCAACAACAACGGTATCGAGGTTCAATTTGGCATTACGCCCGTCCGCTCCCGCAACTTCCGCTGGGATATCGACATCAACTGGGCCAAAAACAACTCTCTGGTCAAAGACCTGCCCGACGGTGTAACAGAAATCACCATCAATACCAACTGGGGCCTGCGCCTCGTTGCGCGTGAAGGCGAACCCTACGGCATTCTGGTGGGCAACCGCGTCAAACGCGCGCCCGACGGCCAAATCGTGGTAAACGGCACTACCGGCCGTCCGGTATACGATGTGGACCCGGCAACCGGCCTGACCAACAACTTCAACCTGGGTACCATCACGCCCGACTGGGTGGGCGGCGTTCGCAATACGTTCTCCTGGAAAGGCCTGACACTCAGCGCACTGATCGATGCCCGCCAGGGTAGCGACGTATTCTCGATGACCTACATCTTCGGCCGCTACGCCGGTGTACTGGAAGAATCGCTGGAAGGCCGCAATACGATCGACGAAATCCAGAACGGCTACAACTTCGGCGGCGTAGTAGACAACGGCGACGGCACCTACAAACCCAACACCGTGAAGCAAAGCGCTGAAGCCTGGAACGCCGACTTCTACGGCCGCCGCCACGACCGCGGTGTGTTCGACGGCTCTTTCGTCAAACTGCGTGAAGTAACGCTGGGCTACGATTTCCCGAAACGCTGGTTTGAAGGCAGCTTCGTCGGCGGTCTCCGCCTCTCGGCTTACGGCCGCAACCTGGCCCTGCTGCACTCCAACATCCCGCACGTTGACCCGGAAACGGCATTCGACAATACCAATGCCATGCAGGGTATCGAATTCGGTCAGCTGCCCTCGGCCCGTACTTTCGGTCTGACGGTTAATGCCCAGTTCTAATCATTCACACATTCATAAAAAATTGACAACATGAAAAATATCAAAATCTGGTTGTTGCTGCTCCTCTTGGGCGTTTCCAGTGCAGGCTGCGACAAAGATTTCGACGAAATCAATACCAACCCGAATGATCCGGAAGAAGTGCCGCTCACGAATATCCTGATCTCCGGTATCTCGCAGGGCGTTCGCCGCGTACATGGCGCCAATATGGATGCCACCTATGCCGGTCTTTGGGCCCAGCACTATGCCAAAATTCAATACATCGACGAAGACTGGTACGAGTACCGCCCCGATGCTTTTGATACACACTGGCAAGGCCTTTACGCCGGCCCGCTGATGGACCTGACCGACGTCATCAACCGTGCACCCAACCCGAGCAACATGCGCGCAGCCGCCATGGTCATGCGGGCCTACTACTTCGCCATTATTACAGATATGTGGGGCGATGTGCCGTATAGCGAAGCACTGAATATCGACCGGGTGACCAATCCGAAGTACGACGCCCAGGCAGATATTTATGCCGGCCTGGTGAGCGAACTGCGTACGGCTGCCACCATGTTCGATGCAAGCGGCGATGCTCTCGGCGCTGGCGACCTTATTTATAACGGCAATGTGAACAACTGGCGCAAATTTGCCAATTCGTTGCGCGCCCGCCTGCTCAACCGTGCCAAGCACAAAAACCCGGCATTTGCCAACGAACTCCAGACGCTGCTCGCCAACCCGGCCGACCTGATCGCTTCCAACAGCGAAAACGCTCAAATGTCGTACTACGATGCTACGCCCGACGGCTCCAACCCGCTGTACAACAACAAGTACAACGATGGTCGTAACGACCACGCCGTGAGCCAAACGCTCGTGACCATCATGCAAAACGACCCGCGCCTTCCGGTTTATGCCGAGCTGGCCGACGGCGGCGTTTACAAAGGTCAGCCCAATGGTACTGTGGAACCGAATCCGTTCACTTCCGTATCGCAAATCGGCGCCGCTTTCCGCGACGATCCCACGGCGCCTTCCGTGCTGATGACCTATGCCGAAGTGTTGTTCATCATGGCCGAGGCCAACAACAGCAAGCAGAACTATCTCGACGCTATTGCCGCCTCCTGCGCCCAGCACGGCGTAACGGCCGACCAGGCTTTTCTGGATGCAAAAGGCGCCGAATACGACGCCAATGCGCTCGACGCTGTTATTACCCAAAAATGGGTAGCCCTTTACGGCAACGGCTGCGAAGCGTTCACGGAATTCCGCCGCACCAGCTTCCCGGATGAGATCGCAGAAGTACCCGGAACCGCTTACCCGGGCCAGGGCGTGCCGCGCCGCTTCGCTTACCCGATCAGCGAAACCAGCAACAACAAAGCCAACCTCGAAGCCGCTATCGCTGCTCAGGGCTTGGCCAGCGACCCGTCCAAAGTATTTGGCAATCACATGTGGTGGAGACTGTAAAACTGCCTCTTCTCACGATAACGACTCCCGCGCCGGGCAATCCGGCGCGGGAGTTTTTTTATAACCGTAGCTGAGTCATCCACCATTTCTCCCCAAATTTGCATCTTCCTACTAAAACGAACGATTATGTCATCCGACGAACGCATTCGCAAAAGACAAGGCCCTTTCCGTACCGCCATGCTGATTATCGGCCTGAGCATGACCATATTCTTCATCGGTTTCGGCGCCTGGCTTTTGCTGGTACCGGCTTCCATCCCCGATTTGCCAGCCGAATACCGCAATATTTTCGGGGTTACCGTGCTGGTGTACGGCATTTACCGGGGCTGGCGCGTTTATGCCGATTATTTCTGATGTTCGATGATCAATCCATACGATATGACAAAGAATCTTCTTTTTGTAAGCCCTCTGCTGCTGCTCGTCGCGCTGATTTCCTGCGACCAGCCCCGCGACCAAAAAACCGGTAAAAAACTGGACACCCCGACCACCGGCGAACTGACGGTCTGGATCGACGAAGGTTACCGACCTGTTGTCGAATCCGCGATCGACGTGTTCGACAGCATCTACCGGCAGGCAAAAATCAATGCGCACTACGTATCCGAAGGAGAGGCCGTCGCGGCTATCATTCGCGATTCGGTGCAGGTCGTGGTTATTCCGCGCAAACTCACGGAAGACGAACTGAAATACTTCCGCCAGCGCGGCTTTACGCCCAAAATGACCCCGATTGCCTACGATGCCGTTGCCTTTATTCTGCACCCGTCGAACCCCGATTCGGTATTTACGCGCGATCAATTGCGCGATCTGCTCACCGGCAAAACCGCCCAATGGAGCGACCTGAATCCGCAATCCAAACTCGGTCCCGTGCGCCTCGTATTTGACAACCCGCTTTCAGGCACCGTCAAATACGTCAAAGACAGCATTGGCGGCGGCGCCCCCCTGCCGGCCAATGCCTCCGCGTTGAATACCAATGAGGAAGTGATCGCCTACGTGTCCAAAAACCCGGGCGCCATCGGCATTATTTCCGCCAACATCATCTCGGATACCGACGATGGCGGAGTACAGAAATTCCTGAGTGAAATCCGCCTGCTGCGCGTTTCCTCCGCGGTGGGCGAACGCGGCTACGGCCCCTATCAGGCCTACCTCGCTACCGGACAGTACCCCTTCAAACGGGCCATCCACGTAATCAATGCACAGGCTCGACCCGGTCTTGGACTCGGCTTTGCCTCCTATCTGGCAGGCGACGGCCAACGGCTGATTTTGAAAGAAGGAATGCTGCCGGCCAACGCCGTCACCCGGCTCATTGAAATACAACGCTGACCCTCCAAACAACCCTGTTGGCACATTTTGCGCCTTTCCACACACGCTATTTCGTTTGTTCTGTGTTAATGTTACATTAAACATTGTTGGCACAGGCCTTTTTTGACCAAACCTGCTGTGGATTTTTTTGAAAAAAAGCGTCATAATGCCAGACCTTTGCCGAGAAAACCGAATCACATGTCCCTTTACAGTTTTTTAAACAAAAACCTTTTTTCCGAACAATGACAACGTTCTTCAGAAAATCTCTGTTAGTGCTCCCCTTCATGCTCGTTCAGGCGGCCGCCCTGCTGGCGCAAAGCTACGCGGATGGCCTCGCAGCCGTGCAACTCAAAGAGTGGGACAAAGCGATCGGTGTTTTTAGCGCCCTGGCTCAAGCCGATGCTGCCGACCAAAACGCCCGCCTCTCTTTAGGCACTGCCTACATGGCAAAAGGGCAAAAAGAGCAGGCCCTGTCGGCGTTTAAAGCCGCTTTCGACGCCAAGCCCGAAGGCGCATTGGCGCACGTCGCTACAGGCCGTATCCTGTTGCTCGACAACAAAGCCGCCGATGCCGAAAAATCCTTTGAAAAAGCAACCCGTACCGCCCGCAAAGACATGAACGCCTGGCGGCATGTGGGCGAATCTTACTGGTTCTACATCGCCCCGGGCGACAACCGCCCCAACCTCACCCGCGCCGAACAATACCTGAAAGGCGGTCTGGACGTCAATTCAAAAGACTTCCAAACCCTGATGTCGCTGGGCTTCACCTACAAGGAAATTGGCAATGGCGGCGCCTCGGCTACCTATTACGAACAAGCGAGCCTGGTCGAGCCGAAAAACCCGCTTCCCTTGCTCATGCTCGGCCGGGTATACCGCATCGCCAAACAGTTCGACCGCGCAATCGATTACTTCGACAAAGCCATCGCACTCAACCCGCGCTATACCGCGGCGCTTCGCTCCAAAGCGGAATACCTGTTTATTTCCCGCAAATGGGAACGCGCCACCCAGGCTTACAAAGACCTGGTAAACAACGGCGACGCCGTCACGATCGAAGATGAAATGCAACTGGCCAACTGCCTCTTTATCACCAAGGACTGCAAAGGCTGCAGCGATCTGGTGGAAAAAATCCTCAAAAAAGACGGCTCCAAAAACTACCTGCGCCGCCTGCAGGCTTACTGCGACTACGAAAACGGCGAGTACCAGCGCGGCCTGGACATCCTGAATTCGTACTTCCAGAACGTCACGCCGGACAAAATCCTGCCCTCCGACTATGAATACCTGGGCAAACTGCAACTCAAAACCAAATCCGACTCGACGGTGGCCCTGCAAAACCTCGCCAAATCGATCGAGGTGGATTCCGCCCGCGCCCGCTGGGCCTTGTACGAAGAGATCAGCAATATTCAGTACGTTCGCAAAGACTACTGCGCTTCGGCGGCGTCTATGCAGATGTACCTCGATTCGGTTCCTTCCCCCACGGCCACCAATTTCTACAACCTCGGCCTGCGCAACTACTTCTGCGGCGATTCGATCAGCTACGTCAAAGCCCTGGCAGCTTTTACCCGCGTCACCGAAATCAATGCCAACGCTCCCATCGGCTGGCTGTGGCGCGCCAAATCAGCCGCAAAATTTGACCCGACGCCAGAGCAAATCGAAGCCAATCCTGATTTGGCCGCGGAATATGGCAAAGCCACGGAATCCTGGGAAAATTACACTCAACGCGCGGAGGCCGATAAAGAGAAAAATAAAAAGGATCTTCTTGCTGCTTATGGCTACCTGTCGTATGTGTATTTTGTAAAGAAAGATGCTGAAAAGTTCAATGCCGTAACGGCAAAATGGACGGCACTCGATCCGGCAAATACAACGATCAAGGAAATGCAGGATGCCTTTGGCAAAGACGTGCCAGCCGATCCAAAAATGCCCAACGGCGGCTCCGACGGCAACAAAAAGAACTAACTACACTGGTTTCGAAGCCCAAACAGAGCGGCCGTCTCGTATGACTTACGAGACGGCCGCTCACTTTTTACAACACCACCGATTCTACCTTTCCGGTCTTTCGGCTTTGTTCGGCCATAAATCCCATCACGTGGCTTTCGATGGAGGCATCGATCGTCGAGGTCAGCAACGCAGGGTTTTGCTGACTGATTGCCTGAATCCAGTCGCGTACCAGGCGCCAGTCGCCGCCGCCGTGTCCGGAGTTTTTGTAATTCTCCACGTCCTGAATTTTCGAGTGGTCGTATACGACCGATTTGCCTGTGCGAAAATCCGTCAGCGTAAAATTGTCCATATCCCCCACGATGTCGCCCATACTGCCCATCACACGGGTACGCCGGCCGGCATACGACGTAAACGCCTCCATGGAGAAACTGGCGGTGATGCCGCCCTCAAACTGCATGGAACTGATGTAATGGTCTTCCTGATTGTTGTCCATCCGGTACACACAACGGCCATAGTTGGTCGTGCGCAGCGATTCCAGAATGGCCTCCCCGTGCTTCGATTTGTCTTCAGGCAGGTCAAAAACGTGGAGCCAGGAGCGGTTTCGGTAATAAATCTTCATTGCCGAGTAGGGACAATTGCCTTCCACCGCGCAGCCATCCATACAACGGGCCGTGCTGCCCGGGGGGGCGTTTTCGGAACGGAACCATTTCAGCCCGCCCATTGCGACGATTTGCTTGCAGGGCTTGCCGATCATCCAGCGCAGGATATCGAGGTCGTGGCAACTTTTGGCGAGGATAATGGGCGTGGTGGCGTTGCGGTCGTGCCAGTTGCCGCGCACATAGGAGTGCGACATGTGGATGTGCTCGATCGGTTCCAGATGCTGAATGCTGATGAGTTCGCCGATGGCGCCGGAGTGGATGAGTTCGCGCAATTTGACAAAGTACGGCGCGTAGCGCAGCACATGACAAACCGCTACGATGCGGCCGGTCTTTTTGGCCAGGTTGAGAATATCGCGGCATTCCTGTTCGCTGGGTGAGATCGGTTTTTCAAGAAGTACGTCATAACCCGCTTTCAAAGCGGCCATGCAAGGGCCGTAATGCAGGTTGTCGGGCGTTGTGATAATGACGGCATCGGCAAATTTGGGACGCTCGAACACCCTTTCCCAGGTCGGGAAACGGTTGGCCTCCGGAATGTTGTGCTTTTTGGTATAGCGATCGTTCCGAACGGGAATCGGTTCGGCTACGCCCACGATATCCAGTTCGTCCGGAAATTCGAGGGCATAGCCGCCGTAAACATTGCCCCGTGAGCCTGCGCCCAGGGTAATGGCTGTTAAGGGTCGGTCAGGTTTTTTGTAGAATGGATTTTCGTCAAAAAAAGAAAGCGGCGTACGGCTGTCGAGGCCTGTCGGGAAATGTCCGAACAAGGCTGCGCCGGTAGCGGCGCCGAGGGTTTTAAGGGCTTTGCGGCGGGAAACGGGCATGGTTCAAAGTGTTTAAATGGTCCAATATTCCCTCCAAAATTGGTGAATCCACAGGAGTTCAACAATTTTTACCGCCCGTTTTTACTATTGTAATTTAAACCGCACCGGCAAGGTAAATCTGACTTTGACCGGATGACCATTCGCTTCGCCAGGTATCCAGCGCGGCATGTTTCTGACCACGCGAATAGCTTCCTTGCCGCAACCGCTCCCGATGTCTTTGACGATGGCAACGTCTTCGATTGATCCGTCTTTCCCGATCACAAACTGGATAGCCACGACGCCCTGCGTGCCGGTTTCACGGGCGATTTCGGGGTAACGGATGTTTTGAGACAGGTATTTGAGCAAGTCCGCCTCGCCGCCCGGAAACATGGGCGGTTTCTGGAGGTCCGGGACATTGAAAATATCATCGGGTGGCGTGGGCGCTTGCGGTTCAATGACGTGGCCTCTTCCGTCGTCGCTGGTCAGTACAGGCGGCACATCCGGATCGCCGGCCTGGGTGACCGTTCCAATCCGGTCATCCGTGTTGGCCAGGGTAGACTGATCGGGCGGAAGGGTTTCATCGGGCACTTTATCGTCGGGGATAGGGGCCGGCGGCACAAAACGGATGCTACTGGCTTTGGGCGGTGGCTGAGTCTCGGCAGGCGGCGGCGTTTTGGGCATCTCGATAACGGGCGGCGTGCGCGGTTCATAAACAATATCGGGCCCCACAGACGTCTCCACGGCATACGAAGATACTGCCCTTAAAAGGATAGGGACAAGCAGAAAACCCAGGATCAGCAAGAGCCCGTAGCCAAGCGCCCGCAGCAGGTGATTGGGGTACTCGCGCCTTAAAGCGTAGGCGCCATAGGCGCGGTTGCGGTTTTCGAAAATGATATCCAGCATGTCCCGGGGGGACAGGTTCGGTAAGTTTGCCATAACCATGAAGTTTGGGTGTGAACGGAATAAGGGTGTGCGTCCGGACTTCTGTTATGTAAGATGCTGGCAATGAATATTTTGGCGTGCGGCTCCGATATTTTTTCAATAAAAAAAGCGGTGCTGATGGGATACATCAGCACCGCTCGGGCAAATCTGCGGGTCGCACAAAGTACTACTCAAGACGGAAGCGTACCGGCAGCGTAAAGCGCACCTTAACGGGGTGGCCGTTGGCTTCACCGGGAAGCCACTTGGGCATATTTTGCACGACGCGGACGGCTTCTTTGCCGCAACCGCCACCGATATCTTTCACGATATTCACATCCGACACACGGCCGTCTTTGTTCACCACGAAGGTGAGCGCGACGACACCCTGGATGTTGTTTTCGCGGGCGAGCGGTGGGTATTTGATGTTCTCATTCAGGAATTTGAGCAGTTCGGCTTCACCACCGGGGAAGCTGGGCGCTTTCTGAATGTCGAACATTTCGTACGTTTTTTCCTCCACGACTTTGGGCGCTTCCACGATATCGAGTTCCGATGGGTTCTCGTCGATGGTGGGTGCGGCCTCGTCGTTGCCCTGTTTGGTCTCCGAGCTGATGTCCTTGTCGTCTTCCAGGATCTTTTCGATATCCTGGGGTTTTTCTTCCTGCACCTCTTCGTCTTTTTTGACGACAGGCGGCACGAATTTCACCGTCGAGCGGGTCGGCGGCGGAGGCGTTTCTACCGGCGGAGGCGGCGGAGGCGGCGGTTGGTTCGGGTCGATATCCGGTGGCGGACCGAGTTCGGCGACCACATCGATGGGTTTTTCCCTTTTAGCGAAAACACCGGATACCACGTTCATAATCATCGGCAACAACAGGAAGAGCAGGATCACGCCGATTCCATAGAGGAAAGCACGGGTGAGGTACTTCTGGTAAGACCGGCGGAGCTGGTAAGCGCCATAGGCCTTATTCCGGTCGGCGAAGATGATATCCAGCATGTCGCCCTGAAAGGCACCTTTTTCTTCAGCCATTTTTGAATGTTTTTAAGTTTGATACAATTTCTGGCGGTGCGTGTTTACTGCGTAGCGGCATCGGCCTGGGCTTCCGGATTGAAGTCGAGGCCGGCGGCCGGGTTCTTGATAAATGTTTCCTCCGCGGGGGAGACATCAAGAATTACGTAATAACGCACCTTGGTAATGGCCATCTCGTCGAGGGCATCCACGAGGTTTTTGTAGCGCGCTTCTTTGGTAGGTTTGATGAGCACCGTGATAAAGGAGCCTTGTTTTTTCTCCTTCGTTTTGGCGTCTTCGTATTCATCCATACCAAATTGCTGGTTCACTTTTTCCATTTTGTTCAAAATGACCTTGCGCAATCCCTCGGCAGAATAGTCTGTCGAATCGAGAGTCGGTTTGGTAATGCCTTCATACCAGTAAACTTTATCATTGGCGCCGAGCAGCAGGGTTAGCACCTTTGATTCTTTTACCGGTTCGAGGTCTTTTACCTTGACGTCTTTTTCCGGCATTACCAGAGCCATAATCTGTGGCTTGGCCAACGTGGTCGTCAGCATGAAAAATGTAATCAGCAAGAATCCAAGGTCCACCATAGGGGTGAAGTCGATACGAGTCGACATCTTTTTGGATCTTACCTTCCCACCTTTCTTATGACCACCGGTGTCGGCGGTTTGCATTTCAGCCATAGTGTGGCGTTGTTTTTAGTGTGAAAAAACGGGTTCAGTCAAGTCCGGAGCTTATTTTTTGACGCCTTCGAGTTTGTTTGGATCGGCTTCCATGTTGGTGATCAGGTTGAATTTGTTGACGTTGATATCCGTCAGCGTATTGATCACTTTCTGGACGGCCGGGTAAGGCGTGTCTTTATCAGCTTTGACGACGATCACGTACTCGGAGTCTACTTTGCCTTCCTTCTTGAGTTTGAATTGCTCGAGGCGGGCGCTGTGAATCCAGTCGGCGAGTTCGCTTTTGTTGATGTCTGCCGTATCGATCGGGACGCCCTGGAATTGTTTCTCATATTCCGTGCGTTCGGGGCCTGCCAGTTCGAGCCATTTTTTCAGGCTTTTCATGGGCACGCCGAAGCTGCCGGAGTTGGCGAAACGTTTCTGGTCTTCCGCGGTGAGTCCCAGTTGGTAGCGGGAGTTCATCGAGGCGATCAGGTTTTCGCGGGTGTGCGAGCCGGCCATATCGAGCATCGGTTTGCCTTCTTTACTGACCAGTACGGTCAGGGTATTGGCATCCGGAAGTTTGGTCTCGGATATAGACGAGGGTGTATCGATCACCACCGACTCCTGATTCTTCATTTTCGCGGTGAGCATGAAGAAGGTCAGCAGCAGGAAGGCGACGTCGCACATGGCAGTCATGTCGATTGTTGGGGCGCTCCGTTTCGGCTTATGCTTGGGCATAGCGTAATTGAGTTAGGAGTGATAAGTTATGAACGGGTTGAACGGGTTTGAAAATGTTCAACTCACTCGTTGACTGCTTAGTGGTGTTTCGACGCAAAGGTCTGCGTGAGGCTGTAGCCGGCTTCGTCGATGCGATAGGTCATGGCGTCGATACGGCCGGTAAAGAAGTTGTACGCGATAATCGCCAGGGCCGAAGTGAAGATACCGAGAGCGGTATTGATAAGGGCCTCGGAGATGCCGGTTGCGAGAGCCGTGGAATCGGGCGCGCCGGCATTGGCCAGAGCGGCGAACGAACGGATCATCCCGAGTACCGTACCCAACAGACCGAGCAGGGTTGCGATGGAAGCGACGGTTGCCAGGATGCTGAGGTTGCGCTCGAGCATCGGGAGTTCAAGCGTCGTGGCTTCTTCCACTTCTTTCTGGATGGCCAGCACTTTCTGGTCTTTGTCCATATCGGTGGCCTTTTCCATTTCGGCGTACTTGGTCAGACCGGCACGAACAACATTGGCAACGGCGCCTTTTTGTTTGTCGCAGGCAGCAAGTGCACCGGAGATGTCGTTGCGGTCGAGGAAACCTTTGATACCACGTACAAAAGCATCGGCTGCGGAAGCGCCGCTGGCTTTGTTCAGGGTGATAAAGCGTTCGAACACAAAGACGATTACCGTGAAGAATGTCGTCATCAGGATCGGTACAATCGGGCCTCCTTTGTACACCGTACCGGGGTAATTGCCGGGCAGCGGGTCTTTGCTCGGGTCATTATCCACGAAGTTGGCCGGTGAACCGAAAACAAACTTCCAAATGCAGAAAGCGAGGGCGTACAGGCCGATGATGATGAGGAACGTCATCAACGCGGACGAGCCGGACTTCTTCTGTTGATTGTTGGCGGTGGGTTTTGCTGCTGTCATGCTGCGTTTTTTAATTTAAGTGAGTGAATGTTTTTGCGAAAGATTACTCCGCGTGGTGACAACACATTTTTGCAAGGGCAGGCAAAACGCCGGTTTGAATTTAGTTCTGACAGTAAGATGCCCGTCATCAACATTTTGGCGTGTCCTCGAGAAATATTTTTTGTCACCCGGCGAAAAAACGCCGGATTTTCCACGGAAGTGTGTGTTTTAAACGGCGGTAAAAATAGTGTAAGACCTACAATTTCCAACAAGCCCCTTTTGAAATGAATTTTTATTTTATGGTTAATCGGACAATAATATTTGTCATTTGAGGGCTTGTCTGATGCTAACGAGCCGTTCGAGCAACGCTTCCAGACGGTCCAGGGGCAACATATTAGCCCCGTCGGATTTGGCTTCGGAGGGTTTGGGATGCGTCTCAATGAACAATCCGTCGGCCCCAACCGCCACACCCGCCCGCGCAATTGTCTCGATCAATGCCGGCCGGCCGCCGGTGACGCCGCTGCTTTGATTGGGTTGTTGCAGCGAATGTGTGCAGTCGAGTACAACCGGCACGCCGAAAGACTGCATCACGGGCAAGCCGCGAAAATCAACGATCAGGTCCTGATACCCGAAGGTGGTTCCCCGCTCGGTCAGAATGACATTGGGGTTGCCTTCTTCTTCCACTTTTTCCACGGCAAAACGCATGGCTTCGGGGCTGACAAACTGGCCTTTTTTAATATTGACCACTTTGCCGGTTTGGGCCGCCGCGACGAGTAAACTGGTCTGACGACACAAAAAAGCGGGGATTTGCAGCATGTCGACGTACTGCGCCGCCAGGGCTGCTTCCGGGTCGCTGTGAATATCGGTCGTGACCGGCAGCCCGTACTGTTCGCCCACCGCCCGCAGGATGTTCAAGGCTTTTTCATCGCCGATTCCGGTAAATGAATCCCGCTTGCTGCGGTTGGCTTTGCGGTACGAGCCTTTAAATATATAAGGTATGCCCAGGCGGGTACATATTTCATTGACCTGCCCGGCTATATCAAAAGCCATTTGTTCACCTTCGATGGCGCAGGGGCCGGCGATCAGGAAAAAATTGCCCGAGCCGGTGTTTTTTAATTTCGGAATATCCGTCGTCCAGTTCATTTCAACGCTTTTTGCTGCAAAGGTAGCGCTTCATCAGTGCAAGAGATTGTCGACAATCGCATTCGGAGTGAGGTTGCGCAGGCGAATACTCCAGGTAATGCGCGGAGCATACCCTTTACCACGCTGTTCGTACAAGTCATTGATGGGCTTTGCATTGACGAGCGGGAAGTACACTTCAAGGCCTCCGCCAAAAATTTCGAGCAGCAAGCCTCCGCTCCAGAGCAGTTTTTCATCAAAAGGCCGGCTGGGCGAAGCATCTTCAAAATATCCCAGATCGAAATAGGGCTTCAACGGGATACCCAGCGGAAGACGGAAAGGCAGATCGGCCCGAAGGTTGAGCGACAGCAGGTAGCGCTGCGACAAACCCGTAACCGGATAATTGCTGCCGAAAGCATTTTTAAAACCGCCGTCGGTTTGGCTGATCTGTTGGGAAAAGACGCCGGTATTGTCCGTGCGTCCAAAAAACAACTGGTCGTAGCGATAATCATTGTAGCCCTGAGGCAGGAGCGTCAGCATTTCGGGAGTAAAACCCTGGCTGTCCCAATTGGAATTGTGCAAAAAAACACCGCCGAAGAACCGTGCCGTAATCTTTCGTTCCTGACTGTAATGAAAGCGCTGCTGATACGTCACGGTATTGCGCAGGTAGCTCCGGCCCCGCTCGAAGGGGGTACTTTCCTTGTCCTGAAACTCCAGTGCAACGGTCAGCACGTACGGATTGGGGTAGGTTTTATTGGCTGCTTCGTAGCGCAATTCGTAAATCGTGGAACGATCATATTCCTTGTCGAGATAATCGCCTTCAATGCTGTAGTTGGCTTCTTCCCGGCCGATCAGCAGCACACGAAGGTTGAGCCAATGCCGGAAAGCCGGATTGTTGCTGCCCAGTTCACCCCTGATCTGCGGCACGATCCGGTAATAGCGGGTGTAATACTGATCGGTCCAGTTGTAATCCTGATTGAAGGTTTTGGCGCTGACGCCGATGGAAAGCCGGGGCATCCATTCGCCCGGATGGAGGTTGTAGCGCACATCGGCCAGTCCGGTCAGTGATTTTGAGCCGAAAGCATAGCCGGGCGCCAGGTAGTACTGCAGTTTTTGGCCGGGGAAAGGCGGGTTGTACAACAAAAGCCCGGCCATGGTTTTGTCGTAATTGTTCCAGCCCAGCCAGGGCAGGATGCCCAGGGTGCGGGCGGAGGGGTTTTCGAGCGGTGCAAATGCCGCGACCTGCACGGCTTTGCGGCTCGAGTTGTTTTGCCGCCGCACGTCAAGGGTCTGAAAATCGCGATCGATAACGAAGTGGTCGACCTGATCGGCGGCATACACCACCGTTTCGTTTCGACCTGCCGGGGCGGGGTACCATTGGGCGCCGGCCGGCTGGCCGTCGCGCAGGGCAGTAACCGGAAACGGCGCATTGAGGTCGCCCTTGTTGCGTACTTTCAGGCGATAGCCGCCAGCTACCTTTTCCACTTTTTCCAGTTTGAAATCGGCCTGTTTTCGGGTGGTCATGGCCTGCAGGAACCAGTCGGCGTCCATTCCGGCATCCGCCCAGCTTTTTTTCAGGTCTTCGGGATAAGGGTGTTTGAACTTCCAGTCGCGGTAATAAGCCTGCATCGCTTTGTCGAACTGGGGCGTCCCGACAGCATTTTCCAGCCACTGGAGGCACATGGCGGGCTTCATATACGATTGCAGTCCGTATCCGGCGCCGGTAAACTGATCCGAAGGTGAATCCGGCGGCATATCGTCGTTGTTGCGGGCGGTGAGCGCATAGGCGGTGTAAAGCGCCGGTCCGTACACTTTGGGATCGTACAGTTTTTTGGGCAAAACATTGTCGGCAATACCTGCGCCGTAGTATTTTTTCATGTAGCGCATCTCGTAGTACGTGTTCAGCCCCTCGTCCATCCAGGCGTGGTCGCGTTCGTTGCTGGCGAGAATCCCGTAAAACCAGTTGTGCCCTACCTCGTGGGTGATAACTTCGTCGAGCGAGCTGGGACTACCGGAGTTGCCGATAACGGTGATCATGGGGTATTCCATGCCGCCGCCGGCGCTGAGGGCTGAGTGTACGGCCGTGGCGTGCGGCCAGGGGTATTCGCCCACGTTTTCGGAGTAAAACTCGACGGCGCGTTTGACGTAAAAAGCGCCTTTTTGCCAGAGCCGGAATTGTTCGTCGGTAAACATGGCCCAGCAATCGACCGTGCGGCCCGACGCCAGGCGAGCCGTATCGCGCAGCACATTGAAACGTTTGTCGGCAAACCAGGCAAAATCATGCACGTTCTCCGCTTTGTACTGCAGGGTTTTGGTGTCGGGAGAGGAAGGCGGAAAGGGGTGCTTGCGGGAGCGTTTTTTTACATCGGTGAGCTCGGGATCGCTCATTTTGGCGCGGGTTTCCGCTTCTTTTTGCATTAAAAAGTCGAGTTCGGCGGGGTTTTGCAATACCCCCGTAGCGCCCACGACATAATTGGCCGGGAGGGTGATGCTGACGTCGAAATTGCCGAATTCGGAATAAAACTCCCCCTGATCGAGGTAAGGGATCGGATGCCAGCCGCGATTGTCGTACACGGCAGGCTTGGGGTACCATTGGGTCATCTGGTACGATTGCCCGACGTGGCCGAGGCGTGAAAAAGACGCCGGGATGTCGAGGGTGAACGGTGTGGTAATGACCACTTTGGTGTTGGGCGGCAGCGGATTGGGCAGGGTAAGCCGGGCGATGTCGGGGTTTTTAGGGTCAAAAGCCCATTGAATAGCCTGGCCGTTGGCCCGAAATTCGAGGCCGGTGAGTCCGCCCAGACTGCTGTCGGGCGCGAAGTAGAATTCTCCGTCGCGCTGCCGGGTCTTTTGCCGGTTGAAAGCCGAGCGCCTGCTGGCATAGGCATTGGGCCAGCAATGCATCCAGATTTCGGGCAGCACGTCGGGGGAGTTATTGATGTATTCGATCGTTATTTCCCCCTTTGCGCTGTGGGTACGGTCGTCGAGGGCAACTTTGATGGTATAATTGACTTCTTGTTGAAAATAAGCCCCCTGCGCTGAAACAGCAGCAGGCAAACAGATCAAAAAGGCGAGTATTTGCTTCATTGAAATGATGTTTTATTTGATTTTGTCTTTGATAAAAACCAAACCCCTGAACCGCATCAGGGCCGGTTCGCCGCCGTTTTCACCGGGCCGGAGTTCCAGTTCTTCCACCACGATACGCGCTTCGATACGGCGTCCGTTAAAATCGAAGGTTTCGCTGTTGGCCGGCAGGTAAACGGCGTCGTCGACAAGCTCGCTTTCCAGCCATTCCTTCATTTTGGGCCTGAAATCGATGCGGTCGAGGTCTTCGTAGCGGCTGCCATGGCGCTCGCGGTACACCAGTCCGCTGCCGTCGTTGTCGATCACGAAATAGCGGCCGATACCGGGCGGGTCCATGTATTCGTCGGCCTCCACACGATACCAGGTCTGGTAGCCCCGTATGTTGCCGGTATTGACCAGTCCGTTGGGCGCCACGCGGACGAGGTTGGAATAATCGTCGCGGGCGCTGCGGATACCCAGCAGGTGCGTGAGGCGCCCCACGCTGCCGTAATTGCCCTTTGGAGCGGCCGGAAGGCTGTCGAGCGGTTCATCGAGCCAGGGTTGTACCAGGCCGAGCGCGTCGCGCTGGTCGAGCCAGTAAAAAATGTCGGTTACCCGCTGCGCGTCTTTTCCCGTAAAATCGCCTTGCGGCGTCACGATCTTGCCGTTCAGCATTCGGTTGTTTTTGATCAGCAGGTCTTCGAGTATCCCCATTTGGCTGCGTTGCGACACGACGAAGGCGTTAAATGGTCCCAAAACGGAGAACAGGGCAAACAAGGCGAGTGTAAGCGGGATAAATTTGATGTTGTCGGTGCGGGAAATGGCAAAATACAGTCCGTTGACCAGCAACCACACGGCAATCGTGGCCACCATAAAACGCTGTGGCGTCACCCCGAAATCGTCGATGCGGCGATAAACAGCCACCATGAGCAAGGCGACCATAGGCAACAAAATCCACCAAAACCAGCGGCGGTAATTGCGCACGATCGGGCTGGGGTCGTGCAGCGGCAATTGGTAATTGAGCAGGTAGGTAAAAATGCCGGCTACCGAAAAGCCGATGACCAGCGACGAAATCCAGCCTTGCGGCAGTTCCCAGCTAACCAGAATACGGGCGGCGTAGGCATACAGAATCAGGAAATACAAGCCGACAATCGGGATCAGGATGTATTTGCACAGGTTTTTGAACACGGCGTTGTAGCCCGTGTCGGTGGCTTCTTCGGCGTATTGTCGCGGCAAATGATGCAGCAGGTAGGCAGAATGAAACAGGCCTGCCAGCAAAATAAACATGTGCACGTACAGGGTTTCCCGAATATCGACCTTAAACAGCCGTTCGAGCGCCAGTAGCGCCAGTGAAAGGCCGCCCCAAAGGATCACGGTAAACACCGCTCCGACAATCCAGGCCGCAAACAATTGTTTGTTGTAAGCCCAGAAATCGGCGATACGCAACTGATTCAGATAGGGTGCAACGGCAACCACGAGGTGCGCAGCCAGCAAAATACCGACAAAGCGCACGCCCTCCGTTTCACCAAAACCGCGGCCAAGCGGGTCGGGCAACAAAGCATAGTACACCGCCAGCAATAACAGGCCGCCCGCCAGCACCGCCCAGCGCCGCCAGTTCTGTTCCTGCCAGCCGCGCGATTCGGCAAAAGTGTGCAACCCGGTGAAAAGTGGCACGCCCAACTGACCCATCATCCAGAGTTTGACGAGCACGGGCTGCTGCTCGTTTTCGGTCAGTCCCATTAAGGCGATTACGGCGGTCACGGCAGCGGCAGCGACCAAAGGGAAACGCCGGACCACGGCGCCCGTGGCGCGTACCAGAAAGAGAAGAGAAGGAATTTTCATGGCAATTACGGCTTGTCGGGCGGAAAAATAGGCATTTTTCCATGGCGCCCGGTTTGTTGGCTATTTTTGCAGCCAATAAACGACCACATATGAGACTATCGCTGCTTATCTTTTTCGTTTTCAACGGTTTTTGCCTTAGCGCACAACAGGCCGACTCCCTCTCCTTCCCGGCATCCTGGGAGGGCGACTGGGTGGGCAAACTCAATATTTACAGCACCAGGGGCCTGGCCCAATCAATCGATATGATGGTGGAAATACATAAAATCGACACCTCCAACAGCGGGCGCTATACCTTCGGGCTGGTGTACGGCTCCAAAGAGCACGACTGGCGGCCCTACGAACTGGTACCCGTGCAGCCCGAGCGCGGCATCTGGAAAGTGGATGAAAAAAACTCGATCGAGATGGAAAGCTACCTGTTCGGCGCCAAACTCTTGTGCTGGTTTACGGTTCAGGGCAACCGGATACTTTGCACGTACGAAAAAACCGGCCCCGATACCATGGTATTCGAAGTGATGTCGGGCAACGAAACGCCCGTCTCCTCCACCGGCAATACCAAACAAGGAGAAGAAGATATTCCCGAAGTCAAAACCTTCCCGTTTAAAGTGTTTCAGCGGGCAGAATTGGTCAGGAAGAAATAGTTATCAACCATTACTCGATATGGATTCCCTCACACAGATTGTTCTTGGCGCTGCATGTGGCGAAGCGGTTGCGGGCAGAAAACTGGGCAACCGCGCCATGTTATGGGGAGCGATTGGCGGTACAATTCCCGATCTGGATGTATTTGCCACTTTTTTTACCGACGAACTGACCGCCACCTCTTTCCACCGGGGGTTCATGCATTCCATGTTGTTTGCGGCGCTGGCGCCTTTTGTCTTTGCCCGAATGACGCAGTGGTTTTATGAAAAAGGTCATTACCGAAGGCAAGGGTACAAGGTGACGGCCATGGCGGTCTGGCTCATCATTTATCTGGTTGCGGCGGCCGGCATCAACTTTATACCGGTGATGCTTGGAGAGGGGCTCAATTGGTACATCTTCACCCCTACCCTCCTGCTGGGCATCTGGTTTGCGCGAAAACTCTGGCGCGACTACCTCGGCCGCGACCTTTCACAGGTCGAAGTGCCGTACCGGGTCTGGGTCGCCCTGTTTTTCTGGAGTATTTTTACCCACCCGATACTCGACTGTTTTACCAATTTCGGCACCCAAATCTGGCAGCCGTTTTCGGATTTCCGGGTGCAATGGAATTCCGTCTCGGTCGTCGATCCGCTGGCGACATTCCCCTTTGCACTGTGCCTTTTAGTGGCATCACGCTTTTCGCGCGGAAGCGCCCTACGGGTCAACTGGAACTGGGTGGGTATCATCTGGTTTTGCGCTTACCTGGGCTATACGATGTGGCACAAAAGCGTAGCCAACCGCATATTTGAACAGACCCTGCAGGCAAAAGATATCCGGTACCACCGCTACATGACCAATCCCTCCATTTTCAACAACATCGTGTGGTACGGTGTGGCGGAGGGCGACACGGCCTACTACTTCGGTATGTACGGGTTTAACGACCGGGAAGAACGCTATACCCCGATATCGGTCATCCCCAAAAACCACGAGTTGCTCGACCCCATCGGCCCCGACACCCGGGCGGGGTATTTCCTGCGCTGGTTCAGCAACGGTTATTACAACGTCATTCCCTACAACGGAGACACTCTGCAGGTCAACGACCTGCGCTTCGGGCTGCTGGGCGATACCCTTACCGGGACAAACTACGTATTCCCCTTTCTTGCTTTTAAAAATGAAAAAGGGGAATGGGACATCAAACAAAACAACCGCAACCGCAGCAGCGTAAAAGGCAGCGAGGCATCATTCGGTCGCCTGTGGGAACGCGTCAAAGGCAATGACCATTAAACAAGGACTAACGCATCATGAAACAACGCGCCATCACAGCAGTCTTTTTTGCCATCGCCATGATCGGGGGGGTATATGGCGGGCTGATCCCGTTCAGAATACTGAGCCTGCTGATTGCGGCCGGCTGCCTTTGGGAACTGATGGGCTTGCTGTTGCCCGAAGAGGACGGCAAATCCTTACGCCAAATCATCGGCCTCGTTTGGGGGCTCGCCCCTTTCGTGGCCGCCCTGGCGCTCGACGGCGTCGGCATGATTTCGATCATCGTCGTCCCGGCCTTTGTCTCGCTCCTTTTACTGATCGAATTGTTCGGCCGCTCCGCTTCGCCCTTTTCCAACGTAGGCACCTATTTGCTCGGCATATTTTATATCTCCGTGCCCCTCTTGCTGCTGCAGTCTGTTGCCTGGAAATCGGGGTTCGGGTATGCCCCCAACCGGGTATTCGGACTCTTGTGGCTGGTTTGGACCAACGACACGCTGGCGTACCTTATCGGTTCGAAAATTGGCCGGACCAAGTTGTTTCCACGCATTTCACCCAATAAAACCTGGGAAGGCACCCTCGGCGGCATCGTTTGCACGGTCGGGATGGCCTGGCTGCTGTCGACGTATGTCGACGATTATTCCGTTGTGCAATGGCTGGTTTTGGCTGCCGTGGTCGGTGTATTCGGCACCCTCGGCGATCTGGTGGAAAGTATGCTGAAACGCAGTCTCGGCGTCAAGGATTCGGGCAGTTTGTTGCCCGGTCACGGGGGGCTACTCGATCGTTTCGATGCCTTTTTGTTTGTATTACCGTTTGCCTGGCTGGCGTTGGGTATTTTGGAGAATTAAGATTCAGGCGAGTTTGCGTTTCCACTCGATATAACCAAGGGTGGCCTGTACGAGGAAAACGGCGTACAAAGCGGCAAAAAAGTACAGCGACTTGTCGGCGTACATAAAAATATACACCTGATCGACGGCCAGCCAAAGAATCCAGTTTTCGAGGTAACGTTTGTTCATCCACCATTGGGCAAGGATCGACTGGCTGGTGCAGAATGCGTCGCGAAAGGGGAAACTGGCATTGGTCCAGTTGTACATCGTATAACCCAGTCCGAAAGTACCGGCCAGCAGCAAAGCGCCGGTGATCAGCCATTGTTGCGGAGAAAGCGAACGCACGGCGATCCGTTGGTCGTCGGCCCGGTCGCTGTTGCGCCACAATAGCCAGCCCTGCACCTGCATCAGGCCGAATACGCCCTGCAGGAGCATGTCGGAGTAGAGTTGGGCCTGATAGCATACAATGGCCGTCAGGGTAACTTGCACGATGCCGATGGGAAAGGTCCAGATATTGCGCCGCACGACGAGCCAGACGCAGACGACGCCGAGCAGGGAGGCGATGATTTCGAGCCAGTTCAAGTTCATGGGGTAAAATTAAAAAAGCCTTTTGTCGCAGAAGCGGCAAAAGGCTTTGACCATGTGTGAGTCGGACAAGTAGCGTTATTGCGGGATGGTATCGCCGCAACTCGAGCTCAGGTCGAAGAAATCCAGCACCGATTTGGAAGTGGATTTACCGCCACCCAGCCGTTCCAACTTGTTGTCGTCGAGGACGTCGAGTTCGTCCTGGAGGGCATCCAGCGAGCGCTTTCCCCCTTCGGATTGCGGTTGGCTGGTTGGTTCCTCTTTTTTGTTGTTACGGAAGAAGTTTCGCATAGCACGTTTTGATTTACCCGTCTCAAAGGTAGCGTCTTTTCCCAATCTGGCAATGAAGCGGGCGCTTTTTTGGACGGAAGCCCCTTTTTTAACTTTATGTTTTGACATGTTGGCAAAATCCATGCCGGGCCACTTCTCTTAAGTCACAGTTTTTGCGTTTTCAGCAAAGGTTTTTACCGGCTCATCCGACTATTTCCCAAGCGTCGGAAGGGCGGTCGTACCTTCACCGTCTAATACACAGAAATATGCTTGCTTCTCTTTTTCCGGCCTTAATGAGTATTTGGTGTGTGGCACTCTGGACCGATCGTCCGCAACAATCGCCCGAACAACCTGCATTGGACGGCATACAGGAGGTTTTTCGCTGCGACAACGGCTCCCTGCATTTCAAATCGGATGCGCCGCTCGAAATCATCGAGGCGCGTAGCAACAAAATGCGCGGCCTCATCGATCCCGAAGCCCAAACCTTTGCCTGGGCGGTCGACATCAAAACCTTCGAAGGGTTCAACAGTCCTTTGCAGCGCGAGCATTTCAACGAAAACTACATGGAAAGCAGCAAATACCCCAAAGCAACTTTTCAGGGCAAGATCATTGAAACGATCGATTATAAAAAAGACGGTACTTATACGGTCAGGGCAAAGGGCAAACTCAACATTCACGGTGTGGAGCAGGAGCGCATCATTCGCGGACAGGTAACGGTCAAAGGCCAGCGAATGCGGGTACAGGCCGATTTTACCGTGCGGCTGGCCGATCACGATATTTCCATCCCGCGGGTAGTGCACCAAAAAATAGCGGAAGAAATTGCCGTTCGCGTTGATGCCGATATGTCCTGGCAAAATTAGAGTCCCGTCTGAACCGCAACCGAAACTCCGATCATGAAGATCCATCCTGTGTTTTTTCTCTTTCTGCTCCTGTACTTCGACGCTCAACGAGTCGCGGCACAGATGCCGGTTTTTCGGCAAAGAGGAGTCAAAGAACTCAGCGGCGTACACTTTACAAGCATCCTGCAGGAACGGCGCGGATGGATATGGACAGGCTCCGACAAAGGACTTTACCGTTATGATGGCATTGGTTTTCAGGCTATTGCCCTCCCCGACACCCTGGGTGCGGTAACCATCACAGCCCTGTATGAATCCGCCGACCGATTGTGGGTCGGGTTTGAAAACGGCGCTATCGGTTATCTCTCGCCATTCGCGGTATTTCATCCGACGCACAACGGCGAGCAGGAAGGCGCCGAGGTACTACCCACCCAGCTGCAACGCTGGCTGCCCGAAGAAGGAACACCGGCCGTACCCATTAAAGCCTTTGCCGAAGACGCCGACGGGGGCCTATGGATCGCCACCTACGGCGAAGGGCTGTATTGCTGGAAAAACAACCGGCTTTACCAGTTCAATGAAGAAGACGAAGGATTGAGCAGCGTCTTCGTATATGCCATCGCCCGCGATGGCCTGGGCCGGATCTGGGCGGCCACCGACGGCGGCGTCAGCATTTGCACCATGACGGCCAATGGACAAAAAAACGTAAAAACCATCGGCATTGCCGAAGGCCTCCAGGACGAGATCATTCCCGCGCTTTTACCCGACGAACAGGGCAATATGTGGCTGGGCGCTTACGACGGCGGCGTGAGCCGGTACAACGTCCGGACCAATCAATTCGATTACAAAAGCGCCGACTGGGCGCTGGGCGCCGTCAGCAGCATGGCCTGGTTTCCGCCTTCCGAACTCTGGGTCGGTACAACCGATCACGGCGCCGTGCGCCTGGCCACCGGCAGCAGCAACAACGGCATGACAGCGTTTCCGGAAGGCAATCCCATGCGCAATATGCAGGTCGGCACCCTGATGAAAGACCGGGAAGGTTTGCTTTGGTTGTTGAATAAAAAAGGCGAATGCTGGTCGGCCAACAGCCGCGTGAGCATTCTCGGCGTCCCGTCCGCCAACGTGCAGGCGGTTTGTGTCGATCATCGCTCGCGGCTCTGGGCAGGCACAGACGAAGGGCTGTTGCTGCAGGAAAACGGCGAATTCCGGTCGATTTTGCCCGGCAAACAAAACATTCTGACACTGCAGGAAATGTCCGATGGCACGATTTGGGCCGGCACCTTTGGCAACGGGGTATTTATCATCGACCCCACCGGCAAGGTACGCAGACAAATCAGCGAACGGGACGGACTGGTGAATGGCAGCATCCTGTCGATCGCCAACGCTGGCAGCCACGTCTGGCTGGCGACCCTCGGCGGTGTGGTAGAGGTTGATTTGAAGGGAAACCGGTTCGAATATTATGCCCGGCAGGATGAACTGGGCACCCACTACATCTATCGCGTTTTTGTTGACCGACAACAAAGGATATGGTTCGGGACCGATGGCAAGGGCCTCACAGTGCTCGAAAATGGCCAGTTCCGGCACTTCACCGAGGCCGCCGGCATCGGATTAAAAACCATTTACGCCATTACCCAGGATCTGAGCGGGGCGATCTGGTTCAGTACGGAAAAAGAGGGTTTGTTCTCTTACGACGGTCAGGCGTTCAAGCGATATACCACCGCCCAACGTCTGCACAGCCAGGCCATCATAGGGCTGGCAACCAGCGGGAAAGGCGAAATTCTGGTGGCTTACGAAGACGGCTTCGATGTACTGAACCCGGAAACCGGCCATACCACATTTTTCCCGCTCGGTGAATCGGGCGCTGCGCCCGTCAACCTGAATGCCTTGTTCACCGATGCCGGCGGCAATGTATGGCTGGGCGCCCAGGGTGGTATTATTCGTTTGGCCAGCTATGCCGAAGCCTTTCAATACGACCCATTCAGTGTGCTGACAGGGGTCAGCGTTTTTTTGCAACCCATTGATTTTATTACAAATAACAAATTCCCCTACGACCAGAATTATTTCATTTTCAACTTCACGGGCTTGTGGTACAACCATCCGGAGGCCGTGCGATACCGCTATCGCCTCGACCCATTCGATCCGGAATGGAAAGAAACAAAAGACCGCTCGGCATCCTACCCCAATTTGCCGCCCGGGCGCTACGTTTTTCGGGTGCAGAGCACGGAACACGGCGCCTTCGAAGGCACCTCCGAAGCGACCTACGCCTTCGAGATCAATTCCCCGATCTGGGCGCGCTGGTGGTTTATTGCGCTGAGTATCATTGGGTTTTTAAGTATTTTGTATGCCGTGGTCACCAATCGGGAAGCCCGTTTGAGGCGTGAAGCGCGCCTGAGACGCGAGTCGGTGGAATCGCAGTTTGCCGCTCTGAAAAGCCAGATCAATCCGCATTTTTTGTTCAACAGCTTTAATACCCTGATTACCATCATCGAGGAAAATCCCAAAATCGCCGTGGAATACGTCGAACACCTGGCCGACTTCTACCGCAAAATGATGCTCTATCGCGAAAAAGACCTCATCGGACTGGCAGAAGAACTCGAACTGGTACGGCACTTCAATTTTTTGCTCAAAAAACGCTTCGAAGACGGGTTCTCGCTCGATATCCGGCTGGGCGAACGAAGCGGCCTCATTATGCCGCTCACCCTCCAGATGCTGGTCGAAAACGCCGTAAAGCACAACGTCATCACCCGAAGCCATCCCTTGCTGATCGAAATCCTGGACGACCCCGACGATCCGCACTACATCCTGGTACGCAACAACATACAGCGAAAAATAAAACCCGAGCCCAGCACCCGTTTCGGGCTGCAAAGCCTGATCAACCGCTATAAATTACTCGGCGAACGCCCCGTGCTGGTCAAAGAAGACAGCGCGTTTTTTATTGTAAAAGTTCCACTCGTCAAACACGAATCCTGACAAATTCATGTCTTGTATCTGAACCGATATGAAAGTACTGATCATCGAAGATGAAAATGCCGCCGCCCGCCGGCTGGAAAAACTCCTGACCGAACTGGACCCCGCCATTCTGGTGCTCGAAAAACTCGATACCGTCGAAATGGCCGTAACCTGGCTGCAAAGCAACCCGCAGCCCGATCTGATCTTTCTCGACATTCACCTGGCCGACGGGTCGAGCTTCGACATATTCGAACACGTCAGCATCACTTGTCCGGTCATTTTTACCACGGCCTACGACGAATATGCCCTGCAAGCTTTCAAGGTAAATGCCGTGGACTATCTGCTCAAACCCATCAAAAACAGCGAATTGGCAGCAGCGTTGGAAAAATACAAACAG
Organism: Saprospiraceae bacterium; assembly: GCA_016787345.1. GTDB lineage: Bacteria > Bacteroidota > Bacteroidia > Chitinophagales > Saprospiraceae > M3007. The sequence continues at coordinate 5,576 of JAEUUU010000085.1, read as the reverse complement.
GTGTTCGGGGCCGCTAAAAATGCCGATTACTCCTCACTGCTCGACAGCCTGCGCCGACAGGAAGGCTCCAATCACCTGCGCCGCATGTTGATCCGGTTCGGCAGCGCCATCAAACTCGTCGACATGGCCGACGCGGCCTATTTTTATACAAAAGACAAGATTACGTTTCTGGTCGTACGCAGCACCGGGAAACGTTTTCCGGTCGACTATCCGCTCGACAAACTCGCGATCATGCTCGACCCGGGCACGTTTTTCCGCATCAACCGGCAGTTTATCGTCAATGTAGTCGCGATCAAAGAAATGCATCCCTACTCCAAAAGCCGGGTAAAAGTCGACCTCGATCCGCCCATCGATCTGGAAACCATTGTCAGCACAGAACGCTCCGCTGAGTTCAAAAAATGGCTGGTCGGAGAAAAAGCCGGCTGATTTTTTTGATGAACATTAGCAGACTTTGCCTGTTAGCATATTTTTGTCGGTCCAAACAACAATTATCGCTTTTTGCGCGATAAACGAAACACAAACTGACCTTACAACGAATATCTGGCATCTGGCAAAATGGCTATCTATTCCATCAGGGATCTGGAGAAGTTAACCGGTATTAAAGCGCACACCATCCGAATGTGGGAGCAGCGCTATCACCTCATTGCCCCTGCCCGGACCAATACGAATATCCGCTACTACACCGACGAAAATCTGCGCCACCTGTTCAACGTCGCTTTGCTGAACCGGCATGGCTTGAAGATCAGCAAACTGGCGAAAATGGGCACCGACGAGATCGCCAACCGGGTATCAGAAATTGCCAAAAACAATTCGGCAGCCAATACGCAGATCGACGCGCTTACGCTGGCCATGATCGATATGGATGAAAGCACCTTTCAGCATATCTTCAATAACTATGTGGAGGAGTACGGATTTGAAGAAACCATCATCCAGCTGGTTTATCCTTTTCTGAACAAACTGAACGTGCTCTGGCTGACCAACAGCATCAGTCCCGCGCACGAACACTTTATCAGCAACCTGATTCGCCGCAAACTCATGTGCGCCATCGACAAGGTGTCGGGCGAGACGGGCGAGGTAAAAACAACGTTTATCCTGTACCTGCCCGATGGCGAATTGCAGGAACTGACCCTGTTGTTTGTACACTATTTGCTCAGAAAACGCGGCCAAAGAGTCGTTTATCTCGGGCAGGGTAATTCGATCGGCGATCTGCGCGACGCCTGCCAGGCGGTCAGGCCCGATTATGTCTTCACGATTTTACAAGAGCCTTTGCCCCGGCAGTCGATCCAAAGCTACGTGGATCAAATTGCCCAGCTGTTACCTGGCGGGCGGTTGCTGGTCACCGGCGCCCAGGTGTTTATCGGGCCGCTTAAATTGCCCGACAATGTGCGGGTACTCAACGGTCTGCCCGATACCATGCAGTTTCTGGACACGCTCCAGATCAGGCAAATTTCAGCGCGTTAAGGCTCTTTTTACTGCAAATTTTCATTTACCCTGGTCAATAATGCCGCTTCGCGGGCATTAGGTTCCTTTATTTTCTCCAGCCATTTTTTCGCCAGCGGCATATTGTCGGCACGAATAGCCATCAGCGCGCACACGGAAAAAATGGCGTCGTCGAGCGTCCTTTTAACCAAAGCGCCCGATTGCAATTCGGTAATGTTGCCAAAAGCCTGAAAGCCGGTACTGACGCTATTCGATTCATTTTGGGCAAATACATAGTTGATATCCACGCGGGTGGAATCGTCGGTTGCATAAATTCCCCAGATCACCAGATCGGCGCCGCAATCACGCCCCATTTGGGCGGCATCCGCATGGTCGGGGTTGCGGCGACTGGCCGGCAGCGAGGTGTAAACTTCCACTTTGACCGGCAACTGGTTGTCGCCGGTGCGCTGTCGGATGACCTTTTGCAGCACGATTTCGGGCGCCTGATCATTGCCGCCCACCTTTTGAAAAGGCAGAATCATGACGCGAAGGCCATTGGCCCCGCTAAAATCGGGGCAATGTTCTTTGTTTTTAAATACAAACAAGACCAGGGTCACTATTGCGACCAGCGCAACCGCCGCAACCGCCCAGACCTTGCGGCGGCGTCGCGAGGCGGCTGAAACAGGGGTTTTGCCCGATTGCATGTCGGTAAGCAAACCCAGCAGCGCGTCGTTGATCTGGTTGTACTCGCGTTGGGCATCCTGCGGAGCGATCAGGCCTTTGAATTCTTTTTGCCGAACGGCGCCATAACGCGCTTCCAGGCCGTGCAGCATCTCGAGCGTGGCGTGTAGCCCGGGCGGCTTTTGTTCTTCCAAATACAGGCGAAGGGTCTCCAGCGCAGCGCCGGTATCGCCCTGGCGCAAGAGAGCCCTGACGGCCTCAATTGTTGATTGTAGTTCCATAGTTTGTGCTTTCAGGGAGGTTCAGCGGGTAAAAATGCAGTTTTTTTAGGTATTAAACAAAAGAGGCTGCCCGATTGGAGCAGCCTCTTTTGTTTGTATGAATACCGTGCCGGCTTAGAAGAAGCGGTTCCGGAAGTCTTTGATCTCGGCGTTTTTCTTGATCTCCGTCATCAGGTTCATACGAACCGGTGAAGCCGACATCGACGATACCTGGCGGCGGGCGTAACTCAGGTCGGGCGGAATGGTGACCTGGGTGCGATCGGAAATCGGTTGAACCAGAAATACGCCCGTATTACCGGCAATCGGACCGCCGACTGCATCTTTGGAAATCGAGAAAGCGATACCGTATACGCGGGGTTCCTGACCCATATTGGGCGAAGTAGCCTGACCGAAGTTGGTCATTTTGGCGGTATCCACCGTGACTTGCCATTGGCTGGCAAAGGCGTTCAGGTCGCTTTTGTTGGTGGTTTTTTCGATGATGGCCTTCGCTTTTTTGCGATTGCGCACTTCTGCATCGACGCGCGGCTGGCCTCTGATGGTTTCCACCGTGGCCTCTCCAGCCGGTACGATGGATTTCAGGGCGGCGACAACGTACTGGCTGTTGTAGTATACGCCTTGCTGGCGAATCGGGAAGATTTCCTTGCTGACGTCGCCTACTTTGGTTTTCTTGTCAAAAGCCCAGCGGATTATTTCGCGGGAACCGTCGCCGGCAATAGCCTGACCGATAGAGAAGTCATTGATTTTGACGAAAGGCGAGGTTTGAATCTGGAAGCCTTGCTGCGGCGCCATGTTTTGCAGGTCGCTCAGCGTTTTGGCCTGCTGCGACAGGGCGGCGGCTTTGTCTTCAAACGCCTGTTGGGTAGCATCGCTCGGCGACAGTTCGCTGTTGAGGAATACGCAGCGGACGCGGGCTTCCTTGCCCAGGAATTTTTTGCCGGTAATCTGGATCAGGTGCCAGCCAAACTGGGTGGAGACTTTGTAGAGTTTGCCTTCTTCGCCGGTATTGAACAGTACGTTGTTGAATTCGGGCACGGTACGGCCATAAGCCATGTAACCGAGTTCGCCGCCTTTGACTGCCGAGCCGGGGTCCTGACTGTTGCGAACGGCCAGCGAGTCGAAGCGCGCTTTGCCGCTTTCGATGAGGGCGCGGAGGCTGTCGATCTTGCGTTCGCTGGCCGGTGTGGCGTCACGAATAAGGATGTGGCGGGCCTGAACGGAGTCGGGCATCAGTTTGCGATCGAGCACCTTGGCGATGGTAAAGTTGCCGGCTTCGAAGAACGGACCGATGATGGTGCCGACCGGTACTTTCATCAGGCTGTCGGCCATCGAGAGGGGCAGCTGATCCTTGGTACGGAAGTCGGAATCATACACGCCGTTGTTGGCAGCGGCGTAGGTAGAGTCGTTGGTGGTGGTGCGCAGGCCGTCGAGCAGTTTGGTTACGGCGTCGCGGGCGGAAGCACTGTCGGCGGCAGAGGGCGCGATATTGATCACGGCATAGGTGAGCATACGCGTCTCTTCCTGCTGGTCGAACACGCCCGGCATTTCTTTGAGATAAGCCTCGTAGTCGGCATCCGTGAGTTGGATTTCCGTATCCGGAATACGCTCGTACGGTACGCGGGCGAAGGTAAAGTCGAGGCGTTCGTTGGTTTCGCGGAAGGCGACTTCTGCTTGCCAGGTAGGCGTATACATGCCTTTGGTCACCATGGCGAACATTTTGTCCTGCAAACGCTGCTTGACGATTTCTTTTTCCTGGATCGACCAGTAAGCGCGGTATTGCGGGTCGGTAAACTGACCACCTTCGATAGCCGCTTTGATCTGCATCAGGTTTTGCATATTGACCCGGCCGGTTTCGTCTTTAAAACGATCCGCGATAATCGGGCTGATATTGTCGCCGAATTCGAGGTCTTTCAACTCGTCAGCCGGCACACCCAAACCGATTTCATCGGCGATATCGGTCATGATGGCATTTTCAACAAAATAGTTCCATACCTGGGTACGAACCTGGTAGGGGTTGCTGCGCGCGTTGGTGTACACCAGTTTCTCGTAGGTGTCGAAATCAGAGCGTTTGATTTCCTTACCGTTTACTTTACCAATGGTGTTGACATCCCCTGCGCTGTTGCGCTGGATGTTGGAATAAATTTCCATCGCAATGAACCCGCCGAGGGCAAGGGTCATGAGGACAATGAGGATCCAACCGTTTTTCCGAATCGTTCCGATTAAGGCCATTTTACTCCTAATTAACTGAAAATCAGAATTTTAAATACAAAAAGCTTACCTTTCAAAAAAAGCAGGCACAAAGGTAAACGTTCGGGACAGAAAAAAGGAAGATTTTTAAAAAACATGCGTGTTTTGGACGTTTGAGGTTTTTTACGACGATCAAAATTAGTAGGCGCAACAACCGGAATACGCTACATTTCGTCAGTTTTCAAACAACAACATCTCTCGGTTTTATGAAGATTGCTACGCTTTCACTGCACCTTGTATTGGCGCTTGTTTTCACGCTTGGGGGCCGCGGCCTTGCCATCGGGCAGCAAACGCCCGATCCCTGGCTGATCGTTGCCGACAACATCGACCCCTCCAATTATTACGGCATCACGGTCGCCAATGGCATGATCGGTCTGGTCTCCTCTCCCGAGCCTATGAAGGTGTCGACCGTCGTGCTCAACGGCGCCTACGACAACTACCTGCGCGGCCGGGTGTCGAACATTCTCAAAGGGTTCAACTTCGTCAACATGAACCTCGACGTCGATGGCCGGCGCATCGGCCGGCGCGACATAGCCAATTACCGCCAGACACTCGACATGCGCCATGCCCAACTCACCACCACTTTCGAGGTGGGCGACCAGTTGTCGGTCAGCCATTCGGTCATGGCCCTGCGGCACCTGCCTTTTTGCGCCCTGAGCATCGTCGAAATCAAAGCCAAAAAAGACGTCGTCATCACACCAGCCGCCGTCATAGAAGCGCCTGAAATGTTGCAGGGCGTGCGCAACTACTACGCCGAGATCGACCGCCCGCACGTGCTCATTCCGTTGCTGACTTCGGTGGGTCAATCGCCCACGGGGCGCTATACGGTGGCGGCCAGCACGAGTTTTATTTTTGAAGAAAAACACGGCATGGAGCCCGATCTGATTCACGAAGACTGGGATTACAACATGCACCTGCTCAAATTCAACAAACGCCTGAAAGCCGGCGAAA